>JBEARB010000032.1:0-6880 GCA_041163625.1 Pseudomonadota bacterium | reverse complement strand
CGTCGCCATCCGCGAGGCCGCGTATCGCCTCGGGGAGCAGCGCGAGCGCTGCGCGGGTCAGGAGCAAGCCATGACCATCGGGAGACGAAAACACCGCCGCGACGTCCGGCGCACAGGCGTGTAGGTCCGTCGCGCTCAGGCTGAGGAGCACGTCCCGCCGCAATCCGACCACCCAGAGCCAATCGCCGTCGAACTGGCGTGGCCCGGCGGCGAGGCGAGCACAGACACCAGCTGCGTCGGCGAGGTCGCGAGCGTCGAGCGCATCGGCCAGCAACGCCGTGCCGGCGAGGTGGACGTGCGCATCGGCGAGCGGGACATCGAGTCGCGCGCCGCCGAGTTCGAGTCGCCGTGTCCGCGCCGAGAGGCGCCCTATCGCAGCCGACGGCGCGATCTTGGCGATACGCCCCGCACGAATCGCCACCGAGACGACCGTCGCTTCGTCGGCGAGACGGACGTGCTCCAAAACCAGATCAGGCGCGAGTCGCTCGGCGCCGCTCTCGGCGGTGTGGGAGGGCGGCGGCACCAAGAAGTGCATCACGTCTGCGCAGCCGGCAGCGGCCGAGCCGATGCTCAGCGCCATCGCTGCGAGGGCGATCCGCCGCAGGCTACTCGGCTCGGTCATCGTCCCCTCCGAACTGGACCCGCAGGCGCCCCGGCTGTCCCTGCCACGCCGTGAGCGTGGCGGCCGGCTCACCGAGCGTGCCGTGCAGCGCGCGCAGGAAGGCGTCTCCGTCGATCCAATCCGGCACGCCCGTCCGCGCAATCTCCGCCCGCAACAACGGCCACTTTTCCGCGAATGCGCGGCGCCCCGGCACGATCTTGCCAGCGCGCCAACCCGACGCGAGCGCGTAGGGGCAGTCGCGCGCGAGATACCCAAGCGGCCCGGCTTCGGCCGTGTGGTGACACCACGGCGCGCGCTCGAAGCGCTCGGCGTAGACGCTGCAGCCGTATCGTCCGCCGCCTTCGACCCGCAGGAAGCCACAGTGCAGCCCCGGCACCACCACCGGGATGCCCGAAACCGGAATGGCGAGATGACAGGAGATTCCGCAGCGACGGCACAACGCCTCGTGCTCCGGCGCGTCGGGCAGCGTACGTCGTTGCATCGAGCGGATCAGCGGGGCGGGGCGAGGGCCGCGGCGAAACCGTGGTCGGACGAGCCGCCGGGCTCGAGCGCAGCGGTGGTGCTCGCCTCGGGCTCGCCGGGCTCGCGCAACAACAGCCAGTAGCTCGCCAGACCCACGGCCAGGCCGGAGACGAGATAGGCCGCACCGCCATAGTGCTTGTTCGAGTCGACGATGAGGCCGTCGCGCTGCGCCTTCTCCTGGTCGGCGAAGTAGGACTGGATACCCCACACGCCGTAGGTCGCGAGCGCGGCGCCCGCCGCCACGCCGCCCCAACCCAGGCCCAAGCGAGCGACGTCGGCCTTGGGCTCGATGCCGTCGCAGCGGACGTGCACCTCGCTACCGAAAGCGACTTCGACGACGCGACCGACCTCGCGCTGTCCACGCCGGCAGACGACCTCGTGCTTGCCGAGGCCGGTCTCGACGCGGTGCACCTCGCCGGCGCGCCGGGCCTCTTCGATCTCGACCGTCTTGCCGTCGAGCAACACATCGACACCCTTCAGACCGCCGGGCACGGTGACGCGAATCGCCCCACGCAGCGGTGCCAACGCGACCTCGAGCTCGACCTTGCCCGCCGCGGCGATGGTCGCCGTGCGCACGGTCGGCTGATGGCCCGGGGCGATGACCTCGACCTTCGTGTCGCCCGGGGGACGCCAGCGATCGTAGCCACCGCGGTGCTCGTGCTTGTCGACGACGACGAGCGCATCGGCAGGCGTGACCCGCACGATCAGCCGCCCCATGACGGTGCGCGCCTTCTCGATCTCGGCGCGCTCCTCCGAGTGCACCTTGCGCAGCGGACGTGGGAGCTTGCCGGCCTCGACGCGGTCCAACGTACCGTCGGCCGCCTCGAGCAGGCCGAGCTCGCGCTGGGTTTTGGCCTTGAGCAGGAGAATCGCCGGGTGCGCGAAGTAGTTCTCGGCCTGGTCGAGCAGCTCGAGCGCTCCCTCGCGATCGTCGTCCTTGAGCTTTTCGCGCGCCTCGGTAAAGAGCTTGTTGGCCTTGACGGGGTCCTGCTCGGCGTAGGCCGGCGCCACCGCGAACAGGCCGAGGGCGGCGACCAGCGCGAGCGCGGTACGCAGTGCGATGCGAGCGTTGCGGAGCCCCTTCACCCTGCCCTCCGGCCTAGAAGCCCCAATCGAGCTTCTTCTTCGGCTTGGCCCCGCCTCCCGTAGCCGGCTTCGCCACGGGCTTCGGAGCCTCCTTCTGCTTGAGCTCGACCGGCAGCCGATCGATCCGCGCCTCGACCAGTGTACGACTCTTGACCGTCACCGGGTAGTCGTCATAGCCGTCGAGTTTGAGCGTGTAGATCCGATCGGGATCCTCGGCCTTGAGCTTGAGCTCGAAGGGCGTCTTGCCGACCGGCGTGTTGTCGAGCAACACCGTCGCGCCGGGCGGCGTCGTGTCGATCGTCAGCTTGTGCGCGGCGTTCTGCTTCTTGGCGAGCGCGGCAACCTCGGCGGCGGCCTTCTTGGCGGCTTCCTCGGCCTTGCGCGTGGCCTCTGCGGCCGCCTTCTCGGCCGCCTCTTCCGCCGCGATCCGGGCGGCCGCAGCGGCGCGGCGCTCGGCCTCGGCGGCGCTGACAACCGCCTGTTGCGGCTTCTCGGGCGACTTGCCGAGCTGCATCGCGGCGACACCGCCGCCGACCAGCAACAGCACGCCGACCGCGATCCCGATGATCTTGCCATTGCCGCCGCTCGACGCCGGCTTGGCTGCCGCGGCCGGCGGCGCCTTGGCAGCGGCCTGCGCACGTGCCTTCTCGAGGCCGCGCAGGGCGTCTGCGGTGTCGAGAGCGACGGTCGCCTCACCGCCGGCGGCCACGCCCGGCGACGGCAAATCCATCGCTCGAGTGGCGTCGTCATCGCCGGAGAGCGCGTCGAGCGCGCGGGTCGCGTCGTCGTCCGAACCGAAATCGCTGAGCGAATCGAGCGCGCGGGTGGCCTCGTCGTCCGAAGACGGCGGCGGGATCGTCTGCGGTCGTGCCGGCGTCAGCGCCGCGTGCGGCGTGTAGCTGCCGACCGGTAGGCCCATGCCCGAACGTTGCAGGGCGACGAGCGCGTCGTCGATGGCACGGACCACCTCTTCGGCGCTCTGGTAGCGGTCGTCGGCCTTCTTCGCGAGCAGCTTGAAGACCAGAAGATCGACCTCGCGTGGCACGTACACGTCTGCAGCGACCTCCTCCATCTTCGGCGGGGCCTCCTGCACGTGCTTGATCGCGACGGCGATGGCCTCGTCGGCGACGAAGGGCGGACGCCCGGTGATGCACTCGAAGAGCATCACGCCGAGGGTGTAGAGGTCGCTGCGCGCATCGAGCCGCTTGCCCTGCGCCTGTTCGGGCGAGAGGTAGCGCGGTGTGCCGAACATCTTGCCGGCCTGCGTGAGTTGGTTGCCCTCTTCCTCGAGGAACTTGGCGATGCCGAAGTCGATGACCTTGACGAAGTCGGATTCGCCATAGATCTCACACACGAAGATGTTGTCCGGCTTGAGGTCACGGTGGACGATGCCCTTGCTGTGGGCCTCGGCGAGTGACTTGCAGATCTGCCGGAAGATGTAGAGCACGCGGGAGATGTCCATGCGCCCGCGGCGCAGGATGCCCGTGAGCGTCTCGCCGGTGAGGAACTCGATGACCATGAAGATGTGGCCATCGGGATCGCGGCCGAAATCGAGGACACTGATCGTGTTCGGGTGACGGAGCTGGTTGGCGGCGCGCGCCTCCTGCTCGAAGCGCAGCACCTGCTTCTCGTCGCTGACGAGGTGTGGCGCGAGCACCTTCACCGCCACGACGCGGTCGCTCATCTGGGAGTCGTGACCCTTGTAGACGCTGCCCATGCCGCCAGCGCCCAAAAGAGAGACGAGGCGATATCGCCCGGCCAGGGTGCGGCCAACGAGATTGGTCTGTTGGGTCTGCCCGGACATGGGCTCCTCAGTTGAGCGCGCGGTGGCGCATGGGCGCGACACGATATACCAGCGGAGACGCGCGCGGCAAATCATGACGCAGCGCGTCCTTCCCGGGGCGCTTTGCACCAGACCGCCGCTCCGCTACCATCGCGCCGCGACGAGGTCCGCAACGGTCCCAGGAGAGCCATGAACGTCCGCTCCGACCCACGCCGTCCGTTCCGATTCGGGGTACTGCTCCTGGTCGTGCTGTCGAGCGTTGCGCTGTTCGCGACCGGCTGTGGCAAGGGCACCAGCATCGGCGCGGCCCCTGCGGGCAGCACCACGACCGACGAGCCGGAACAGGACACGCTCAGCAGCAAGCAGATTCTGCAGAAGGGCGGTCTGTGTGATTTGGACGAGGTCGTCGACGATCCGGACCCGGATTCGGACGAGTGGGTGATTTACCGGCTCTACCAGCTCTCGCTCGCGGAGAATACCGAGGAGAACTTCCAATCGTTCCGCGAGCTCTTCCCGAGCCAGCGCAACGCCCGGCAGATCCGGGAGATGTATTGGCCGCGAATCCGTCGCAACGTCAGCAAGTACATGAACGAGCCCGGCGAGCCGGCGTACACGATCTGCCGCAAGATGAAGACCGACGACGGCATGAAATACTTCATCAAGACCACCGACCCGCGCCAACATCCGCCGCCGATCACCGTCGGTGAGGCCGATGGCAAGAAGAAGGTGCTGGCGTTCACGCCGTTCTAGGTCCCGACACGAGTCGAGGAGGTTGCAAAGATGTTCGACACGTACAAGGCGCTGCGCCATCGGCTGCGGCCATGGCTCGCGCTCGCCGCCTGCACGGCGATGTGGACGGGCTGCGCCGACGAGGGGGTCGACACCGCCCCGCTCGAGGTGTCGGTGCGCGCGTTGACCGGCACCTGCGGCGGCCAAGCGGGCGCCAATCCGTTCACCAGCATCGACAGCTACAGCCTCATCGTGCGCGATGACAGCGGCAAGGTCGTCTACAACAAGCCCGCCTCGGTGTCGGGCCCGACGGTGACCTCGCTCGAGGTCAACGCCGGCAGCGGCATGGAGCTCACGTTGGTGGGCAAGACCGCGGGCAAGCCGACCTGGATGGCGCGCCGGTCGGGTCAGAAGATCGTGAAGAACACGACTTCGACCTTCGACATGACGCTGATGCAGCTCGAGGCCTTCACCTGCCTGGCCCCAGAGGCCGGCAGCGCGGTCAACACGCTGTTCCCGGCGGTGACCTCGATCGGCAAGGGCCGCGTCCTGATCACCGGCGGTTTCGGCGTCTCGACCACGGCCAACGGCAAGACCGAGCTCACCGGCGCGCAGGACTCCGCGTGGATCTTCGACGTCGACACCGGCGTGCTCCGCGAAGTCGCCAACAAGGGTCGGATGAAGGTCGCCCGCGCCGCGCACAGCGCGATCTTCCTGCCGAAGAGCAACCGCGTCCTCATCGTCGGCGGCGCGCAGAAGATGACCGTCGACGGCGCTGGTGGGCCGCCGACCTGGAAGATCAGCGACGGCGTGAACATGCCCTACGAGATCTTCGACGTGGACACCGAGACCTTCCTCGCGGCCGAGGACACCCAGCACGCAGTGAAGCGGGTCTTCCCGAACCTGATGGCGCTCTCGGACGACTACGTGGTCGCCCTAGGCGGCGCGGTCTGGCCGGCCAACGCGAACGTCGACCAGACCACCTACATGAACTCGAACCTCTACGACCCGACCGCCGGCACCGCCGGCGCGTTCGTGAAGGTCGGCTCGGCGCTGCCGCTCAATACCGTGCGCGCCGGCGCGGCCATCGCGCAGCTCGGCACCACGCCCGACGGCGGCAGCAAGCTGCTCGTCTGGGGCGGCGACGACGAGGGGCTGCACGCCGAGGTCTTCGTCGAGAGCACCGCCGCCGGCGACGGCATCTTCGACGCCTCCTACACCGTCAGCGGTGACATCACCTCCTATGCCGGCGGCCTGTACTTCCCGACGCTGACGCCGATCGGCACCGCCAAGGCGGCCGACGATCCGACCACGACGGTGGTGCGCTTCCTCTCGGTCGGCGGCATCCGCTACACCGGCGGCAAGTGGCAGGCACCGAACAAGGACGACGTCTACGTCGTCACGGTCAACGACAAGACCCGCAAGATCGAGACCAAGCGCGTGGCGGGCCTCGACTCGGGCGTGTTCCTGCACCAGGCGAACCGCACCGACAACGGCCATGTCGTGATCTCCGGCGGTTTCAACGAATGGGGCAAGGCGAGCTTCACGCTGCGCACCTTCGACATCGCCAAGGAGGCGTTCGAAAACCCGCCCGCCTCGGCCAGCTTCGTCCAGCGCGGCGGCCACGGCGCCCTCTCGATGACCAACGATTGCGTGCTGATGTTCGGCGGCGTGACCACCTACGCCGACCTACAGAAGAGCAGCGCCGCCGTCAGCGACATCTACTGCCCGCAGCACCTGCTGCCCTGAGCGATAGGGAGAACCGATGAACGCACGTAGCCCCGACTTGGCCACGCGCACGCCGCGCTGGCTGCGCTGGACCTCGGCGGCCGCCATCGCCCTGCTGGTGCAGCTCGACATGGTGGCCTTCCTGCAAGGTGGAGACCTCGTCCGCGAGGCGTCTGCGCAGGGGATGGCGAACTCGATGACGGTGCTCGTGGTGCCGGCACGCTCCAAGGAGGCCGACATGGCCGCGGCCTTGGAGCGCGTCCTCGCCCGCGCCGCCGGTCGCCTCGAGCTGGTCCGCGCCTTCGAACTCTCGCCCATCCCGGGCGAAGAAGAAGAGATGAAGGCCAAGACGCTGATCGAGGAGGCGCTGCGAGCGCTCCTGCTGCGCACGCCCAAACGCGCGACCGAGC
>JBEARB010000031.1:0-27572 GCA_041163625.1 Pseudomonadota bacterium | reverse complement strand
GCATTGTTGGGGGCCGAACGTCTCCCTCGCCGGCGTGGCGGGACCCAAGTGCGCGCTGGTCAACACGTTCGAGGGGCTGGGACGCTCGACGGCGCGTCCGGTGCTGGCGCGGGCCTACTACGAGATCGACGGCAGCAAGGTCGAGCGCACCGTCGCCATCATCGTCGCGGGCAAGCCTGCCTCGGCGTCGTCGGTGACCAACGTCGGCGTCGACGGCACCGGCGAGCGCGCGGTCTTCGTCATCGAACTCGCTTCGGGCCGGCTGGTGCGCAAGCTCACGCTGGCGGATATCGACACGTCCGGTATCACCACCCCGATCAGCAGCAAGAACGACCTCGGTCACTATTGGTCCCAGCCGGCGTGCTACAACGTCGCTCCGGGGGCCTTCGTGTCGCGCTGCTTCCTCGGCGACTCCAAGGGCATGATCTGGCGACTGGAGATGGCGGATTCGGATCCGACCAAGTGGAAGATCGAGTTCTTCCACGACGCCTACTCCGGCTCGGACACGCCGGCGGGCAACGTCCGCGCCATCGGCAGCGCCGACCGCGTCCCGGTGTTGGCGCCGCCGAGCATCGCCACGAATCGCGCCGGTGAACTCGTCATCGTCTACGGCACCGGCGACGTGGAGGAGAAATCGTCGTCGCTGCGTCGGCACATCGTCTACTCGCTGACCGAGAAATTCACGCTCTCGGGCGGCGGTGCTGCCGCCAAGGCGACCGCCGAGCGCAACTGGGTCAAGGCCTACGACGCCAGCACCCACTTCGTCGGCCCACCGCTGGTCTTCTCGGGGGATGCCTATTGGGCGAGCTATTCCGAGAGCCTGACGGGATTGTGCACGGTCGGAACCGCTCGGCTGTGGGGCGTGCGCTTCGACACCCGCAAGACGGTCTCGGATCCGACCTCGCTGCAGGGTGCGTTCCCGAATCCGGCCGCGCCGACCGTCAGCAGCAAGAACCTCACCGACCAAGTCGTCGGCAGCTACAAGCCGTCGCCGGTCGAGATTGCGCCGGTGCCGGCGTGCCTCGACGGATGCGGTCCGACCGATTCGAACTGTCTGATCGCCAAGGGCGGGGCGCTCAACAGCACGGCACCGAACTACCAGGTCACGGTCGGCAGCGCCTCGCAATCGCAGGCGACCGGGCAGACCCCGCAGACCGGCACCCAGCCCGCCGTGGGAACGGCCGCACGCTCCCTTGCCGCGCCGCGCTCGACCTCGGTGATCACCGGATGGGATCTTCTCTACGACTAGCCGCCCCGGTGCGCATCGCGCTGGGCTTGGGGGCCGCAGCGTGCTTCGCTTGCGAGCCCGGAGCGGCTCCGCCGGGCCGCGCCTTGCGGAATCCGCCGTCGCCGTCTGCGCTGCCGCACGCTCCGCCGGTTTGGTGTGACGGCGGGCTGCTGTGCGAGGACGACACGCAGTTGCTCGGCTGGCGCGTGCCGCGTGCGTGTCGATCGCGCCGGGTCGTCGGCCCGGTCGGGACCTGTCGAATCGGCGAAGTGCAGCCCGAGCACCTCGTCGAGTTCTACGAGAGTCGCTACGGTGCCGCGGAGCCGCTCGGGGAGGGCGCCTACCACGTGACGGTTTCGACCCGACCGCTGGCGCCAGGGGCGCCCGCGCCGCCGGCAGCCACCCTCCGCATCGAACCTGCACCGGGCGGGTGGCGGCTGCTCGCGACCGCAGGGGCCGTGGGGGTCGACGGATCCCGAACCAGACCATAGGGCTGCGCGCGTCCGCGTTGACGTCTGCCTGGCACCACCTACACTTCGAAATCAGGCGCGGGAAGCTCGCGCGGAGGGCAACGACGATGGTCCAGTTCACCGAGAATGCGGTGCAGAAGATCCGTGAGATGGCCGAGGCCCAGTCCTTCGACGACCATGGCGTGCGCGTGATGGTCGTCGGCGGCGGCTGCGCCGGCTTCACTTACGACATGGACTTCGAGAAGGACGGGCGCGAGGACGACGAGGTCAGCGAGCAGCACGGCCTGCGTGTCTTCGTCGACGCGATGAGCTCGATGTACCTCGACGGCACCACCGTCGACTATGTCGAGAGCCTGGACTTCTCCGGCTTTCACTTCGACAATCCGAGTGCGACGCGCACTTGCGGCTGCGGCTCCTCGTTCTCGTAGTCCGCGCTCGTCTCGGAGGAAGCCATGAGCCAGAGCTTCTATCAGCTCGACGCCGAAGATATGCCGTGGACGTGCCACCCCGAGAAGGGCGTGAGCTACAAGCCGCTGCGCTACGACCACGACGACAAGTCCGGTGCCGTGCTGATCCACATGACGCCGGGCTCGACCTACCCGCGCTACCGCGCGCATGCCGGTCAGGACGTCTTCGTCGTCGACGGCGAGCTGGTGCTCGGTGAGCAGAGCGTCCGCCGCGGTGCCTACGTCCACGTCTCCGCGGGCGGCGAGCAATCGCCGCGGACCGACAAGGGCTGCGTGCTGTTCGTGACGTTCCCCGGCGACGTGGAGCATCTGCGCTAGAACCGCGCGCGCGACGTTCGAACCAATCGTACTTTTGCCCCTGCAGCCGGGCTGCTATCATCTGCGGCGGAGGTCACGATGTCCGAGCGCCGTCGTTCAGGATTGTCCGGAGTCTCGGGCATGTTCGGTCTGCTGGGCCGCCGGTCCAGCGAGCCGCCGGAGCGGTCCCGCTCCAGCACCGACGATCGGCGCTCCTCTGCCGGCGAGCACCGCCCGTTCGTCGACGCCATGGATCGCCTCGAGCGAGGCCCGCGCGACGTCGCGCGCTTGATGGCAGACGTGCCGATCTTCTCCGACCTCGAACCACGCGAGTGCGAAGCGCTTGCGGAGATCACCCACATCGCGCGCTGCCACGGCGGTACGCAGCTCTGGGCTGCCGGTGACCACGCCATGCACGTCGTTTTCGTGCTGCAGGGGCGACTGGAGATGCGTCAGCGCATCGGCCCGGGCGTGGAGCATGTCGTGCGGGTCTTCGGCGAGCACGATATCGCCGGGCTCGAGGCCGCCCTGGGCTCGGAGACCTATCACCTCACCGCGTTCGCGTCGGAGCGGTCCGCGGTGCTCCGGATCCCCGTGATGGAGCTTCGACAGGTGCTCGCCGTCGGCAAGCCGGCAGCGGTCAAGCTCTACTCCGGTTTGGCCCAGCAACTCGGCCAGCAGCTCCGAGACGCCACGCTCGAGGTGGTGCATCTGCTCGAGCGGGCCTCGGTGATGCCGCAGAGCAGTTCGGTCGCCGGCGACGACGTGCTGTCCTTCTTGCTGAAGCGCTGAGCGCCGTCCTGCCCGGGGCGGTCCAGGTCGCTCCCCCGTCTCGCGCCGAAGCTGCATCGAATCCGGTTGTTTCGAGCCTGGCTAGCCCGGCGCGCGCCTGCCCGAGGACCGCGCGGGACCGCCTCGCGTGGACGGGCCGGGGCGGGCGCGCTCCGTCTGGCGCCGGAAAGGAAAAAAACGAAGCCGGCAGGCGGGGACACGCCGCCCCAGGCAAGGCGTCCAAAGGGCGTTCGATGCTTGCAGTTGCACCCTCAAGACCCTAGAACCCAAGGCTGGACGCGCATCTGCGCACGGACGAGCGAGCGGCCGCATGTACGACGCACAGAAGCTCCGGCGGGACGAACTCCAGGACAAGGAGTCGAAGCGCAACGCACCGGATCTCGATTCGGTCGCGCAAGCCCCCGCCCCAGCAGCGGATCTTCCTGGTGTCGGCGGCGCGAGCAACGCCCTCGGCGGCGGCATGGGCGACAAGGTCGACGCCGCGGAGAACGACGCCGCGCGCGTCGCCGAACAGCAAGCTGAGCTCGCGCGACTGAAGTCGCTGCCGGCCGGCGATCCCGAACTCGAAGCCTACAAGAGCCCCGACGCCTTGGCCGCGGCCGTGCCGGGGGGCTCGGGTCCGTCCGGTGCCGCACAATCGCAGGCCGAGAACGCCACCCCCAAGCAGGAAAACCAGGGGACCGCCGAGCTCGGCGCGCCGGCGCAGTCGGTCGACGCGTCGATGCCCGACATCGGCGCCGCGGCCCAGAAGGTCGAGGTCGCCTCCACCATCGCCGGCGTCGGCGAGGCCGCTTCGGCGCGCTCGGAGGCCGACGCGATCGCCGGCAAGTCGACGCCGGAGCCGACCGAGGCGCCCGCGCCCCAGGTCGCCGAGCCCGCCGGCGAGAAGGTCGCCGCCGAGGCCACGGCTCCGCTCGAGGTCGCCGCTCCGCCGGCGCTCGCCGAGCCGACCCCGGCTCCGGTCGACGTCAAGGCCGAGGCCCCCGCCGAGCCGTCGCCGTCGGCCCCGATCGAGGTCGCCGTCCCTGCCGTCGACGCCGAGCAGGCTGCCGCCTCCGCCCCCGAGCCGCAGCTCGCGCCCGAGGCCGCCGTCGAGTCGGTCGCCGGCAGCGCGCCCGGCGACGTCGCCGCCGCTGCGCCCGCCGAGATCGCCGCGCCCGACCTCGCGGCCGGTGCCGCCCCCGCCGCTCCGGCTGCCGACGTGGCCGACGTGGCCGCACCCGCCGAGGCCGCCATTCCCGAGGCAGCGAGTGCCGCTGCGCCCGAGGTCGAGCAGAAGGCCGAGCCGAAGGCCGCTGACGCCAGCGTGGCCCAGCCGACCGCCGCGGCGCCGACGGTGGCCCCCGCCACCGAAGCGCCGGCCGCCGTGCAGCTCGAGGAGGCCCCGGCCGCCACGGGCGAGGTCGAGGCGCCGGTCGAGGCTCCCGCTCCCGCTCCCGCCGCCGCCGCTCCGGCCGCCGCGACCGGCGATGTCGCGCCCAAGGCCGGAGCCGAACCCGCCGCCCTCGCCGAGGGCGCCGCTGCCGCGCCGGCTCCGGTCGCCGAGGTCGCCGCTCCCGCGATCGCCGACGCCCCCGTCGCTGCGCCGAACGGCGCGTCCGGGCCGATGGCGCTCGGCGCTCCCGAGCTCGAGGGCGCTACCGTCGACACCGCGGTGGCCGGCAGCAACGCCGCCGCGCCGTTGGTCGACGTCGCCGTGCCGAAGCTGGCGCTGCCCGAGCTCGGCGCCGACGAGGCGATGGCCGGCGTGCAGGCTGCCGCCGCCGACGTGCTCGCCGGCCGCGAGGCCGCCGCGCTGCAGGGACAGACGCCCTTCGGCCTCACCGCGGACGGCGCCGCCGAGCTCGCGCAGTTGCCGCCGGCCGGTCGCGCTCCCGAAGGTGTCGCGCTGATCGAGAGCATGAAGGAGGTCGCGCGCTTCGAACCGGCCAAGGAGCTGGGCGACGGCGGCGTCAAGGAAGCGCTCGACCGCTCGCGCCAGGTCGCCGCGCAATCGGGCGCCGACGCCGAGCGCATCGCCGGTGTCGCCGGTGAGCTCGAAGACCACGCCAAGTCGATGAAGAAGCGCGTCGCAGACCTCGAGTCGCTGCGCAGCAACCCGGGCGATCGCGTGCGCGAGCTGCTCGGTGAGGGCGAGGGCATCGAGAGCGGCCTGCGTCAGAAGGCCGAGAAAGCGCTCGACACCAACCTCAGCGGCGTGCGCGTGCACCGCGACAAGGGCGCCCGCGACGTCGCCGGCGCGATGGACGCCGCCGCCTTCGCGCACGGCGAGGACATCGTCCTCGGCGAGGCCGACGCCTACACCGACAAGCGCCGCGAGCTCGTGATCTTCGAGGAACTCGCCCACGTCGCGCAGACCAAGGGCGCGACCGCGGCCCGCAGCGGCGTCTCGGCGCCGACCGATCGCGCCGAGAAGATGGCCAAGGCCGCCGCGCAGCGCATCGCCGAGGGCGGCCGCGTCGAGGGTCTCGAGGCCGACCGCGAGCGCCGCGCGATCTACCGCAACGAGGGTGGCAGCGAGTCCACCGCCGCCGAGACGACCTACCCCGAGCAGGTGGTGGTGACGCTCGGTGGCCGCTCGGTCACGGTGAAGTTGCCCAAGGCGCCGGTCGAGTCGAGCAAGCTCGTCAGCCTGCCGTCGATGAACGTGCCGGGCCTGACGATCAACTCCAACGCCACGTTCTTCTTCGACACCTCGACCGGTGCGTTCAAGAGCGGCAAGACCAGCGGAACGGTCCAGCTCGGCAACACCGTCAAGACCCAGAGCCGCGACATCACCATCGGCAAGAACGGCCAGATGACCGCGACCTTCCAGGACGCGGACCTGCGCCTCGGTAGCCTGATCGATGCCCACATCGACGTCAGCGTCGGCGCCAACGGCGTCACCGCCCACGGCAGCCTCGGCGTCGCCGACCTCAAGGGCGACCAACTGCAGAGCTGGCTCAAGAGCGGCACCCTGACGGTCGACGTCGACGGATCGGGCACGGTCAGCGGCTCGGGTAGCCTCGGGCTGGAGGTCTCGCCGTTCTCGGCCGGCAAGCTCGCCGCGACCATCAACGGCGAGCACCTCGAGGGCACCGTCAGCATTCAGCAGAGCGCCGACATCGCGCTCGGTGACACCGCCCGGCTGAAGAAGGGCGCCCTCACCGGCAAGCTCACGCAGTCCAGCCAACTCGAGATCACCGGCGATCTGGATCTCTCGGTCTCGGCGCTGCCGAACGGGCAGGGCATCAGCTCGATCCGTTGGACGGGCGAGACGCAGCAGATCGAGGGTGAGGCCGTCTTCGAGTCCGAGGGCGAGAACCGGCTCGAGCCGGTCGTCTTCTCGCAGGCGAGTCTCTCGGGCTCCATCGCCGACACGAACCTCAAGCGCATGGAAGGTACCGGCCAGGCGATCTACGACGACATCTTCGAGGGCTCGTTCTCCGGCGCCATCGACCTCTCCGGCCGCAAGGTCGACATGGTCCTCTCGGGTGGCTTGAAGCAGCCGATCGACCGCGCGCCGGTCAAGATCAGCGGCGGCGACCTGACCATCCAGGTGCAGGGCAGCGCGCTGACCTCGACCGCCGGCAAGGTCGACTTCGACCTCGACAGCTTCATGAAGGGCACCGCCGTGCTCGAAGCCGGCACCACCAAGGACAACATCAACGCGACGGCCACCGCTGCGTTGGTGGCGGCGCAGACCTTCGACGAGATCACCCTCAGCAAGGGGGCGGCCACCGTCGTGGTGCGCGGCACCTCGGTCGAAATCACCGGCGGCCACGTCGACCTCGACTTCCGCTCCGGTACCGCCACCGGCAAGCTCGATCTCGCTCCGAGCAACCCCTACGAGCAGCTGACCGGCGTCGGCAAGGCGCAGATCAAGGCCGGCCAGGCCTTCGGTGCGCTCAAGGCCGGAGAAGGCGCGGTCGACGTCGACGTGAAGAACCAGCGCCTGGTCTCGGCGCAGGGCAACATGAAGTTCGCCACGCTCGACAAGTTCGCGGGCAACTTGGCGTTCGACGCCCGGCAGAACTTCGCGACGATCTCGGGCACCGCGTCCTCGTGGCTGACCAAGGACGAGCCGATCGAGCAAGGCGTCTCGCTCAAGGCCGACGAGGCCACGCAGTTCACGCTGCAGATCACCGACTCGGCCTTCGACACGATGCAGGGTCCGGTCAAGTGGGGCCACGAGAAGTTCGAGGGCACGCTGAACGTGGTCGAGCCCGTCACCGCGCTGAACCTCGTCTCGGGCACCGGCCCGGCCGACGTGAAGGACCGCTTCCGCATCGGCGAGGCCCCCGGCGGCCAACTCTACGCCAACCCCGGCAGCAAGCTCACCGGCCACTTCGACGGCGGCCTGTTCCAGGGCGTCAGCGGCACGCTGCAGTGGCAGTACCACCAGTGGCTCGGCGGCAAGGCCAATATCGAGGAGCCGATTCAGACCGTCGGCATCGACCAGCTCTCGGGTGACCTGTCGGCGCAGATCATCGCGCCGAAGCTGCTCGACAACGGCTCGGACATCCGCCTGCTGCCCGGCGAAGAGGGCTCGCTCACCGTCCGGCTGCAGGACGGCAAGCCGCATCAGTACCGCGGCACGGTCGATTTCCGCTTCAAGGATTTCGCCGAGGGCAAGGCGACCGTCGCTGGCGAGATGCTCGACTTCAACCAACTGCAGGGCGCCACGGTGCTGAAGGTCGTCGCGGAAAAGGCGATGACGGGCCAGCCGGGGATGACGCTCCGCGAGGGCGGCCAGCTCGCCGCGACCGTCGAGAATTCGACGATCCTCGACTTCACCGGCCCGACCCAGTTCCGCTTCGGGGATTGGCTCGAGGGCTCGGTCGCCGCCGAAGCCGGCTCGCGCTTCTTCGACGGCATCACCGGCAAGGCCACCGGCACCATCGCTGGCACGCCGCCGGCCTCAACCGGCAAGCTCGAGATCCAGAAGGGCGGCACCGCCAAGGTCGACCTGACCGCGGCCAACGTCCCGACCGCCTACGAGGCCGGCTCGCAGCTCAATTGGAAGCTCGACGGCTGGCTCGGCGGCAGCATCGACATCGAGCAGCGCACCGCCTTCGCCAGCATCAGCGGCAAGGCCGCCGGCGGCGTGCTCGAGGAGAAGGCGCTCGACGGCAACCCCGGCATTACGCTGCTGCCGTCCAAGGGCCTGGAGGTCACGTTCTCGAACAACACGCCGACCGCGTTCGCCGGCACCACCGCCGCGCGCGTGCAGGATTGGGTCGAGGGTACGCTGCAGATCGAGGGCGTCGCCGGGCCGACGCTCTTCTCGGGCAAGCTCGACGGCGCCTTGATGGGCACCTTCAACGCCACCGATGTGCTCGACCTGGTCGCCGGCGGCGGTGTGAGCGTCACCGTCCTGGCCAATCAAGCGCAGGACATTCAGGGCGAGATCCCGTTCAAGTACGGCGAGGGCAGCAAATGGCTCGGCGGCATGGTGAGCGCGGGGACCTCGCAGAAGTTCCGCTCGATCCAAGGCCCTGTGAGCAAGGCCGGCGTCATCGAGGACAAGCCCCTCGGCGGCAGCTTCACGCTGAAGAAGGGTGGCGATATCTCGGCCAATATGGCCAACAGCACGATCTCGAAGATCGGTGGCACCATCAACTGGGAAGGCGCCGCCGGTGCGGGGAGCGCCTGGATCGGCGGTAAGCTCGCACTCGAAGGCGAGCAGACCCCGCAGATGTTCACCGGACAGATGGACGCTGCGCTACTCTCCGACAAGGATATCGGCAGCAACCTGCTCTTGAAGAAGGGCGGTTCGGTGCGCGGTACGGTCCAGAACAACCAGGTCAAGACGGTCGCTGGATCCTTCAACTGGCAATACTCGAATTGGCTGAGCGGTGTGCTGGAGGTGACCTCGGAGTCGCCTCTGACCACGCTCGGCGGCGTCTCCAGCGCGACGATCCTCGAAGAGCAGCACGTCCAGGGCAACGTCTACCTGCGCAAGGGCGGCAGCTTCCAGGTCGACATCGCCAACGCCGACGTGACCAAGATCTACGGCGAGGTTCCGTGGCGCCTGGAGGATTGGATCCAGGGCGTCGCCAACGTCACCGACGGCACCCCAACCAGCATCACCGGCAGCGGCTCGGGCACGATCACCGGCCCGGGCAAGACCTACCGTGAAGGTGCGCCGGAGCAGGTCAAGCTGCTGCCGGGCGGTTCGCTCGACCCGGTCGTCATCGACCAAGCGGGCGAGGTCACCTTCAGCGGTGCCGTCAACGCCGAGCTCGGCAAGGAAGGCAAGACCGCCAGCCTGCACATGGGCCGTGGCGGCGAGGCCCAGGCCGTCAAGGGACCGCAGTTCAAGGGCTCCGTCACCGGCGGCCTGCTGAGCGCGACCAAGGTGCCGACCAAGCTGGCGCTCAAGGCCGGTGGCAGCCTCACCGCCCGCGTCGACGGCGATCTGCAGGGCATCGAGGGCTCGTTCCTCTACGGCTTCGGCGGCGACGAGGAGTTCCTCGTCGGCGAGTTGACGGTCGCAGGCGCGACCACGCTCGGCGATGTCTCCGGCGACGTCACCGGCACGATCAGCAAGGAGCAGAAGCGCGGCGAGCTCGCCATCGTCGAGGGCGGATCGGTCTACGGCAAGCTGCTCGGTCCCAACAGCCTCAAGCTCGAGGGCGGCACGTTCGGCTACCGCTACAGCGACTTTCTCGAGGGGCAAATCGAGATCAACGGCTCGCTCGACTTCTCCAGCGACGCTGGGCCGGATTTCTCGGGCGGCGCGACGGGCACCTTGACGCGCGACGTCGATGTCGGCGCCGGGTTCGCGCTCAAGAAGGGCTCGGCGGCGGAGATCCACTTCCAGAACAACGTCGCCGACAAGGTCTGGGGCAAGCTCGGCTTCCGTTGGGACAAGCAGCTCAGCGGCACCATCGCCGTGGAGCAGGGCGCCTCGAACTTCGAGAACGTCAGCGGTGACGCGACGGCGCGCCTCGACCGCAACGTCGAGCTCGGTGCGCTCAAGCTGCAGCGCGGTTCCGCGCTCAAATCGCATTTCGAGGCGAATGCGCCGACCACCCTCGAGGGCAAGGTCGGCTTCACGTACGACGACGAGATCCGCGGCACCGTGCAACTCGAGCCGACCTCCTCGCTCGAGAGCGTGAGCGGCGCGGCCAAGGGCACGATGCTGCAGCGGCACGAGGTGCCGGGCAGCTCGTTCGCCATCGAGCCTGGCGGCACGCTCAGCGGTACGCTCGCAGACAGCGCGCTCTCGAACCTCGCCGGCAAGGTCAACTGGTCCTACGGCGACATGGGCTGGCTCAAGGGCAGCGTCGAGCTGACCAGCGGCGAGCTCGACAGCGTCCAAGGCAAGGTCACCGGCCGCATCGCCATCGAGAAGTTCCTCTCGGAGGACCTGCGCCTGAAGGAGGGCGGCAGCTTCTCCGCCGACTTCGACGGCACCTCGATGACGGGCTTCGCCGGGCAGATCCAGGTCGTCTACGGCGGCTGGATCGATGGCGCCGCGCAGATCTCCGGCGGCTCGCTCGAGCAGCTCGACGGTGAGGTCAGCGCCGTCACCCAGACCCGCAAGGAACTCGGAGACAAGGCGTTCCTCAAGCCCGGCGGCTCGGTCAAGGCGATGTTCGCGGCCTCGTCTCTGCAGAGCTTCGAGGGCGACTTGGGCTGGCAATACGAGCAATGGCTCGAGGGCGCCCTGCATGTCGACGCGGGCAGCACGCTCGAGAGCATCAACGGCGAGGGCAGCGCGACGCTGCGCGAGCGCAAGCCGGTCAGCGACAAGATCGCGCTCGAGCGCGGTGGCAACCTGGCCTCGGGCTTCGCCGGCAGCCAGTGGAAGGGTGTCAAGGGCGAGGTCACGTTCCTCTACGAGGATTGGCTCTCGGGCGGCATCTCGGTGCCGGACTACGCCCCGCTCGACAGCGTCTCGGGCAAGGCGCAGGCCACGTTGCGGCAAGAGAAGCCGGTCGGCAGCCACCTGGTACTCAAGGCGGGCGGCTCGGTCGACGTCGATCTGCAGAACGGCGACCTCGCCAGCATCGGCGGCCACATCGGCTGGCGTTGGGACGAATGGCTGGCCGGTTCGATCGAAGCGCAGCCCGGTCCGCTCGCCTCGCTCAAGGGGTCGGCCGACGCGACCATCGTGCAGCACAAGAAGGTTGGTGCCGACTTCGAGTTGCAGCCCGGCAGCGCGATCTTGCTCGAGCTCGACGCCGCCGCCG
Source organism: Pseudomonadota bacterium (assembly GCA_041163625.1). GTDB lineage: Bacteria > Myxococcota_A > UBA9042 > UBA9042 > UBA9042 > JACKFC01. The sequence continues at coordinate 16,138 of JBEARB010000031.1, read as the reverse complement.
ACATCGCCGGCCAGAACTTCACCGGCGACGTGCTCTGGCGTTGGCAGGATTGGCTCGGCGGCCGCGTCACCGTCGGCGCCGGCTCCTCGTTCGGCGGCATCCAGGGCGTCGCGGAGGCGCGGCTGCTGGCCGACAAGCCCGCTGGCGACAAGCTCGTCCTCAAGAGCGGCGGCAACCTGCAGACCGAGCTCGCCTCGTCGCAGCCGACCACGTTCGGCGGCGAGGTGCTCTGGCACTACGAGGATTGGCTCGCCGGCAACGTCTCCATCCAGAAGGGCTCGACGCTCACTGCCATCAGTGGTGAGGCGAGCGCGATGCTGCGGCAGGAGAAGCCCATCGGCGACGGCGGCTTCAAGCTGCGCGCCGGTGGCAGCCCGACGGTGGTCTTCGCGGGCTCGATTCCGCAGACCTTCCACGGCCACTTGAACTACGGCTACGAGGATTGGCTGCAGGGCGTGGTCTCGGTGGAGCAGGGCAGCTCGCTGCAGTCGGTCTCCGGCAAGGGCGACGCCAACGTGCTGACCGACAAGCCCGTCGGCGGCAAGGGCTTCCGCGTCCGTGCAGGCAGCCGCGCCGAGATCGAGCTGGCCGCGAGCCAGTTCGCTGGGCTCTCTGGCGACCTGAAGTGGGGCTGGCAGGATTGGGTCGAGGGCTCGGTCCACGTCGAGGGTAGCAAGCTCGAGAACGTCGACGGCGAGGCCAAGGCGCAGATCGTCGCGGACAAGAAGCTCGGCAGCAAGTTCACGCTCAAGCCCGGCGGCGCGGCCGAGGTCACGCTGCAGGGCGGCGACGTCACCGCGTGGGGCGGCAAGGTCAAGGTTCAATACGAGGATCTGCTGCTCGGCTCGCTGAGTATCGCCAACAAGGGGCCGATCGAGAACATCACCGGCGAAGTCGATGCGCGCCTGCTCCGCGCTTGGGACGTCGCGCCCGACGTGAAGTTGCTCGCCGGCGGCGGCATCAAGGCCAGCTTCTCGGCCGGTGGCGTGGACCGCATTTCCGGCCGCGCTCGCTTCCAGTACAGCGATTGGCTCGACGGCGTCGTCGATATCGATCCCTCGAGCACGCTCGGCGATCTCGGCGGTCACGTCACCGCGATGCTCGCCAAGGACAAGGCGCTCGGTTCGTCGGGGCTGACCCTGCGCCAGGGCGGCAACCTCACCGCGCGCTTCGACAAGTCGCAGTTCCAGGATGTCGCGGGTCGCGCCAACTGGAAGTACGACGGCGGCAAGGCCAAGCTCGACGGCAGCATCACGCTCGAGCCGTCGACGCTGGAGTCGATCTCCGGCGATGCCATCGCGCATCTCTCCGAGCCGATGGAAGTCGGCAACGGGCTGAAGCTGCTGCGCGGTGGTGACCTGCAACTGCGCGTGCAGGACAGCAAGCCGGGCACCTTCTCGGGTCGGGTCAACTGGCAACTCGAGGATTGGATCTCCGGTAGCGTCGAGCTCGCCTCGGGCACCGGCTTCGACGGTCCCTACAGCGGCGGCGCCGAGGCGCGGCTGCTCAAGACCAAGGACGTCGGCAGCAAGGTCCAGCTCCGCAAGGGCGGCCACCTCGAGTTCGACTTCGACAGCAGCAAGGGCCTCGCCGACAGCCGCTTCAACGGCAACGTCGCGCTCGACTACGACCGCTGGCTGCGCGGCACCATCGATCTCGACAATACGAGCTTCACCAGCCTCTCGGGTAGCGCCAAGGTGCAGCTGCTCGCGGGCAAGGATCTCGGGAGCTCGGGCATCAAGCTGCTCAAGGGCAGCAACGCCACCATCACGCTGCAGAGCAACGAGCTCACGGGCATCGAGGGGCTGGTCCGCTGGCGCTACGAGGAGTGGCTCGAGGGCTCGCTCGACGTGGTCCCGGGGAGCACGCCCGACAGCATCAGCGGCGAGGCCAACGCTACGATCCGCAAGGAGAAGGCCTGGGGCAAGCTCAAGCTGCTGCCGGGCAGCGGCCTGACGCTCTCGGTGCAGAACAACGATCCGGGCGCCTTCCGCGGCACCGCGATCTGGCAGTACGAGGATTGGCTGGCCGGCTCGCTGGATCTCGACGAGCGCACCACCAAGGACAGCTTCTACGGCCAGGGTGCTGCGACGCTGCAGAACGACAAGAAGGTCGGCGAGAAGATCACGCTCAAGGCCGGCGGCGGCGGCATGGTCCAGATCCAGGCCTCCGAGGTGAAGACGATCGGCGGTACGCTGCAGATCGGCTACGAGGATTGGATCGAGGGCCAGGTCACGGTGCAAGGCCAGGGCAGCCTGGACTCCATCGACGGCACCGGCCAGATCGTGCTCACGCAGGACAAGCAGGTCGGCAAGGCCAAGCTCAAGCAGGGCTCGGGCCTCGCCGCGAACTTCGCCAGCACCGATCTCGCCGACTTCCGCGGCAACGCGACGGTCGACGTGCTCGAGACCTACCGCGGCACCCTCGAGCTCGACGCCGGCAGCAACGTCGATTCGGTCTCGGGCTACGTCGAGGTCGGCCTCATCAAGGACAAGCCGGTCGGCAACAAGATCGTGCTCAAGCAGGGCGGCAACATCCACGCCACCTTCGACGGCACCGATCTGCAGCAGGTCGGCGGTCAGGTCGCGCTCGAATACGACGGCTGGTTGCGCGGCCGCGGCGACATGCAGACCGGCACCACGCTGGATCAGTTCGTCGGCTCCGCGCAGCTCGAGGTCGTGCAGCCCAAGACCTTCAAGGGTGGCATCGAGCTCGGCGCGGGCAGCTTCCTGCGCGTCGAGTTCGACCAGAGCGGCCCGACCCTGTTCGCCGGCAACGTCGACGTCCAATACGAGGACTGGCTGCAGGGCAACCTGAACTTCGAGGCGCAGTCCCTGGACTCGATCACCGGTTCGGGGTCGCTCTACGTCATCGAGGACAAGCAGCTCATCAACCCGCTCTCGGTCCTCAAGGGCAGCTGGCTCAAGGCGTGGGTCAAGGACAGCGAACTCGAGAGCTTCGGCGGCGTCGCCAACCTCGCCATCGACGGCTGGGGCACCGGCAAGATCGCCGTCCGCGAGGGCAGCACCACCGAGGACATCACCGGTGAGGCGCAGTTCAACCTCGAAGCCCGCAAGGAGATCGGCAGCAAGTTCGCGCTGACTGGCGGCAGCCTCGGCGCCGAGGTGCAGAGCAACGAGCTGAAGAAGGTCTGGGGCGAGGCGCGCGGCGAGGTCAAGGATCTCGGCGAGGGCTGGATCCGCATCGAGCGCAGCAGCACGCTCGAGGTGTTCACCGGCCAGGCCGGCGTCCGCCTGACCAAGCCGCAGAAGATCGGCAGCTTCGCGCAGCTCTCGGGCGGCGAGGTGCTCGCCAACTTCGAGCAGAACGCGCTCACGACCTTCGGCGGCTGGGCGGAGATCGAGGTCTTCGAGTGGGGCACCGGTCGCGTCGAGATCGAGTCCACCTCGACCGCCGACAACCTCAGCGGTCAGGCCAATATCGCGCTGACGCACCGCAAGGAGCTCGCCGGCGGCAAGGTCATCATCACCGCTGGCGAAGCCTCGGCGACGGTCAAGGACAACACGCTCACCCAGATGGGCGGCATGATCGAGGTCGAGCTCAAGGATATCGCCAAGGGCCGTGTCGCCGGCACGCTCGACGTGCAGAAGGAAGAGTTCACCGGCGGCGGCTCCGTGCAGCAGATCAAGGAGTGGCGCGTCGGTCCGGCGGCCATCCGCGACGGCAAGCTCGAAGCCAACGTGGTCAAGAACAAGCTCGCCTCCGCGGCCGGTAGCGCCACCATCGACGCGGGCAAGTTCGGCAAGGGCACCATCGAGGTGAACTTCATCGACCAGGGCGACGCCGAGCCGACCATCTACGGCCGCGCCAGCCTGGAGTTCCAGCCGCACGACCGCATGAAGGGGCGCCTCGACGCCCAGATCACCGAGGACAAGAAGTTCGTCGGCGAAGGCACCGTCAGCATCAAGATCAGCGACAAGATCACCGGCGAGGCCGGCGTCGCGCTGCGCGAGGACGGCCATGTCGTGCTCAAGGGCGCGGTGCGGATCCCCGGTCCGATCGAGCTGTTCAAGGCCGACCCGTACAAGAAGGACCTGACGCTGCTCGACACCGGCTTCATGGTCTACACGCCTCCGACGGTGAAGGTGAACGTCGGCGCAGGTCTCGGTCTCGAAGCCGGCATCAAGCCGCTGGTCATCAGCAATATCGTGCTGAGCGGCCAATGCGACCTGATGGAGCCGTCGTTCGCCAGCCTGGCCGTCACCGGCCACATGAGCTCGTCGGCCTACGTCGATTTGAACGCCTGGATCGAGGGTTCGGTCTCGGTCTCTGCCGCCGTCGTCGCGGTCGAGGCTGGCCTGCGCGCGGCGCTGAACCTGCACCTCGAGGCGGCGATTTCGGCCGACCCGACGATCACGGTCAACCGCAACGGATTGTCCTTCGACATGCCCGTCCGCGCCGAGCTGATCGCGGCGTTGAACTTGATCTTGACCTTCTTCGCGAAGGTTCGCGTCGGCATCGACGTCGGCCTGTTCTCGATCATGAAGACCGTCTGGCGCTACGACGTCAGCCCCGATCCGCTCAAGCTCGCGAGCATGTCCATCGGCGCCAACGGCCACGTGCACGCTGGCCCCGACGGCTTCTCGGCCACCATGGACCCGCAGTACCAACCGCCGGACATGTCCATCGAGGGGCTGAAGCGGGCGCTCAAGATCTGATCCGACGAAAACGCCCGCGGCGCGATGGCGCGCCGCGGGCGTCGTCTCCTCGACCGAAGGGCGCTAGGCTGTCGCCGTGGCGTCCAAGAGCGCCTCGGCGGCACACGGCTGCTGCCAAACAGCCAAGCGGCTGCGCCAGGCAAGGACGCGCTTGTGGAGCGCCTTGGACTCGCGTCCTACGCGCGCCGGATGCGGCGCTCCAGGCACATCGCGCTTGCGCAGCGCGCGACGCACGTCCAGCGCCTGCGCGACCGCCTCCTCCGGCGCCTCGAGGCGCTCGGCGATGGCGCGCGCGCCCGCCTTGCGGAACGTGCGGTTCTGCTTGACCAGCTCGGCCACCAACTCCGCCACGCGCTCGTGCGCCTCGCGGAAGGGTACGCCGTGGCCCACGAGCACATCGGCGAGGTCGGTCGCGAGCAGGAAACCCTCGTCGAGCGCCCGCAACAGGCGATCGCGTCGCCAGGTCAGCGCGCCCATCAAGTCGCGGCACAGCTCGAGCGCGTCGTGCCAGGTGTCGAGCGCGTCGAAGAGCGGCTCTTTGTCTTCCTGCATGTCCTTGTTGTAGGCCAGCGGCAGACCCTTCAGCGTGACGAGCAAGCTGATCAGATCGCCGATGACGCGGCCCGACTTGCCGCGCACCAGCTCGGCCATGTCGGGGTTCTTCTTCTGCGGCATCAGCGAACTGCCGGTGGTGAAGGCGTCGCGCATCCGGATGTAGCCGAACTCCATGCTGGTGAACAGCACGAGCTCCTCGCCGACGCGGGAGAGGTGGGTCATCCCGAGCGCGGCAGCTGCCATCGCCTCGATCAGATGGTCGCGGTCGCTGACAGCGTCGAGGCTGTTGCGGGACGGACGCGCGAAACCGAGCAGCTCGGCGGTGCGTTCGCGGTCGATGGGCAGGGTGGTACCGGCCAGCGCGCCCGAGCCGAGCGGGCAGACGTCCATGCGGTCCAGCACGTCGAAGACGCGGCTCAGGTCGCGCTCGAGGCCCTCGGCGTGGGCGAGCAGGTGGTGACCGACGGTCACGGGCTGGGCGCGCTGCAGGTGAGTGTAGCCACACATCGGCCAGTCGCGGTGGTCCCACGCCTGCTCCGAGAGGACCTCGAGCAGTTCGCAGAGCCGCGCGGCGATCGCCGTCAGCTTGCCACGCATCCAGAGTCGCTCGTCGAGGGCGACCTGGTCGTTGCGCGAGCGCGCCGTGTGCAGTCGCCCCGCCGGCGCGCCGATGCGATCCCGCAGTGCTGCCTCGACGTTCATGTGCACGTCTTCGCGGCTCTCTTGCCAATCGAAGTCGCCGCCGGCGATCTCGGCCCAGACGGCGCGAAGGCCGCCGAGGATGGCGCCGTAGTCCGCGTCGTCGAGGATGCCTTGGTCCCGCAGCATCGTCGCATGCGCTACCGAACCAACGATATCCTCGCGGGCCATGCGCTTGTCGAAGCCGACGCTCGCGTTCATCCGGGCGACCAGCGGATGGGTCGCCTCCTCGTAGCCACCGCCCCAGAGGCGGTCTCCCTTGGTTGCCATTCGCTCGCCTGGAGGCCGATCAGACCTCGTCGATGCGCACGCAGATCGTGGTGACGTTGTCCTTGCCGCCATTGTCGCAGGCGGTGCGGATCAGCTCGGCGCCCATGCCGCGCACGTCCCCGTTGTGCCGCATCATGATGTCGCGGATCTGCGGGTCGGTCACTTCGCCCGACAGCCCGTCGCTGCACAGCATGTAGATGTCGCCGACCTGCGGCTGGTCGCGCTGCACGTCGACCACCACGTCCTGCTTCAGACCGCAGGCACGCACGATGATGTTCTTGTGCGGGAAGTTCTCTTCTTCCTCGGGCGTCAGGACCGCCATCTTCTTGTAGTCGTTGAGCAGGCTGTGGTCCTCGGTCAGCTGGTCGAGCTGACCGGCGCGCAGCCGGTAGACGCGCGAGTCGCCGACGTGGGCGATCGCGGCCTCACCGCTGTCGAAGTGCATGCCGACCACGGTGGTGCCCATGTTCTTGTACTTGGGATCGCTGTGCCCGCGCTCCCAGATCGCGAAATTGCAGTAGCGGATGCCCGCGTTGAGCATGTTCTCCGAGAGCGAGCGGCCGCGCTCCTCGCGGTTCGGCCAGGTCGCCTCGTCGTCGCCGAGCATGGCGTGCTCGTAGAAGCGGCGCATCGTATCGACGACCATCTGGCTGGCGACTTCGCCGTAGCCATGGCCGCCCATGCCGTCGGCGACGATGAACAGCGACCCCTCGGGGTATTCGAGGTAATTGTCCTCGTTGTGAGCGCGCTTGCGCCCCACGTTCGTCTCGCCGTAGCTGGTCACGCGGATCGGCACGTCCCACCCCCATCGGGCCGCGACGCTCGGGCGCCGCGGTGCCCGAGAGCGTATCGGCAGGGCATGGGAGCGTCAACGCGACGCTGGCCGGCCTGATGTCGCGGGCTACTCGGCGAGGTCGTAGATTCGCACGTTGTCGAATCGCACGTCCGAGAGCCAGTTGTTGAAACCGAAGTACGGGCCCCGCACCGCGGCGGCGTCGTCGTAGCCGAGAAAGTAGGCACCGTCGACGTACCAGCGGACCACGTTGTCGTTGCGGACCACCGCCCAGCGGTAGCGCTTGCGGCTCTGCACGGGTTGGTGCGGGATCTGCACCATCCGCGCCGGCTCGTGCTCGCCCTTGCGCGCGATCGTGTTGATGGTGTTGTTCCAGCCGCCGAAGATCAGTGAGTAACCGGTCTCGTGCTTGGGCGCCTCGGCGAAGACCTCGCACTTGACGTCGCCCTTGCTCGAGATCACCTCGGCCTCGAACTCGATGCGCGCCTTCTCGGGCAGCTTGCGGAGCAGCCAGACGCCCTTGTTGCGGTCGCCGTAGACCTCGACCTTGTTCGCGCGGAGGCGCCCTCCCTCGATATCCCACTCGCCGGCGTGGGCGACCTGCCAATCGGCGCCGAGCCCGCTGCGCTCGAAGTCGTCTTCGAAGACCAGCTTGCCGCCCTCCAGGCCGTCCTTCCGAGCCGCGTGGGGCGAATCCTGGGTGGGCCGCGAAGCCGCTTCTGCCCGCGCCTCCCGCTCGGCCGTACGCTTGCGCACTTCTTCTTCGGTCGGCCGCGGTGGCGGCGGCTTCGGGGGCACGCAGCCGAGCAACACGGTCGCGGCGACCAACGCGAGCAAGCGGGGCGACATCGGCTACCCCTCGATGCCGTACATCGTCTTGATCATCGTCAGCTCGTCCGAGGTCGAACGCAGGCGCTGGTTCAGCATCCGCACCATGCCCCAGAGCAGCTTGACGGCCGTGACTTCCTCACGCAGCAGCGAGAAGAAGCCCTCGCGCTCGATCACCAGCGCGCGGACCTCGCTCTTGGCGACGATCCCGGCCGAACGCGGCACGCGCTCGATCAGGCTCATCTCGCCGAAGTTCGCGCCGGCGCCGAGCTCTGCGATCTCGACGTCCGATTTGATGACGCCCACCTGGCCCTCGAGGATGACGAAGAGCGACTCGCCGAGTGCACCCTCGTCGAAGATCGTCGTGCCCGCCGAGAACGGCACCTCCTTGGCGACCGAGGCGACGCGCATCAGATCGGGGTAGGGCAGGTAGCGGAACATCGAGATCGCTTGCAGCGCCTCGAGACGGCGGCGCACCTGCGAGACGCGGTCTTCGGCCGCTTCCTGCGCGATGTCGACCACGACGACGGTGGCGTTGTCCGGTGCGCCGTTCTGCAGCGCCGTGTCGATGAACATGTGCACCGCAGCGCCGGCATCACCGTGCGGCGCGATCGCCTGCATGGTCGTCTCGCCGACGACGCCGCTGACGCCGTCCGAGCAGAGCAGCAAGCGGTCGCCGGGCAGCAACTCGAAGTCGAGCATGTCCACGCGAGCGGTGTTCAGCACGCCGAGCGCGCGGGTCAGGGCGCCCTGGAAAGCGGCGCCGAGGTGGCTGCGATCGGCCTGCGCGCCGCGGCGGCGCAGATCGTTCATCACGCTGTGGTCTTCCGTCAGCTGATGCAGCGTCTTGTGGCGGACGAGGTAGACGCGGCTGTCGCCCACGTGGGCGACGAACGCCTGCGATCCGACCACCAGGGCCGCAACGACCGTTGTGGCCATGCCGGCCAAGCCCGAATCGCTGGCGGCCTTCTCGCGCACCGCGCCGCTGGCGTCGGAGATGGCGGACTCCAGCATCGACGCGACCCACCGCTTGTTGAGACGGGCGGCGCCGGTGTGCACGGCCTCGAGCTCCTCGGCGAACTCGCGCACGCGGCCGGCGATGTACTCCGCGGCGGTGCGGCTCGCGACCTCACCGCCCTGGCGTCCGCCGACTCCGTCGCAGACCACGAACAGCCGCGTGACGTCGTCGATGAGGAATGCGTCTTCGTTGTTCGTGCGGACGATACCGACGTCCGTTCGTCCGGCGTGCTTCAGCGTGATCTGGGACATCGATGACCTCGTGTTCCGTTGGGTGCGGGGCGCCCGTCTCGCCCAGGATGCGGAGGGTTGTCAAGGATTGGATGCGCTGGCGAAGCGGCCGCGCCACTGCAGCATCACCATTGCCCCGAGCGGTAGTGCCGGCGCGCCGGTTGCCGGGTCGGCGCTCGGGAGAGAGACCCCGCCCGCGAGCTCGAGTTGCTGACCGGCGTCCATGGTCCAGCGCAGCCGGGCGTCGATCTCGCCGGCGATCGCCTGCCAACCACGTCCGCGGTCGCCGACGCGCGGTGCGTTGAGCTGTGCGAAGAGCCGGCCCTCCAAGCGCCCGGACAGGCGGTCGCGGGCCCCGAGCTCGAACCAGCCGCCGAACGCGCGGAGGTTGGTCGGGGCGAATCGCTGCATCAGCCCCACGATGCGATCCTGGTCGGGATAGAGCGGTCGCCAAGCGCGGTCGACACCGTCCTCCGGATCGTCGTCACCGCTGTAGAGCTCGATCAGGAGGCCGCCCCCGAAGGGGAGCCCGAGCGTGCCGAACGCACCGAGGCGGGCCGCGACCATGTGTGCGAAGCGGTCGTCCGCGTCGGGGGCGTCGTCGCTACGTCGTCCGACCTGGGCGGCGGTCTCGAATTCTGCCAGCACCACGCCCCACGGCTCCCACTGCAGGCGTAGCCCCATCGTCTGGAGCTGATGGCGCCCGGCCTCGTCGCCGTCGCGGAGCACGAGGAGGTAGACGTCGCCGGTGAGCGAGCCCGTCGGGTGCGCGGTCGCGAGGACGCCGTACAGGCCGCGGTCGACGGCCCGCTGACTCGGATCGCGCCGCAGCCGCGTCGCCAGGAGGTCGACCTGCAGCACCCGGTCGAGTTCGCCGCGAATGCGGACGCCGTCGAATGCGTGCCCGGTGGGGTGAAAGTCGTAGCGCCCAATTTGGCGGCCAGAGCCGTACTGCAGGGCCATACGCCCGGCCTCGACGCTCAGGGCCGCACGCGCGCGGGTTGTCCGCCAGCGCAGCCACGCCTGCTGCAAGCCGACCTGCAGAGGCGCCTCGAGCGGACCGGCGGCGCCGAACGCGCCTGCGCCCTGGAGCTCGATCCGTGCGTCGAAGCTGCCGGAGCGGAGGTCGGTGCCGAGGCGAACCCGGTGGTAGGCTCCCGAGCGGCGGACGTCCAGGCCCGCGGGGAGGGTGGAGAGGCCGCGCGAGAGCAGCGACCGCATCCGAAGGTCAGCGTCCAGCCGGGCGGCACCGCTATCGCCCGGTGCCCCAGGATCGACCGGCCGCGCCGGCGCGCCGGTGTCGTCGGCAAAGACTGTGGTGGATGGCAGCAGCGCCAGCGGCAGCGTCGAGAGCAGCGTCGTGAGGAGGGTGCGCGCGCGCCACGGGCTCGATCGAACGGAGCGACCGGAGCGCGGGGACGCGGTACCGAAGGAGGGATTCGAACCCTCACGAGCGCAAGCCCAGCGGATTTTGAATCCGCCGCGTCTACCATTCCGCCACTTCGGCATGGCAAGCGTCCCCGGCGCGCAAGTTCGGTCAGGCGCGGCCGTCGTGTCAAGCGTCCCGTGCGCAGTTGGCTCGCGCAGCCGGCCGGGGGTCAGAGCGCCCTCGGCAGACTCGGCACCATGCGGCGCGGGCGCTCGGCGTGCCAGCCGTGTCGTCGCGCTGCGCTTTCGCGCCCGACGTGGCCCCGCTGCGAGATCTCGGTTGCGCGAACGGCCTCGATGCCGGCTTCGTCGAGCTCGCAGGGTCCGGTCTCCGGGCACACCAACCGCACGTGCATGTGATCGGCGTGGCCCTTGAGGTGCCGGACCACGCCGACCTTGTCGGACGATTTCGGGCGCGGGTATTGGAAGAACGCCGAGAGTGACTCGGAGGTCTCGCCGGCGCGCAGCGCGGCGGCGTACAAGCTCGGCTGCAGGTCGTAGTCGATGAAGGCGTAGCGTAACCGGCCGGTCGCCCGCAGCGCGGCCAGCAGCTGCCACGTGCGATCGGCGTCGAGGTCGTTCGGGGTCGCGAGCCCCAGCCACGTTCGCTGCTTCCCGCCCAGGTGGTAGTAGCCGATGTCGGCGTCGAGCCCGACGCGGTGCGAGCGGTGGGGGGGAAGGCAGCCGCCGCCCTGTTTGGAGAGATCGCCCATCACCAGGCTGCTCGATCGTGGATCCCCAGCCTGGACGGCACGAGCCGCCTCACGGAGCGCGGAGACGAGCAAAGGTCGCCCCCAGCCCCGCTCGGGCCGTTGCATCGCGAGGACGTCCCCTTCCGGCGCGAGCAAGACGCCGTCGCGCAGTCGCTCGCCTTCGAACGGCGATCGGTAGACGAGGTAGCGCTTGCCGCCGCGCAGGCGCCCGGTCCGCGCCGCAAGCCCGTTCAGCCGCACCACGACCGCCGGGCTGACGCGGTGCCGGCGGGCGAATCGCTCCAGCGTCTCGTTGCGGCGGGCCGTACCGTAGCGGCGCCCGCAGATGCTCTTCGCCATCTGCTTGCGCGCCAGCGCTCGACACTCCTTGGAGCCGCGATGCCGCTTCTGCCGGCAACGCGCCGCCTGGGCTGCCTCGGCCCGCTCATGCTCGGCACGGAAGTAGCGTACGCAGGCGGCCGTCTTGCGCTTGCGCTTGTTCTTGCATAGTCGCGCGAGCTTGCGTCGCTCGGCGGCCGCACGCCGCTCGGCCGCAGCGGATCGACGTCGCTCGGCCGCGGTGGCGGGCCGCTTGTTCGCCGCGCCTTTGCCCTTGGCGGCTTTGTCGCCGCGTCGGCCGCCCGTCACCGAGCGTCCCTTGCCTCGCTTGGTCGGTGCGCCGCGCCTGGCCGACCTCCCCGGTTTGCCCGCTTGCTTCTTCCCGGCCGTCCGCGCACGCGCACCCTTGGCCGTGGCTGGCTTGCCGCGCTTGCTCGAAGCCCCGCCACGGGGCTTGGTGAGCGCCTGACCATCGATAGCGACCGCCAACGCCAAGCCGGCGCAGAGCCAAGCGAGCACGGCCCGGAGCAGGGGAGAGGCGCGGCGTGGTGTCGGGCGGAAGGCGTCGTGCATCGCTTCGGCAGCATCCGGCGCGCCCGCGAGCGTGTCAAAACTCCCGAGAACCTGCGGTCCGTCGGTTCGCACGGAAGGTCGGAAACGTTCGCAGAACCTTCATGCCTCTTCGTACTTCGGCGCCCAGATCGCGGCTATGCTTCATCCGTGCGGGGGGCGTGCGCGCCTGATGCGAACAGGAGGGAACCCCAAGATGATCAAGAAGCTCGCCGCAATCGGTAACAGCTACGGTGTGATCATCGATCGACCTCTGCTGCGTGAAGCCGGCATCGAGCCCGATGCGGCCGTGGAGCTCATGGTCGAAGATGGCGCCGTCATCATCCGCCTCGCGCCTCCCGAGGCCAAGCGCGCCCGCCGCACACCGCGCAGGCGCCCCGTTTCTGCCCCCAACGCAAACCGCTGAGCGCTCGCGCCGAGCGGCGCCGACAACCGCGTTGTCTTCCGCTCCGACCCCTGCGATGCTCCCGTCTTCGCGGAGGGTTCCATGGTCGAAGAGCGAAACGTGGTCACGTGGTCCATCCTGACATTGGTGACCTGCGGCATCTGGCGGTTGGTCTGGCTGGTGCAGATCGGTCGCGACATCGCGATGCTGCGTGGCGACGATCGGCCGAACGTGGTGATCGACCTGCTGCTGTCGTTCGTCACCTGCGGCATCTGGATGTTGGTGATGTCCTATCAGTGGCCCGGTCTTCTCAACGAGGCGCTCGAGCAGCGCGGACAACGCGTCGACGGCAACTTGCCCGCGATGTCGCTGCTGATGGCCCTGTTCGGCTTCGGCATCGTCGACCTCATCCTGATCCAGGGCGAGCTCAACAAGCTCGCGAACGGCCGCACGATGGCGCTCTAGCGCCGCCGCGTGCCGTCACTCACGAGGACCCCCGCGATGATCCGCGTCTGTTTCGTCTGTCTCGGCAACATCTGCCGCTCGCCGCAAGCCGAGGGGCTGTTCATCGCGCGGATCGCCGAGCACGGATTGTCCGAGCACTTCGCGATCGACAGCGCGGCCACATCGGCCTACCACATCGGGGAGCGACCGGACGCCCGAACGTTGGCGACGAGTCGCCGGCACGGCGTCGAGTTGCCGAGCCGCGGTCGCCAGTTCGTCGCGTCCGACTTCGCGCGCTTCGACTACGTGGTCGCGATGGACCAAAGCAACGCCGCGAACCTGCTTAAGATCGCTCCGGATGCTGCAGCCGCCGCCAAGATCAGCCTGCTGCGGAGCTGGGATCCCGACGCCGACGGCGACGAGGTTCCCGATCCGTACTACGGCGGTGAAGATGGCTTCGAGCGCGTGTTCGCGATCTGCGACGCCGGCGCGCGGGGCCTGCTCGACGCGCTCGTCCGCCGCCACGGCCTCACGCCCTCTGGCTGACGCGGGCGCAGTCGCTCGAAGCGGCGCGCTGGGGTCGGACCACTCCGAGCGCTGCCAGTTCCGGTCGCGCCGACGCCCCGGCTCCGCTAGGCTACGGTCCGCGTCGCACCTGCGGCGCACGCCTGCCGGTTTCCTCCTTCGTGCGGTGGTTCGACATGCTCTACGGGTTCGACCTCGGGTCTACGGGCCGTCTCGGCTCCCGCGCACCGTTCGGTGCGCTCCTCTTGGCCTTGCTCGTGGGCTGCGGCACCTCCCCGAACAGCAGCGGCCTGGGCAGCAACCTCGCGGGTGGCGGCGCCGATACGGGCGGTTCGGTCTCTGGCGACGCATTCGGCGGCCAAGACGACATCTCGACCACCGAGGACACGGCGGTCGGCGGCGAGGACGCTACGGTCGACCCCGTCGACACCGGCGGCGGCACGCCGGCACCCAAGGCCGCGTCGCTGGTGGCCGCGGCGGACCCGTCCAGCGCCAAGGTGGGCTCACCGCTCGTCGTGACCTGCACCGCGCTCGACGCCGACGGAACGGCGCTCGCCGCGCAGCCGGCTGGCATGGCCCTCGCCGCCGACGCCCCGCTCGAGAAGATCAGCGCCGCTGCCGGCCTCGGCCTCGCCGTCAGCAGCAAGAAGACCGGAACCTTCGAGGTCCGCTGCCTGCTCGACAGCGCCGGGCTCTCGAGCGCCCCGCTGAAGGTCTCGTTCACTCCGGGCGATCCCGCCGCGGTGGTCGCCGTCCCCGAGTCGTCGCAGATCGTCGCGGGCGGACCCGGCACCAAGGTCTCCTGTCAGTACGAGGACAAATTCGGCAACACCATCCCCGGCTCGAGCGGCGGTACCGTGCTCGGCGACGAGGGGCTGACGGTGGCGGTCGATATCGTGACCTCGACCAAGGCCGGCGCGCACGAGATCTGGTGCGTGACCGACACCGCGAACATCATGTCTCGCAAGACCGAGCTGGTGGTGAAACCGGCCGAACCGTCGTTCACCAAGGCGGTCGCGACCCCGGACTCCGTCAAGGTCGACGAGCCGGTGGAGGTTGCCTGCAAGGCGTACGACACCTACGGCAACGTCGCCGAGCCGCAGCCGAACGACTGGACGCTCGACGTGCCGCAGGGGTGCAAGGCCAACGGCCTGATGCTGACGTGCACCAAGGCCGACGCGCACGCGGTCGGATGCGCCACCGTGCCGGTGTTGGAGATGGTCACCGCCACCGTCAACGTCGCGCCGGGCACTGCCGTCTCGCTCGAGCTCATCGTGCAGCCCGACCAGCCCAACTACGGCACTGGGCAGGTCCTGCAGCTGATCGGCAAGGCCGCCGATGCCTATGGCAACGCGCTGCCGAACCCGGTGCTCGATCCGATCCTGGTCAACCCCGCCGAGGGCGCCAACGTCGACAAGGTCAACGCCCGCGTGAGCTTCGAGCAGGACGGCCTGTACGCGGTGACCGTCGGTATCGTCGGCGGCGGCACGCTCAGCGCCACCCGCAAGCTCCGGGTCGATACCTCCGGCCCGCTGATCAACGTCTCGTCGCCGCCGCGTGGTCACACGATGCTGCACGTGCCGACCACGACGGTGACCTACTCGGTGGTCGACGAGCTCTCCGCCCTCGGTGAGGTGCTCTTCGGCGACAAGGCCCAGAATGTCGGCGACGGCATCGGCGTCAAAGCGACGCTGCCGCTCGATCACGGCCTGAACATCGTGAAGATCGGCGCCAAGGACGAGTGGGGCAACGCCTCGAGCCATGTCCAGGCCATCGTCGCGGCCAAGAAGTTCGTCTCCGCCGAGGCGTCGGCCGGCGCCGCCGCGCTGCTGCCGCATGGTCTTGGATTCTGGCTCGGTCAGAAGGCCATCGATTCGGGCGTGCACGTCCACAGCAAGCCGCGCGACCTCGCCACCGTGATGGAGATCGTGTTGAAGAACCTGGATCTCTCGATCCTGGTCGGCAAGAGCTTCCCCGTCTCGGTCACCGGGCTCTCGGGCGACGCGACGCTCAAGAGCTTCACGTTCGGCGACAAGAACCAGAACGGCGGCTACCCGAAGATCCAACTCACCGCGAAGACCGGCGGCTTGGACTTGGTCGGCACCATCTGGAAGGTCGACGCCAAGGTGAACTTGAAGGGCAAGGGCATCGGCTTCATCCCGGTCAATATCGACGCGACCGTGACGGCGTCGTCGATGAAGGTCTCGGGCTTCGTCGCGCTGTCGGCGTCGTCGGGCAAGGTCGGCGTGGCGACCAAGAACGTCTCGGTCGACCTGGTCAACCTCGACGTCAGCATCGACAACGGCTGGGGCTTGCTCGTGAACTGGCTGCTCGACCTGTTCAACGGCTCGATCACCAAGCTGCTCGAGAACACGCTCGCGTCGCAGATCAGCGCAGCGGTCGACGGCCCGCTCGGTGACGCCCTCACCGGTATCGGCGTGCAGAAGACCTTCGAGGTGCCCGGTTTCTTCGGCGGCAAGCCGACTGCCGTCACGCTCGACACGTCGCCGGCCTCGCTGCTGGTCTACAGCGCGAGCTCGGGCAAGGAGGCCGGTGCCCGGCTCCGACTGACCACCTCGCTGACCTCGAAGAAGACCGTGCCGCACAAGGTGCTCGGCGTGGCGATGCGCCGGAGCTGCCTCGGCAACACCTCGATCTATGCCGACTTCGACCGCGTCTGGCC
>JBEARB010000030.1:0-4682 GCA_041163625.1 Pseudomonadota bacterium | reverse complement strand
CCACGGTGCACTTGCCGGTCGCGTCGTCGCAGCCGTCGAGGGTACAGGGGTTACCGTCGTCGCAGGCCTTGGACTCGCCGGCGCAGCTGCCGCCCAGGCAGCCGTCGTTGTCGGTGCAGGCGCTGCCGTCGTCGCAGGCGCTACCGTCGGTCGCGTCGGCGGCCTCGCAGGTGCCCGCGTTGCAGACGGCGATCTTGCACGCCGTCAGCTTCACCACAGCGGCGCATTCGGCGTCGGTGGTACAGCCGGTCGTGCTGGTATCGCCCGCGGTGTCCTCGGGCTGAACCGTATCGGCCGCGGTGTCCTCGGGCGGCGTCGTGTCGGTCGTCCCGACGTCTCCGTTGCCGGTGTCGGTTCCGCCGCCGCCGGTGTCGCTCTTGCCGCCGCCGTCCTGGGCGTCGAGTCCGACGACGTCGAGGTCACCGCCGCCGCCACCCGTGTCGGTGGTCAGCGTCGGGCCACCGATCGCTTCGTCGGTACCGCACGCGGCGAGTGTGAGTACGAGCGCACAGGCGATGACGATCGCTGGATGGGAACAGCGCATGGGACCTCCGAACCTGGGGCGAGATGACGGTGTTGGACTCGACGGCTGGCGAGGGGGCACGCGCAGCAGGGGCATGATGCCGTCACCCCGAGGGTGTCTGCCAGATTTCCGCCCGTCAGGATTTGTGTGTTCGGGGCGATCGACGTCGTCAATGGAACGTACGTGGCGGCGCTGCAGCGAGGCAGGATCACGAGCCGTACAGCCGTCCGAGCGCTTGCAGCACCACGTTCGAGAGCGCGTGGTGCAGCGCGGGCGCGGCAACGTGGCGCGCACGTTCGGCCAGCCAAGCGAAGAGCAGCGCCGGAAAGAAGACCAAGAGTCGGTGCGCGGCGGGCGTGGCGGCGAGGTGGACCAGCGCGAAGAAGGCGGCGCTCGCGATGTGGGCGGCGCCGAAGGGCACGCCGAGCACGCGCCGACCGGGCGGCAGCGCCGCGCGCAGGCGTCCGAGCATCCAGCCGCGGAAGAGCACCTCCTCCGGCAGCGCGACCACGATCAGCTGGTCGAGCAGCAGCAGCAGCAACCAGCCCAGATTCGCGGGCCCGGAGACGGGTTGGCCGGCGGCGGCGATGCCGTGGCGACCGAGTCGGATGGCATCGTGTGGCACGGCGGCGCCGTCGGGGCCGAGCACGCGCACGCCGCTGGCTTCGGGCTCGCCGAGCTGATCGCGACCGCCCGGGGCGAGCACGCGCGCGCGACAGCCGTCGCAGATCGGGGCGATCGTGAGCGGACGGGCACCATCGTTGCGCAGCGCGATGGCGCCGCGGACCTCCCAGACGGCGAGGCGGTCGCCGGCGACGCGGGCCACGGGCGGCGGGACACCCTGCAATTCGACCCCGCGCGAGGGCAGTCCGATCCCGGCCCAGCGGCGTTCGCCCCAGAGGTGTCGCGCGACCTGGTCGTAGCCGAGCGCGAAGGGCAGCAGCACCACCACGCCGGCGACAGCGCCGATTGCCAGGGCGCGCAGCGGCTTGCCGGGACCGGCGCCGAGCGGATCGCCTTCGACGCGGCCGAGGCGGGCCATCAGGAGCGGGGTGCCGAGGAAAGCGAGCGCCACCAGGGCGCCGGCGAGGCTGGCGACGAGCGGGATGGCGGCACCGAGGCGATCGACGAGCGCGATCCACCCGGCGAGTCCCGCGGTGACGAGGGCGGCCTCGAGCAGCGCGGCGCGCGCGCTCAAGACTCGGCCTGTGCCTCGGTCAGGAAGCGGCTGTAGGCGCCGGTGAATTCGCCCTCCTGCACGCGTTCGAGGGCGACGACGAAGGCCATCTGGCCGTCACGCTCCTCCGGCGTAGCGAGGAGCTTGCCGTGCAGGTAGATGGTGCGCCAGATCCCTTCCACCTCGACGGGCATGTTCAGGACCAGCCGCATCTCCGGCGGCGGTGCGACCCGGCACTCGATCTCGACCGCCAGCGACGCGGCGCTGCACAAGCGACCCGGGATGAATCGACCGTCGTGCTCGAAGGTCACCGGCAGGTCGATCTCGACCGGGCCGTGGACGCTGCTGTGCACGCCGGAGACGTCGATGCCGATGCCGGTGTCGAGCTGACCGCTGCGGCCGAAGATCTGCGAGCGTTCGAGGAAGGGCGAATCGCCCATGCTCACGCCCGAAGAGCCGCGCCGAGCCCCAACCGCCGAGAGCTTGCCGCTCGCCGTGTGACGACCGAGTTCTTCGCCCCCCGACGGCATGTGTCGGATGTCGGCCAGCGGCCGCAGATCGGCGGCGGCGTGGGAGGTCGAGTTCGGCCGCCGGGACGTACGCCGCACTTGCGCCGTGCCCTCGGCGGTGACCGGGATCGGTCCCTTGCTCGGCTGCCCGGGCGCGGGCGGCTCGAAGACGTCGGAGCGATTGGCGCTGTTCCCGGGATCGAAATGACCCGAGCCGCTGCGTCGCGCCTCCACCGCCTCGATCACCTCGGAGATGCGCCGCCCAGCGGCGGGGCGGAGATCTTCGGCCTGCATCACGTCGCTGGTCTGCCGGCGGCCAGGCGAGCGCGACGCAGAGCGCGAGTACGTCGACCAAGCCCCCGACCGCTCGCGTCGCACCCCGTGGCCGTCGACCGGTAGCACCACCGGCTCGACGGCCTTCATGTCCGGCGGCGCCGAGAACGCGGTGTCGTCCGCATGTGCGGCCTGGAAGCTGGGTGGCGTCTGCTCGGAGAAATCATCGAGCTCGGTCGCGTCGCCAGCGATCACACCACCGATCCGGGGCGGATCGACCGGGGTCGGCTCGTGTGATGTGCCGGCGCTGCCCGACGGCGCGGCCCGGCGGTACAAGGAGGGAGTCATCCGCGTCGACGACGTGCGCGTGCGCGGCCCGAGGACCTCTTCGCGGATCACGCCCGGCGGGGAGCTGATGCCAACGCGAGGGCCGTCTGCACCGGTCACGGCGCCGAAGTTGAAGGTCTCGCCGACGCCCGGGAAATCGAAGCGGACCTTGCGGCCGACCGCGAGCCGCTCGGGCGTCACCCCGATGATCCGCAAAACCTTGCGCAGCACGTGGTAAATCGGCTCGCTACCCGCCTCGGACCACGCCCACAACCAGCGCACCGCGAAGCCGGGCGGCGTCGGCGAACCGACCGGTACCACCCGCACCACCTCGGCGCGCAAACGCACCGGCGCGATCTTCGAGCCGACCGGCCGCACCAACACATCGATCTCGGTGCCGACGGGAGCGCTGCGCGCGCCGGCGAAGAACGCGCCGGTCGGACCGATATCGGTCGTCACCGCCGTGATCTCACCGTCGGACAGCGCGACGCGGAACGTCACGGTCTCTTTTCGACGTGGATAGGTGCGCCGGTCCTCGAACATCGCAGCTCCGCCGATGGGGACGCTCACAATTCCTTACGCAGCATAGCGTCCCCGGCGGGCGATGTCATGCGACGCGTTCGAACAACCCGGCCGCGCCCATGCCACCGCCGACACACATCGTGACGACGCCGTAGCGACCGCCGCTGCGCGCAAGGCCGTGCAGAACGGTGGCGGTGAGCTTGGCGCCGGTCGCGCCGAGCGGGTGGCCGAGCGCGATCGCGCCGCCCTGCGGGTTGACCTTGGCCGGGTCCAGGCCCAGCTCGCGGATCACCGCCAGCGACTGCGACGCGAAGGCCTCGTTGAGCTCGAAATGGTCGATGTCGCCGAGCGCGACGCCGGTTCGGGCGAGCAGCTTCGGCACCGCCGCGACCGGGCCGATGCCCATGATCTCGGGCGGCACGCCGGCCGAGACGAAGCCGCGGAAGATGCCGAGCACCGTCGCGCCGATGGCCTTGGCCTTGGCCTCGCTCATCACGATCACCGCAGCGGCGCCGTCGGTCAGCGGGCTGGCGTTGCCGGCCGTCACCGTGCCACCCATCGGCTGGAACACCGGACGCAGCTTGCCGAGGCCCTCGGCGGTGGTCTCGGGGCGCATCAGTTCGTCGACCGCCAGGCTGCCCTCGGGCGTGCTGACCTCGGCGATCTCGGCGTCGAAGGCGCCCGCGCTCCAGGCCGCGGCGGCGCGACGCTGGCTCTCGGCGGCGAAGGCGTCCTGGTCTTCGCGGCTGACCTTGTATTTCCGCGCGACCATCTCGGCCGTATTGCCCATCGGCATGTAGACCTCGGGCCACTCGCGGATGATCTTCGGGTGCGGCGCGATCTTGAAGCCACCCATCGGCACCTGGCTCATCGACTCGACGCCACCGGCGACGACGACGTCGGCCATCCCTGCCTGTACCGCCCACGCCGCGTGCGCGACGGCCTGCAGACCGGAGGAGCAGAAGCGGTTGACGGTGACGCCGGGGACCTCGACCGGCAGGCCGGCGCGGAGCGCAGCGATGCGGGCGATGTTCATCCCCTGCGGGCCCTCGGGCATCGCACAGCCGAGGACGACGTCGTCGACTTCGGCCGGGTTCAGGCCGGGGACGGCGGCGAGAGCACCGCGGATGGCGGTGGCCGCGAGATCTTCGGGCCGAACCGCGGCGAGCGAACCCTTCAGGCCACGCCCGCAGGGAGTGCGGACCGCAGCGACGATGACAGCGTTGGTGTTGCTCATGGTCTCTCCTTTCGCGGGGCCATCTCCAGCTGCCGGGGCAACAAGCCTCGGGGAAGGAGGGGGAAGGTTCGCGAGAACCGCGCTTCTCGCGACCTGGGGGCGCCCAGCCCCCCA
>JBEARB010000029.1:0-25666 GCA_041163625.1 Pseudomonadota bacterium | reverse complement strand
ACTCGGTGCTGTTGCCGGCGTCGCCGAACTCGATCTTGTTCACGATCAGGTCGGCACCGCCGCACGCCTTGATGCGAACGTCACGCGCGGTCGGCTCGCCGAGCTTCACGCCGCCGAAGCTGAGCTTGCCGGCGGGCTCGAGCTGCATGCACGGCACCTTCGCGTTGGCGATGATCGGCAGCTCGCCGGCCTGCGGGTCCGGATCGTTGCTGACGAAGGTCAGGGTGCCCTGCTTCTTGTTCGGATCCTTGGGCGCGAAGCAGACCGTCATGTCGTGCGACTGCGAAGGCGCCACGGCCAGCGCGGGGTCGAGCACGATCGGCTCGCCCGGGCCCCAGACCTTGTCGGTGCCGTCGGTCAGCTTGGTCTTGAGCGTGAAGACCTTGTCGGCCAGGAAGTCGACCTTGGCGATCTCGAGGACGGCGTCGCCGGTGTTGATGACCTTGAAGTCCTTGCAGACTTCGGTGTCCGGCTCGACCTGACCGAACTCGACCAGATCCGGGATGTTGATCTTCGCCGAGCCCGCCTTGGTGTCGAAGCGAAGCAGGAAGTCCTTGGCGTAGAAATCCGGGTCGCCGGCGAGGCTGATCCAGACGTTGGCCTTGCGGACGTTGTCGTCGTAGCGCTTGAACCGGATGATGAAGCGCGCGTCGTTCACCCAACCGGTATTGCTCACACCGGCCGGCGCGATCGGCGCCCAGTTCGCCTGATCGCACGGGGTGGTGCCGTCGGCCGCGAAGCACTGGAACGCCAAGCCGTCGACCTCGGCGGGCGCGGCCGCCGTGTACTCGACGCGGATCTTCTGGATCACCAGCAGCGCCGAGGTAGCGATATTGGCGGCGTTGTTGATCGAGAAGGTCAGGTCCAGCGTCTCGCCTGTCGCGACGTTGCCGACCGGCACGATCACGTTCGAGGCGGGGCTCTGGGTCAGGCCGGTGCCGACGTTCTTCACTTCGATCTGCGCGATGCAGTCGACGCCGGTGGAACCGACCACGCAGGAAGTTTCCTTCCCGCTGCCGATGCCCCCGGGGCCGGTCCCGCTGTTCGGGTCGGAGCCGCAAGCGGCCAGGACCAGCGCGGCGCTGAACGCCACCAACGCAGTCTGGTGGTTCGGAGTGATGCTCATCATCGTCGCCTCGTCGTAGCATGGGGTTGCCGGGTGAGCCTTGGCGGCATGCGCAACCGGAGAAAGGTAGTGGATGCCCCCGGGAGCGTCAACACGACGTTTCCGGGCCCCGTGTAGGCCCGAACGACCGAAATCGCTCGACCGGCACGGCGTCTTGTCCCCCTATTGCCGCCGCGGGTGGGGTTCCGTCACGACCTTCCGCAAACGACGCACACATTTCTTCAGACCGAAGGTGCGACGCATTTGGCCCCGGTGTTGCGAGCGCAAGGGTTGACTTGTGGCAATGCACGGCCCGAGAATCGACCGCCTTTCGTCTGGCGGGTCCGTGCTTCGGCACCCCGCACGACGGACCGGAACGAGGGGTAAGTCAGCCTTCCGCGTGGCGGATCCAGGCCCCAGCGAGCAAGACGCAAGAGGGATTGCGCACCCGACCCTCGGCGCAGCAAGGAGCTCGAACGTGACGACGAAGAAAGCCCAACACATCGCGCGCATCGGCGCTGGCCTCGCCGGCATCCTGGCGGCCTCGTCTTTGGCCTCGTGCGACTCGACGGCGAAGTTCAGCATCCCGGACCGCAAGTTTTCCGACGTGCAGCTGATCACGACCTTCCCCGCGTTCATCGCCGAGGACGGATCGATCACGCGTGTCTGCGGCCCGGCGATGACCAACGAGATCGATCTCGAGCCGAACGGCGTCGAGTTCAACCTCAACTTCGTCTCGACCTCGCTGAAGAACCCCGCCTGCGAAGCCGATCGCGATCTGGCGATCAAGGAAGGCGAGTTGATCGAGCTCTCGCCCGTCCGCACGACGGGATCGTCCTCGACGGTCAGCAACCAGAACTTCAGCGTCACGCTCGATTGCGTCGAGCCGCGCGGTGGGGCCGGCGGCAGCTGCCCGACCGGTATCCAGGGTGACGCGCTCACCCCGGCGTCGGTGGCTTTCGAGCCGGTGGCGGGTCGCTGCAGCCCGAGCAAGCCCTCGACCTGGCTGAACGTCGCGCTGCTCATCGACGCTTCGGGCTCCACCTCGGGCCTGGTCGATCCGACCACCTACCGCGAGGACAATCCGCTGCCCGATACGCCCTCGGTGCTCGAGCCCTCGGATCCGGGTGACGCCCGCATCACCGCGGCGCGCCTCTTCGTGCAGTCGCTCAACTCGCGCGATCGCGCGATCGCGTACTACTTCAACGAGAAGAATCCGGGCACCGTCGCCGCGAGCGACAACAAGGGCTGCGTCGGCGGCAACGACGGCAAGGCTTGCCTGACCGATGCGGATTGCGGCTCCGGCTTCTGCCTCGCCGGCGAGAACCCACAGGGCAATACCTTCGAGCTGCTCGCGCTGCCCGACGCCCAGGCCAAGGCCTTCGGCAACAGCACCGCCAGCCGCGAGTACCTCTACGCCGCCCTCGAAGACAGCAAGATCAAGGACGGCGGCGAGGGACGTGCCCCGCTCTGGCAGTCGATCGACGTGGCCTACCAGCACCTGAAAACGACCGTGAAGGAGAACCGTCACATCGTCATCCTCACCGATGGCCCCGACACCTGCAGCCACGGCGAGGAGCTCACCTACGTCAGCTCGGACGGCGCTTGCCGCACGCCTTGCCTGAACGTGGACGTCGATTTCGAGAAGCTTCGCCAGAAGATGGTCGACGACGGCTACCCGGTGCAGCTGCACTTCATCCAGTGGCAGTCCAAGGGCTACAAGCAGCCCGACGCCCGGATGATGGAGATGGCGTGCCGCTCGGGCGGTACCTACCAGTTCCTGAACTTCGAGGAGATGAACAAGTCCGACCTGGACGGCCTCTCCTCGGCGATGACCCAGGCCATCACCCGCGTGCGCTACGCGCTCGGCGGCACGTGGCGCGTCGGCCTGAAGCTCAACGCCATGCAGAAGCCCCCGCAGGGTAGCGTCGCCACCGGCGAGGTCTGGGCGGTCGGCGGCTTCGTGCAGTTCAAGAACCAGCTCTTCCCGAGCCTGGATTCGGTCTACAACTACTCGACCAGCTGGAAGTTCGGCTTCGACACCGGCAACCAGGATCGCCGCCTGCTCTTCCGCAAGGCGTGCACCGCGGCCGCGGATTGCGGCGGCACCGACACCTGCGGCGCCAATCACTGCGACGCGGGTGGCCTGTGCCGCTCCAAGTCGGCCCCGAACAAGCTGCCCTGCTCCGCGGGGCTCTGCTGTGACGGCGTCTGCAGCGCCGACTGCGCCAAGGCCTGCAACTAGGCACGCCTCCACGGTCTGCTACGAGGGAGAATCGAATGCTCGCCCGTCTCGTCCCTGCCGCCCTGGTCGCGGCCCTGAGCCTCGCCATCGCGCTGCCTGCCTCCGCCGAGGACCGCCAGCCGATCGACGCCGAACTCGAGAAGTACTGGAACGTCGAGCTCGCCGTCCCGACGCTGAGCAACCCCACCTACAGCCGCGCAGGGGCCTTCGAGGCCGCCCTCGGCTTCGGTGTGGTGCCGAACGACTCGTACTACCTACCGCTGCCGCTCAACGTGAAGCTCGGCTACCACGCGACCGAGACGGTCGGGCTCGAGTTCTCGTTCAGCTACCTGCTCACGCCCAAGAGCGATCTGATGACCTTCCTCGAGAGCCCCGGCGGCGGTCAGCGCAGCCTGCTCGACGGCGTGGTCAAGCCGCCGCGCATGTTCATGCTCACGGCGCTCGATCTGGTGTACAGCCCCTTCCACGGCAAGGTCGGCGTCTTCGACAAGAAGCTGTCGAGCTTCGACGTCGGCCTCGTCCTGGGCGTCGGCCTGGTCGGTGCCGAGACCGACGAGACCGAGGAGGAGGACGCCCTGCAGTCCTCGTTCCTGCCGGCCGGTCATTGGGGCGTCGCCCTGCGCTTCTTCGCCACGCGGTGGCTCAACGTCCGGGCCGATATCCGGCAGTTCGCCTACAAGCCGGGCGACGCCGTGCTCTTCCCGGTCGAGTTCACCTTCGGCGTGTCCTTCCTGACGATCTGAACCCTGGCGGGGGCCCGCGCCCCCGACCCCGAGGTGTCGCCCATGCGCATCCCGAGCATCACCCTGACCGCCCTGTTGCTGCTGGCGCCGACGTTCGCGTGGGCGCAGGCCGCCGATCCCGCACCGGAGAGCGACGACGCCGCCGCGCCGGCCGACGATCCGCCCGCCGAGACCGGTAGCGACACGCCCGCCGAGGCCGATCCGCCCGCCGCCGAGCCGGACAAGCCCGCGGAGGCCGCGCCCGCCGAGCCGGACAAGCCCGTCGAGGCCGCCCCAGCGGTCGGCGAGACCGGCACCACGGCCGCCGACTACGGCGTGCAGAACGACGCGGTTGCCCCCGGCGCTCGCATCGAGTGGGCCGAGCGCCGCAAAATCCGCATCTTCCAAAAGCGCGAGATGCTCAAGGAAGGTCGTCACCAGTTCTCGCTGCACGGCGGCGTGGTGCCCAACGACGACTTCTTCGCCTACATCGACACCGGTCTGGCCTACAACTACTACTTCTCCGAGGACATCTCGCTCGAGGTTCGCGGCGCCTACACGATCCCGCAGCGCACCTCGCTCGAGGGCACGCTGACCAAGTCGCGTCCCGACGGCCCGGGCCTCGAGGTCCGCCTGCCGCAGACGCTCAATGCGCATGCCTCGGTCTCTGCAACCTGGAACCTGCTCCACGGCAAGCTCGGCTTCTTCGGTACCCGCCTGACCGAGTTCGACTTCGGCTTGGTGTTCGGTGTCGGCGCCGTGATGACGGAGATTCAGGGCAAGTCGAAGGAGCAAAATAGCCAGAAGTTCGACGCTCAGGGCAATGCAGGAGCGACGGCACTGTTCTACCTCAGCAACCGGTGGGCGCTGCGCGTGGACTTCCGTCAGTTCTTCTACCCGGCCGAGGGCGGTGGCGTTTCGTTCCCGATCTCGACCACGCTCGGACTCTCGTACTTCTCGGCGCCGCTCGAGTAGACCACCGGAACTCGAAGCCACGACGCCTCGGAGACGCTCCATGAACGCAAACCTGTCTGCTCGTCATCGCCTCAGCCGCCGCATTGCCGGCGCCGCGATCTTCTGTGGTCTGGCTCTCGCGCCGGTCGCAGCCTCGGCGCTCACCATCGACGAGGTGATCACGCTGGTGAAGCTCGACATCTCGGAAGACCAGATCATCAAGAAGATCGACAAGGACGGCACGGTCTTCAAGCTCGCGCCCTCGGACATCTTGAAGCTCAAGAAGGCCGGCGTCAGCGACAAGGTCATCCGCCACATGATGAAGACGGCCTCGCGTGGCGCCGCCCCGGCGGCCGCAACCGTCGAGAAGAAGGACGACGCACCCAAGCGTGAGTTGACCGCCGCCGAGAAGGCCGCGGAAGAGGCGCGCCTGAAGGAAGAGTCGCTGCGCCTCGCCGAGGAGCAGCGCCGCCGCGAAGAGGCACAGCGCAAGGCGTTCGCCGGCAAGGTCCTCAAGCGCGGCCAGGATCTCGCCAACAGCGGCCGCTGGGTCGAGTCGATCGAGGTCTTCACCAAGTTCGTCAACGACGGCGTTGGTGGCGTGCCCTTCGCGCCCGACAGCGACGAGGCCTACATCGCCACCTACGGCATCGCCAATGCGCTCGCCCGCGCCGGCTTGCTGCAGTCGGCGGCCAACAAGCTGCTCGAGGTCGTCCGCGCCGGTCCGGAGAAGCTCTTCTTCGAGAAGGCCTTCAACCAGCTCCGCGAGCTGCGCCGCACGATCAACTACCGTCCACCCGAGCTCGAGGATCTGACCCGCTTCTCGGTGGTCGCCAAGGGCAAGGAGTTCCAGGACTCGTTCCACTACTTCGTGGGTGAGTTCCTGCACGACTTCGGCCTCTCGACCGAGGCGGTGCCCTACCTCGAGAAGGTCGCCCAGAAGGCCCCGGACTACCCGCGCGCACAGTACCTGCTGGGCCTCATCGCCTTCCAGGACGAGACGCTCGACGTCGCGCAGAAGGTGCGTCGTGCCTCGGAGGGCTTCCAGAACGCCGTCATCGCCGGCGAGGAGACCAAGAACCAGGGCGTCGTCGACCTGGCCTACCTCTCGCTCGCGCGCCTGGCCTACGAATATCGCCAGTACGACGCCGCGATCTTCTACTACCGCAAGATCAGTCGGAACTCGCCGAAGATCGCGCGCGCCTTCTACGAGTCGGGCTGGACGTACTTCCTCAAGGGCGACATCAGCCGCGCGCTCGGTATCTTCCACGCGCTGCACAGCCCCTATTTCGCACACCAGTTCTACCCCGAGCTGTGGATCCTCGAGGCCACGATCTACGTCCAGAACTGCCACGTCGACTACGCCAACGCCGCCATCAAGCGCTTCGAGGACGACGTGCTCGTCCTTGGCCCGCCGCTGCGTGACTTCCTCGCGCGCCACACCCGGCCCGAGCAGTTCTACGAGGCCATCGTCGGCGCGGTGAACAACGCCAAGACCGCCACGCTGCCGCGCAACCTGATCAGCCCGGTCCTGCAGAACGTCGAGTTCTACAATATCTACAAGACGATCAAGCAGATCGAGGCGGAAGAGGCCAAGGTCAAGACCCAGCTTGCGCGTCTCGGTGCCTTCGGTCAGGAGCTGCTCAGCAAGCTCGGCCAGCTCAAGAGCGAGCGTGTCGCCGAGGCCGGCGTCGTCGTCCAGCGGACGCTCCGTTCGGTCGAGAAGGACATCGGCCTGTACCAGGACAAGCTCACCGAGCTGCGCCTGGACCTGCAGGAGCAGGAGCTCGAGAAGACCAATCGCGAGATCGACGAGCTCGAGAAGAAGGACAAGAAGGCCCCGGCCAAGGATGTCGAGCAGCAGGGCAGCGTCCTGATTGCCGGCTCCGACGCGATGGTCTGGCCTTTCGAGGGCGAGTTCTGGAAGGACGAGATCATCGCCTACCGCTCGTTCCTCGGCAGCAAGTGCCGCGAAGAGGCGCCCTAGCGATTGAACCGAATCGGCCCGCCGCGCGTCATCGTAGCGGGGCCGACGCCGGTGCTGACCCCCCGCGCCTGCCTGCGGCGCCTCGGAAGTCGACGGAGAATCCAGCATGAAGCGCATCGCCACGATGGCTCCTACCTTCGCGCTCCTCGCGAGTGCCCTTCTCGCCGCGCCGGTCTCGGCGCAGGCGCCGGTCGACGTGGGCGTCGGCTCGGACACCAAGAAGGCCGAGAAGAAGGACTCCCTCTTCGACGACAGTCAGCTCAAGAAGGACAAGAAGGAGCGCCCCAAGCGCGATCCGAACGCGATCGAGAAGGGTGAGTTCAACTATGAGCGCCTCGAGCAGCTCTCCTTCGACAAGCGGGCGCAAGCGCTACAGGCCAAGAAGAGCGGCATCCGCAAGAAGATGATCAAGGACATGGAGGACTTTGTCGCTCGCAAGGGCGGCGGCGCCGACGAGCCCGAGCGCATGGCGTCGATCTACTTCCGCCTCGCGGAGACCTGGTGGGAAGAGACCCACTACCAGTACCTGCTCGCCCGCGACGCCTACAACAAGGAGCTGCAGGCCTTCGAGAAGAAGCTGCGCAGCACCAAGCCGACCGAGCCGGTCGAGAACTACCAGAAGTCGATCACCTACTATGAGAAGGTCCTCCAGCAATTCCCGAACTACAAGCGCATCGACGAGGTCATCTACCGCCTCGGCAAGGCGGCGTTGAGCCAGGGCAAGGCGCTCGGCGACAAGGTCCTGACCAACAAGGGCGTGCAGTACCTGAACCAGCTGATCCAGAAGCATCAGCGTTCGATCTACATCCCGAACAGCCACCTTGCCTTGGCCGAGCACTTCTTCGACAGCAACAACTTGACCCTCGCCAAGATGAACTACGAGCGGATCGTGCAGAACTTCCGTTCGAGCAACATGTTCAACTACGCGCTCTACAAGCTGGGCTGGGTGTACTTCAACCTGCGCGAGTTCGAGCGCGCGGTCGAGACCTTCCAGTCGGTGGTCCGCGAGATCGACAAGAGCAAGGTCAAGCAGATCGAGTTCAAGGAGCAGGCGCTCAACGACCTCGTGCCGGCCTACGCCGAGCTCGAGCGTGGCTGGCCGGCGGCGAAGGAGTACTACACCAAGGTCGAGGGCGAGAAGAAGATGTGGGTCCGGCTCGAGAAGCTCGCTGCCATCTACGTCGCCAACGACAAGCAGGACCTCGCCATCGAGCTGCACGGCCACTTCATCGAGCAGAAGCCGACCGATCCGCGCTGCGTGACGTGGTGGGAGACGATTGTCGACATCTACATGAGCCTCGAGAAGTTCGAGGACATCGAGCAGGCGATCCGCAAGTTCCTCGCCTTCACCGACGAGCGTACCAGCCCGTGGGTCTCCGCGAACAAGAACAACGGCGAGGCGATGGACAAGGCTCGCCGCCTCGGTGAGACCTACCTCATCTACATGTCGAACCGGTTCCACCAGACCGCGCAGAAGATCGAGGAAGAGCAGAAGAGCCTCGACGCCGCCCGCCCGTATTACGTCAAGGCGGCCAACGACTACGCCGAGTTCGTGCGTCGCTACCCGAACAGCAAGAAGGCGTACATCGTCAACTTCTACTACGCCGAAATCCTGTTCATGCAGCTCAAGGACTTCGAGCGCTCTCGCGAGCAGTACAAGCGCGTCATCGAGCTCGACAAGCAGGGCGAGTACCTCGAAGACGCCGCGCTCGGCGTGATCTACTCGGTCGAGGAGCTGCTCAAGCGCACGCGCGCCCGCTACGACTACGACAAGAAGCAGTGGATCGACGACCCGTCGGCGCCGCCGCTGGTCATCGTCGAGACCACCGAGGGTGGCTCGTCGGTCAAGAAGACCAAGAAGTCCGAAGAGAGCGTGACCGAGGAGCAGATCAAGGAGGCGCAGGTCCCGAAGAAGCGCCAAGAGCTGCATCCGCTCGAGCGTGACTTCGTCGATTCCGCCGACAAGTACGTCAAGCTGATGGAGGACCTCAAGGCCAAGAAGGGCGAGGCCTGGATGAAGAAGAAGGGCCGCGGCCGTGACGTCCCGGGCATCATGTACGTGGCCGCTGCGACCTACTTCGAGCGTGGCCAGTACCCCGAGTCGGTCGAGCGCCTCGAGCGCGTCTACAACTACGACCAGGCTCGCGTCGAGAGCGAGATCGCGGTCAAGACCCTCGTCGACATCTACGCCCGGCAGAAGAACTGGGTGAAGATCGAAGAGTGGGCGCGCAAGATGCTCGACCGCCGCAAGCTGCAGCTCTTCAAGGTGAAGGACCTGCGCAAGTACGTCGCCATCTCGGTCGGCGAGCAGGCGCGCGAGCTCGCCGAGCGCAAGGACTTCGACGGCGCGCACGCAAAGTACGACACCATTCTGCGTGAGTTCCGCAAGGACGAGCCCGAACTCGCCGCGACCTCGCTCTTCAACAAAGCCGCCATCTACGAGATCCAGAAGGAAGAGAAGAAGGCCATCCAGACCTACGAGCGCGTGGTCAAGGAGTTCAAGAACTCCGAGGTGGCGCCGGAGGCGATGTTCAATATCGGCATGATCTACGAGGCCCAGACGCAGTTCAAGGAGGCCGCCGATGCCTTCCTGAAGATGGCCAAGATCCGCAAGAACGCCGACGCCGCGCAGGCGCTGATCAACGCGGGTCAGATCCTCAACGCGCTTGGTCAGCACAAGGAAGCCGCTTCCGCCTACGCCGACTTCATCAAGCTCGCGAGTGGCCTGAAGGGCGACGACGACGAGGCCAAGCGGCTCGCGGCGCTGGTGCCCGACGCGCACCTCGAGATCGGCCGCGTCTACGAGCGAATGGGTGCGGACGGCACCAAGAACGCCGTGAAGTACTACGGCATCGTGGCCGCCAAGTTCGGGGACCGCCCCGAACTGCAAGTCGAAGCCATCGGCCGCAGCATGAAGTTGATGATCGAGGCCGATCGCGTGAGCGGCAAGAACAAGAACCAGAAGGCGATCCAGGCCGCCATCAAGAAGGTCCTCGAGATCTGGCAGAAGGACGGCGCCAAGCGCGGCAACGCGCAGTACTACTTCGCGCAGTCGCTGTTCCAGTCGGCCGAGTACCTCTTCGACGCCTTCGCACGCCTCTCGCTCAAGGACGTCAAGAACATGAAGGGCCTCCGCCCGATGCTCGAGAAGCAGGCCGTGACCCTGAAGGAGGCCGAGAAGTCCTACTTCGAGGTCATCGACAACACCGCCGCCGGTCAGGGCAAGTACTTCGCCGCCTGCGCTGCCTACAAGGTCGGTATGCTCTACTACCGCTTCAAGGAAGACCTGTTCAACGCGCCGCTGCCCAAGCAGGTTCAGCGTGCCGTCGACGCCGGCTACTACGAGGTCGAGGAGCGCTACCGTCAGGCCATCGAGCAGGTCGCTGCTCCGATCGAAGAGCAGAGCCTCGTCGCGTTGCGTGGCGCCATCCAGACGGCCCACAACCTCGGAGCCTACAACGACTGCACCCGCGCGGCGGGTGAGGTCGCGGCGAAGGTCAACCCGAACGAGTACCCGACGGTGGAGAAGGATCCGAACCTGCCCAAGGCCACCACCGCGCTGGACTCGAACAAGACGACCGACACCTCGAGCTCGGCGGCGTTCATCACCCGCGTCCGTCGCGGCAAGTACACCGTCAGCTACAAGCCCGAGAACATCGAGAAGAAGCTGGAGAAGAAGGCTCCGGCGGAGCGCAAGTAGCGGCTCGTCCGCGACCGAACGCATCCGCAACGCCCGAAAGCACCGGGGCCTAGCCCAAGAGGGAAGCAAGCCATGACGCGCAACCAACTCCGCACGCTGCTCGCCACCAGCCTGACCGTGGTCCTCGCCGCCGGATCGGCTTTCGCCGCCGATGGCGATTACCTGCCCGGCATCAAGGACAAGGCGCAGGACAGTTTCCGAGCCGGCCTGGCCTCGGCGCTGCGCCCGCTGCCGAAGTGCAATCCGTACCGGATCCTCGACGACGGCGGCTGCTGCCCGCAAGGCTTCGTCTCCCGCGGCGACAAATGCGCTCGCATCGCTCCGCCGACCTGCGCGCAGGTCGCCATCGACAACCCGCAGGCCTGCGCCCTGACCCTCTGCGCCAAGTACGTCCGTGAGACCGAAGAGCAGAAGAAGGACAAGGACGGCAACCCGGTTCCCCGCAAGGACGAGCAGGGCAAGGTCATCGAGGGCGAGTTCGAGACCGTGAAGAAGGAAGTCGCCTGCGAGCCGTGGAAGGACGGCATGCGCGTGCTCGATTGCGAGCTCGACACCTACCAGTGCACCAAGGAAGAGTTGGCGTCGGGACCGACGCGCTGGTGCGGCGATTGGATCAAGCGCGTCGAGGTTCCTCCGGCGGACAACCCCGAGGGCAAGCCCGAGGAGCGCTTCCTCCGTTGCCAGCCGAGCAGCGAGGGTTGCGAGCTGGTGACTCGTGAGTGCACCGGCCAGGAGCTGATGCAGAACAAGTCCGAGGGCGCGGGCCCTTGCAAGATCGGCGAGTTCATCGACGAGTCGAACGGCAAGTGCACCGCCTACTCTTGCCCGAAGACCTGCACGACCGCCGACGGGCGCTGCGCCGCCTGCGGACCGGACTACGAGGGCGCCGCCAAGAGCTTCGCGGCCGCCCGTGAGGCCGACCCGAACTTCTACGAGGCCTACTTCAACGAAGGCATGGCTCTCGAGCGTCTCGGCAAGCACGAGGCAGCCGTCGCGGTCTACCAGAAGGCCCGCGAGGTCGCGCCGAAGAACGAGCAGGAGCGTCTGCAGCAGCTCTCGGCGCAGGCCTACATCGCCCGCGCCAAGCTGGCCGAGGCGATGCGCTTGGCCGAAGCCGGCGAGACCGCCAAGGCCAAGCAGATGCGCGACGCGGCCCGTTCGATCTGCGAGTCGATCCGCGGCCAGGACCCCGACAACACGATGGCCAACAACGTGCTCGCGCAGTATTGGCTCGACTCGGGCAACCTCGAGCTGGCCGAGAACTTCGTCCGTCAGGTCTTGCGTGTGAACCGCGAGGATACCGTCGCGCTCAACATCCGCGCGCTGATCAACCTGCACGGCAAGAACGACGAGATCGTGCGCTGGATTCTCGAGGAGAAGGTGCTGATCCTCGACCCGGCCAACGCTGAAGCGTTCGCAAACCTTGGTCTCGCCTACGTCCGCCTCGGTGACATGCCTCGTGCGGTCATCGCCTTCGAGCGTGCCGTCAAGCTGCGCCCGAATGCGGTGCCGGCGCGCCTGAACCTCGGCGCCATCTACATGGAGTACCTGAACTACAAGGCCTCGCACGACCAGTACAAGGCGGCGCTCGCCCTGGAGAAGGACAACCTCGAGGCGCTCACCGGCTACGCCTTGGCCCTCGAGGGGCTGCGCAAGCCCAAGGAGGCCGCCGAGATCTACGAGCGCGTCATCGCCAAAGATCCGAACCGCTCGGCCATCCTCGTCCGACTCGCGGTCATCTACGAGAAGGCGCCCTTCAACGACGGCAACAAGGCCATCGAGTACTGGCAGCGCTACCAGAAGAAGGCCAACCTGCCGCCGCAGGCCGCCGCTCAGGCCGAGCGCGACGCCGCCAAGGCCGCGTACGAGGCCCACCTGAAGAAGCGCAAGCCGCGCAAGGGCGGCGCCGAGTTCGAGGCCGAGCGGGCAGCGCTGAAGCAGAAGGCCGACGAGACGACCCTGCTGTGGAAGAACGTGATCGCCATTCAGTCGCGCATCGACGCGATCAAGCAGGGCATGATCCTCGAGAAAGAGGCCCGCGAGGGGGAGAAGAAGGAGCCATCGAGTTAGAGACGCGATCAAATAGTCGCCAAGGGCGATTTTTTTGGGCGCGGCTCGCGGAGGGGGATGGATCGCGAGAACCACGCTTCTCGCGACCAGGGGGCGCCAGCCCCCCGGACAACAGACGAGAGACTCGGCCAGAAAATGCGAATCTGCATTTTCTGGTCGCGTCTCTAGCCTCCCTCCCTCCGATCGCCCCAACGAGGCGCCGCCGACATCGTCGTGCGGCGCCTCGTTCGTTTCGGTCCCGTCGATGTAGAGTTGGGGGGCCATTCCCGCCCACCGAATCAGCGCAACGCCACAGGTCAGCAGGCCCCGGAAGACCGTCGCCCACAGCGATTCCCGCTTGCCGAAGGCCGCCGCGATCGAGTACCATCTCGCGCCGGCGTCGTGCGCCTCGGCCCCCTTCGGGCCGCGCGGACGCCCACGGAGAGACCCATGAAGCGCACTCTGATGCTGACCGGAACGATCCTCGCTGCCGCCGCTGTCCTGGCCGGCGCCGCGCTTGCCGCAGGCAACGACCAGAAGGCCAAGTTCTACGACTTCAGCGACCAGCTCATCGACGGTGACGTGAAGAAGCCGCCGACGATCGTGATGGAAGCGCGCACCCGCGCCAAGTTCGAGAAGTTGCTCAAGCTCAAGAAGAGCTTCCGTCAGGCGATGATCGACTCGAGCAAAGAGCCGATCCTCAAGTAGTCGCCTGCCCGAGCGGTGCGATCCCTGGAGTAGTTCATGAAGCGACTCAGCGTCGTCTGGTTGGCGCTCGGCCTCGTTCTCGGCGCGTGCTCGACCACGACCGACAATTCCGCGACCGATTTTGGCAACGGCGCTGGCGGCGTGACGGGGACCGGCTGCGATCAGAGCGGCGGATTCGGGCTCGAGTGCAACGCCCGTCTCGACATCTTCGAGAAGCCCTCGGGCATCGCAGCGAGCGAGGCTTACGCGGTCGATACCGCGGTCGTCACCGACGTGAAGGATTGGAGTTTCTCCATCCGCAACAACGGCAACGGCAACCTGCTCTACGCCAAGGTCGAATTCGTCTACGCCGCCAAGGCCCCGAGCGAGAACGGCGATCCCGCCTTCACCTGCACCGGCCCCGGCGGCGCGCCCTGCAGCGGCAAGTGGCCCGGGCTCGCTCCGGTCGACAAGCAGGGCGGCGAGCAGACCTTTAGCATCCGCTACAAGAAGTTCGACGACGGCATCGATCGCACTGCCGTGCTGCGCCTGACCACCAACGCCAAGGACAAGGCGGTGGTGACGATGAAGTTCTCGACCGCGTCCGGCGCACCCCGCGTGCTGGTGACGCCGCCGGTCATCGACTTCGACTACGTCGAGATCGGAGCCGAGAAGGTCGTCGACGCGAAGATCTTCAACACCGGCAGCGGCGAGCTCGTCATCAACGTGATGGACGCCAGCTCGCTCGACGCCGAGCGCTTCGCGATCATCCTGGAGGGCAAGGAGTACGCAGCGGGTGCGCCGATCGCGCTCGAGCCGCCGCTCCGCATCGCACAGAACAGCTCGGTCGGCATCAAGGTGCTCTACCGCGGCAAGGACGACCTGCCCCACGTGGGCGCGCTCGTGCTGCAGACCAACGACCCGACGCTGACGACCGAGGGCGGGCCCGGCTTCAAGGCGGTGCCGGTCAAGGCGAACTCGACCGGTCCCTGCCTGCTGACCAAGCCGAGCACCGTCGTCTTCGGCGCCACCGGCATCGGCAGCAAGGGCACGCGCACGATCGCGCTCGAGAGCTGCGGTGACGAGCCCGTGCTGATCACCTCGATCGTCTTCGGGGCCAGCGGTCCCGGCGAGTTCGGCATCGACTTCAGCAAGCTCGCCGAGACCGGAGGCAAGGAGCCGTCGGCCGCCGCCCCGCTCACCATCCCGAAGAACGGCACCGCGATGCTGACCGTGACCTACGAGCCCGAGGGCGCCAACCCGGTCAAGGACGGTCTGCCGGTGCCGGACCTCGCCGAGCTGGTCTTCGAGACCAACACCCCGGCGAAGACCGCGACGGTCGGGCTCGAGGGCGTCGCCGCGTCGTCGGATTGCCCGACCGCCATCATCACCATCCAGGAGGGCGACACCGTGGTCCCCCAGACGGTGTTGCACCTCGACGGCCTGCAGTCGATCGCGCCGGCCGGTGGTATCGCGCAGTACAAGTGGGAAGTGACCCAGCCGCAGGGCTCGGTCGGCTTGTTCATGCCGGTCGATTCGGCGCCGCAGGTGACCTTCGAGCCCAACGTGGCCGGTGAGTACATCTTCCGGCTGCGCGTCTGGGATCAAGGCGGCAAGGAGAGCTGCTTCCCCGGCGTGCGCACCGTCAAGGTCCTGCCGGACCAAGCGATCCACGTCGAGCTGCTCTGGGATACCCCGGGCGACCCGGACCAGTCCGACTCGGGCCCGGCCGCCGGTGCGGACTTGGATCTGCACTTCGCGCATCCCTACGGTTCGGTGCTCGACTTCGACAACGACGGCAAGGCCGATCCGTGGTTCGACGCCAAATACGACTGCTTCTGGTTCAACAAGAACCCGGAGTGGGGGAGCTACGACCCGAATGTCGACGACAACCCGAGCCTCGACCGCGACGATACCGACGGCGCCGGCCCGGAGAACCTCAACCTGACGCTGCCGGAAGACGGCATGGAGTACGCCGTCGGCGTGCACTACTACGACGACCACGGCTGGGGCCCATCCAAGGCTGAGGTGCGCATCTACATCTTCGGCCAGCTTGCCTACCAGGTGACGTCGCAGAACATCAATCAAGGGGATATGTGGTACGTGGCCGACATCGCGTGGCCGAGCGCCAACGTGGCCGGCAAGCTGCCTCCGGCTGGTGGCGGCAACTACTTCGTGACGTCCAAGTACCCCGCGCCAGAACTCTAGCCTCGCTCCCCCGGAGGAACCTATGAAGCGTCCGCTCCCGCTCCTTGCCCTGCTCGTCACGTTGATGGCGGTCGCGGCCTGCTCGGACACCGACGAAGGTGGTAACGGTGCGGGCGCGTCCGGCGGCGGTGGCGGCGGCGGCGGCGGTGCTGGCTGCGCTGGCCAATTCTGCCTCGAGACGGATATCCGCATCGGAGCGCAGCCCAACCCATTGCTCTTCTTGGACATCGAGCCGCCCGGTAGCTCCAAGCAGACCCTGCGCGTGCAGCACGTCGGAGCGTCCGGCACGCTGAGTGTGAGCGAGTTCCGCTTCGAGCCCGACAACGGCGAGTTCACCATCCCGGACTTCCAGCCCTTCACGCTCGAGTCGACCCAGATCAAGGAAATCGAGGTCAACTACGCCCCCAAGACCGCCGGTCCACGGACCGTCGTGCTGGTGTTCAAGAACAACTCGGACGACACGGCGCTCCGTGAGTACAAGGTCCCGGTCAAGGTGCAAGAGGCCGCCGGTGCGCTCGTGATTCAGCCCAATCCGGTGGACTTCGGACCTGTCGCTTCCAACGCCTGCGCCGAGAAGAAGGTCAAGGTCTACAACTCGGGCCTCAAGGCGATCGCAATCGGCTCGGCGCAACTCTCGGCGTCGGGTTCGCCCGATTTCAGCATCAAGGTCCCGCCGCCCTACGACCAGGCGATCGAGCCCAATGCCTCGCTGGAGCTCACGCTCGAGTTCTGCCCGAAGCCGGGTGAAGACAACGACACCACCGAGCTCGCGGTCGAGGATGCGGACGGCAAGCTGGTCACCGCGCAGGTCTACGGTGCGGAGATCACGCCACGTATCACCATCGTGCCGCCGACGCTGAATTACGGCTCGTTGGCGCTCGGTGCCAAGGAGACCCGCTCCTTCAAGATCTTCTCCCAGGGCCTCGCCCCGCTCGAGGTCAAGTCGATCGAGGTCTCGGTCCTCTCCAAGGTCAAGACGCTGAAGATCAGCAAGACCGGCCCGTTCACCCTCGACCCCGAGAAGCAGGAGCTCATCGATGTCGAGCTCGACGCCTCGGTGGTGCTCCCCAACGACGGCTCGGCCGTCGCCAGCATCGTGGTGACCTCGAACGACGTCAGCAAGCCGACCATCAACATCCCGGTTTTCGCCAAGACCGAGACCGGCAGCCTGAAGGTGACACCCTCGGACATCCTCGACTTCGCCATCGTCGGCAAGGGCGTCGAGGTCGAGCGTAAGGTGGAGCTCTTCAACCAGGGCACCGCCGATGTCGAGGTGAAGTCGATCGCCATCACCGACGACAGCAACGGCGAGTACACGCTGGTTGCGGACGACAGCTTCGGTCCGGTCGCGAACAGCCCGTCCGCGCACGTGATGAAGCCGGCGGAGTACCGTTCCTTCAAGGTGAAGTTCAAGGCCAACGGACCGGTGGGTCAGCAGGCCAAGGGCAAGCTGCACATCAGCTCGGACGATCCGGACAAGCCCGAGCTCGACATCGTCCTCGTCGCCGACCGCGCCGAGGGCAGCAAGTGCACGATCCAGCTGTTGCCGAACAAGCTCAACTTCGGCGTGCTCGGCTACGGTCAATCCAAGACGCTCGCGTTCACCATCAAGAACACGGGCACCGGCTACTGCAGCATCGATCTCGATCCCGGCAAGCCCGACCCGATCAAGATCCTCGACTGCCCCGCGTCGGGCTTCGGGCCGCTGCAGGGCCCGCCGACCTGCCAGTTCATCGGCATCTCGTCGTTCAAGACCTTCGCGCCCTCGACCAAGCTCTTCGGCCTCGGACCGGGCGACACCGGCAAGCTCAACGTCTTCTTCGACGCGCCGAACGACGGTGGCCTGTTCTCCGACCCGGGCTCGATCCTGAAGAAGTTCGGCTTCATCGCGCTGCGCTTCAAGGATCAGGCGACCGGTTTGGCCGATTGGTACCCGAAGGACCCGACCGACGCGCCGAACGTCACCAAGTACGCGCCGAACCTCGAGGCCGGCGTCGGCAAGTCGGCCGTCGCCGTGCTGCCCGATCAGGTCGATTTCGGCCTCGTCACGGTCGGCTGCAAGTCCAAGGTCACCGAGGCCAGCGTGTTCAACACTGGCATCACCCCCGCGTTCATCACCAAGGTGGAGCTGCAGGGCTGCGGTATCGAGGTCGACAAGGTCGCTTGGCCGGGCATCCCCAAGACCGGCCTCGAGGTGACGCAGAACACCCCGGTGAAGTTCGGTCTGCAGTACGCGCCGCAGAACGAGGGCAAGGACGAGTGCCAGATGATCATCACCACTGGCGTCGAGGGCACCTGCACCGACGCCTCGGGTCAGGGCACGACCGACTGCCAGACCTCGGCCGACTGCAAGGGCGGCGAGACCTGCCTTGGTCAGGTGTTCTCGGTGCCGATCAAGGGCGAGGGCACGCTGCTCGACGAGTTCACCGACGAGTTCGAGCAGGGCGCCGGCAAGAAGGTCGACGTGCTCTTCGTCATCGACAACTCGGGTTCGATGGGCGACGAGCAGAACAACCTGGCGCAGAACTTCAAGACCTTCATTCAGGTCGCGACGCTGTGGCAGAACGACTTCCACCTCGGCGTGGTCACCACCGACATGCAGGCCGGCAACCAGAGCGGCCGTCTCCAGGGCGTTCCGCGCGTCATCACCCACGCGACGGCAGATCCCACTGGCAAGTTTCAGACTAACGCCAAGGTCGGCACCAACGGCAGCGCCGACGAGCAGGGCCTCGCCGCCGCCGAGGCCGCCCTCACGCTTCCGCATGTCTACGACGCCGGCAAGGCCTGCAACACCGACGCCGACTGTCCGGACAAGACCCTCTGCGTCGAAGAGCCCGACAATCCTGGCACCAAGGGCTGTGGCGGTCACAACCGCGGCTTCTTGCGCAAGCAGGCCGGTCTGGAGATCGTCTTCGTATCGGACGAGGAAGACAGCTCGACGGGTAACCTATCGTACTACATCAACTTCCTCTACAGCATCAAGGGTGCAGCCAATAAGGGTCTGTTCCACGCTCACGCTATCGTGGGCCTGCAGAACAACAGCGGCAGCAGCGGCGGCTGCGGCGCAGCCAAGGGCAATCGCTACATCACCGTCGCCAACGACACGGGCGGCAAGGTGGCCAGCATCTGCGACGCGAGCTTCGCCACCGCGCTGAAGAATATCGGCGAGGTCGCGTTCGGCCTCAGCCACCAATTTTTCCTCACGATGAACGCGGAGCCGGCGACCATCCAGGTCAGCATCAACGGTCAGGCGTGCCCGTACGTGAAGGACAAGACCTGGAGCTACGACGGCAACTCGAACAGCGTCATCTTCGTCGCCGAGAGCAACGGGGGCACCTGTATGCCGAAGCAAGGCGACAAGGTGAAGATCTACTACAAGACCCTCTGCTTCCCGTAGTGACGGAACTTCCTCCCGTTCGGCAAAGACGGGGTGGGGCGGATGGGGGCCGTGCGCGTGCGAGCGGCGCGGCCGTTGGAGAAGCCAAGATGAACAGGTACTTGGTCTCGGTTTGCATCGGTCTGCTGGCGGCGACCGGCTTGTCCGGCTGCGGCAGCACGCAGGAACTCGAGGCGTTCCCCCAGATCGACGTGACCATCGAGGCGCAGCCCGGCGCGACCTCGTGGGAGTTCTCCCCGGACGTCTCCGGCGGTCAGCTCACGCAACAGGCGACGGTGCGCATCCGCAACTCCGGCAACGGCGCCCTCTCGATCTCGGCGGTCGATTTCGTCAGCCAAAACGAGTTCATCAAGGCGATCTGGCCGGGTGGCAAGCCGAGCTTCCCGAAGTCGTTGGCGTCAGGGGAGATCCAGTCGATCAACGTGCAGTACGCGCCCGATCCGAATATCCAGGACGACGGCGCCGCGCAGATGATCATCAAGAGCAACGACGAGGACGCGCCCGAGATCAAGCTCACGTTCTCGATCAAGCAGGTCGGCGCCAAGATCAAGGTCGACAACACCAGCTTGGTCTTCACCAATCCGTCCAAGGCGGCCCCACCGACCGCCTGCGCGTTCTTCGGCAACGAGGGCAACGCCCCGCTGATCTTCAAGAAGGCCTACCTCTCGGTCGCCACGCCTTACTACCAGGTCACCGAGACTCCGAACGAGGGCGACACGATCCCGGCCATCGGCGAGGGCAACAACCCCAAGAGCAACCCGATGAAGCTCAAGGTCTGCGTGCGCGTGACGCCCGAGGCCAAGGATGCCGACTACAGTGCCAAGCTCGTGATCGAGAGCAACGACTCCAGTCAGCCCAAGGCGACGGTCGTGCTCAACGTGAAGTGGGAGGAGGACAACAAGTACACGGTCACCTGCGCCTCGGGCGACGGCAAGATCAAGTACGACTTCTCCGGCGTGAACTCGGGCGTCGCCGAGCGGTGCTGCAATGTCTACAACGAGGGCCCCTCTGGCTTCGTCGTGAACAAGGTCGAGGTCAAGGCGCTCATCTCCGACAAGCAGGACGTCGCCGACGCGCTCTTCTCGACCGCGCTCTATGCCAAGAACGCTAGCGGCGACAAGGAGAGCGTGACGCTCCCGCGCAGCATCTCGGCCGGCAAGAGCCTCGATTTCTGCGTCGAGTACACCTACCCGCAGGACGGCAAGACGACCAACGCCGAGACCATCATCCGCTTCCAGCAGGCGAATATCCCCGATGCGTTGCAGATTCCGGTGATCGCCGGCAAGTGCGAGACGCCCGATCTGGTGGTCGCGCCGAGCACGGTGGCGGTCTGGATGGACGCGCCGCTCGGTGGCAAGACCAGCCGCGAGCTCCTGCTCGCCAACCAGAGCTGCGCGCCGCTGCAGATCATCCAGACGTGCATGAGCCAGATCGCGACCTCGGGTGCCTGCGGCAACGCCAACGCGCTGTCGCAGCACTTCTTCGTCGATCCGGACATCGGCCTGAAGGCCGTCGATCCCTGGGGCACCCTGCCGATCGGCATCCGCTTCGAGCCGCCGAACAACAAATACACCGACATCCAGCACTTCCTGCACATCGTCTACTGCGGTGGCACCTGGGACGGCAACGCATGCAGCGAGCCGCCGGTGACGTTGACGCTGAACGTGATGGGCTACGTCGGCGACGGCATCCAGCTGCCGAAGCTGACCCTCGCGCCTGCCGAGGGCGCCGAGGCCAAGGTCGGCCAGCCCTTCAAGATCGAGGCAGCGACGACCGACGGGCAGTGGCCGGTCGGCGAGTACGGCGCCTACCTCTGGTACGTCGTCGAGCGGCCCGCCGGCTCGACCTTCTGGCTCTCTTCGGAGTTCCAGACCACAGACACGCCGTGGCTGACGATCAAGCCCGACGTTGCGGGCAAGTACAAGCTGATCGGTGCGGTGCAGTCGGTGAACCCGGCAAAGCCCAGCGAGTTCGCCTGGAGCGCGCACGCCACCGTCGAGTTCGACGTCGCGCCCTGAGCTTTTCCCGGGCGTTCCGTCTAGGGGTTGACCGCAAGCATCGCCCGCCACGGTCCCTTGGGATCGGCGGCGGCGGCGGCGCGCACCGCCGCGGTCGCGTCCCGCCGTAGCGGAACCATCGGATCAGCCATCAGCAACCGAAGCGCGGGCGCCATCGACCGCGTCGGGCGTCGCTCCGCGAGCCGCAGG
This sequence comes from Pseudomonadota bacterium, assembly GCA_041163625.1. Lineage (GTDB taxonomy): Bacteria > Myxococcota_A > UBA9042 > UBA9042 > UBA9042 > JACKFC01. The sequence continues at coordinate 4,405 of JBEARB010000029.1, read as the reverse complement.
ACTTCACGCCGAACGAGGTAGCCCGGATGACGGGCTCCGGCTTCGAGCGCGCCCGTGCAGCTCGGCGGCTGCGCCACCCCGCAGAGCCAATAGCCCCAGCGCAGGGAATCGGCCGCAACGATCTGCTCGGACAATTCCCGCAACACCGCCACGAAGCGTGCCTGCGCTGCAGCGTCGCCGTCGCGGCCGAGGATCCACGCCGCCGTCAGCCGCGAGCGCGAAGTGGCGGCGGCGGTACGGGTCGCGACTTCGCCCAGCAAGCGCTCGCGATCGACCACGCCGCGCTGCGCCAGCGCAAAGAGCGCCGATGCGCGTACGGCGTCCTCTTCAAGCTCGGCCATCTCCTCGAGGACGGCGAGGGTGCGCGCGTCGCCGACTTCGCCGAGCAGCCGCACCACCCGCGGCAGCCACGGCGTGCGTGGACCCGCCATCCGCACCAAGGTGGTGAGCTCCTCGATCGCAGCCGGTCCATAGCCGCGCACGACGTCCTCGGCAGCGCAGCCCGAGACGTCGTTGCAGCGCGTGCGCTGTCGCAGCTCCCAGAGCGCCTGGAGCAAGCCCATGTCCGTCGCGGTCGGATCCGCAGCCGTCGGAGACACCGCCGCCGCCGGTGGGACCGCCTGCATCGACCCGCTCGCTGCGGGGGGCGTCGATTCGCCCGAGTCTCCAGTCTTTCCGCAACCGGCCAGCGCAAGCCCGCCGCAGAGCAGGCCAGCAGCTAGCTGCACCCCTGGGCTCACGTGACGGTAACCCGAGCCAGTACACGATCGTCGGCGCCGCCGAGGTTGCCTCGGCCGCGCCGGCTGGGCATGCTCGCGGCCCCGCAGGGAGCCGTCCGCGGGCAACCGGGAGAGTTCCGAGATGAAGAAGGAAAACGCCATCATCGCCATCGTCGTCGTCGCCGTCGTCGGCTTCGTCGTCGCCCGCTTCGCAGGGAACGAGCCGGCCAAGCCCACGCAGCCGACCAAGCCAGCCCCCGTCGAGCCGGCCCGCGCCGAGGCACCGAAGACCTCGACCGCTGCGCGCTTTCCCGCCACGGGTCCCGACGACGCCAAGGTGACGCTCGTCGAGATCAGCGACTACCAATGTCCCTTCTGCTCTCGCGCTGCCGAAACCGTCAAGAAGGTGGCCGAGAAGTACCCGAAGGACGTGCGCGTGGTCTTCGTGAACCTGCCACTGTCGTTCCACAAGGACGCGCGCCCCGCCGCGATCGCCGCCATGGCTGCCGGCCGTCAGGGCAAGTACTGGCAGATGCACGAGAAGCTCTTCGAGCATCAGCGCGAGCTGAACGCGGCCAACTACGAGAAATGGGCCGGTGAGCTGGGCTTGGACGTCGCCCGCTTCAAGGCCGACCTCGCAGACGCCGAGCTCGCTCGCCACGTCGATGTCGACACCGCCATCGCCAACGGGCTCGGCGTCACCGGCACGCCCGGGTTCTTCGTCAACGGTGTGCGGATCTCCGGTGCGCAGCCGATCGAGAAGTTCGTCGCCGCCATCGACGAGCAGATCACCCGCGCCAACGACGAGCTCGCCACCGGCGCCAAGATTCACGAGGTCCACGCGCGCGCTTGGCGCAAGAACAGCCCCTCGCTGGCCGACAACGCCCGTAAGTGGCTGATCGACGGCCAGACCCCGCCGCCCGCCGCGCCGCCCAAGGCCGAGCCCGCCAAGGCGCCGGCCAAGGAGCCCGCCGACGACAAGACCGTCTGGAAGGTCGAACTCAGCGGCGACGAGCCCGTGCACGGTCCCGCCGACGCCCTGGTCACCCTGGTCGAGTTCACCGACTTCCAGTGTCCCTTCTGCAGCAAGGTCCGCCCGACGCTGAAGGAGGTCGAGAAGGCCTACGAGGGCAAGCTGCGCTTGGTCTTCAAGCATCAGCCGCTCTCGTTCCACAAGAACGCGCAGGTGGCCGCCGAGGCGTCGCTCTGCGCGCAGAAGCAGGGCAAGTTCTGGGAGATGGAAGAGCGGCTGTTCACCAACCAGCAGACGCTCGCCCGCGAGCAACTGCCGGACCACGCCAAGGCCGTTGGCTTGGACGTCCCGGCCTTCGAAGCCTGCCTCGACAAGAATGAGACCAAGGCGCAGGTCGCGGCCGATCAGGCGATGGCCGAGAAGGTGACGGCGACCGGTACGCCGGCGTTCTTCATCAACGGCCGCAAGATCTCGGGCGCCCAGCCGCTCGACGCGTTTCGTCGGCTGATCGACGAGGAGCTCGAGAAGGCCAAGGCGTTGGTCGCGGCCGGCACCAAGCCCGAGGAGGTCTATGGCAAGGCGATCGCGGCCGGCAAGCAGCAGCTTCCGCCGCCGCGTCTGGGCGAGGACGTCTACACCTTCGACCTCGAGGGGTCGCCGGTCTACGGCAACCCTGACGCTCCGGTGAAGGTCGTGGTCTTCAAGGACTTCGAGTGCCCCTTCTGCGGGCGGATCAGCATGCCGATCAAGGCCGCTGCGCTGCGGCACGAGGGCAAGGTCGCGGTCGTCTTCAAGCATTTCCCGCTCTCGAACCAGTGCAACCCCGGTATGGGCCGCGACATGCACCCCGGTGCCTGCCAGTCGACCTACTGGTCGTTCGCCGCGCTGGAGCAGGGCAAGTTCCACGCCTTCGAGGACATCATCTTCAACAACTACCGGACGATGATGCCGCGCCAGGGAGATCTCTCGGTGCGGCTCGCGGCGCAGGCCGCCAAGCTCGCGGACTACGCCAAGGAACTCGGCATGGACGTCGCCAAGGCCGACGCCTACGTGAAGTCGCGGGCCTGGGAGCCCAAGCTCAAGCGCGATCTGGCAGAAGCCGCGCGGGCCAAGGTGCAGGGAACGCCGGCCGTGTACATCAACGGCCGTCTGTACAACGGCAAGATGACGGTCGACGGCTTCGCCGAGACCTTCGGCGATATCCTCGCCGGCAAGCTCTAGTCCGCCTCGATCGCGTCCACACGGGCCACCACCTGAACGGGGAGGTCGCGCTCGATCGCGACCCGCCGCAGGTGCGCGCGGCACACCGCGTCGCCGACGTGCAACACCCTGCGATCGGCGGCGATCGCGGCCTCCAGCACCGACGCTGCCGCTTGCTGCGCATCCTGTGGTGCCACCTCGGCGAGTGGTCCGTAGGCGCCGCAACACACCGGGGTCGGTGGCCACGTGCCCGAGAGGATCGGGTCGGGTCGACGCTCGCCGCTCCGACACCCCCCCACCGCCGCTACCCGCTCACCCGGCGCGGCCGCGATGGTGCCGAAGCGGGCGAGCCAGTTGTCGAGCGTCGAGACGTAGAAGGCGACCAAGCCCGCGTGTTCGGCGACTCGCTCGAACGCCGCCGCACAGCCGGTCGATGGCACCACCAGCGAGCGGACGTTGCGAAGGGCGTCTCCGCTCGCAGCGGCCAAGGCGTCGAAGGCGTCGAGTTGACCGTGCTCGAGCAAGGACCTGCCGCAATCGACACCGTCGACCAGGACCACGCCGCGCGCACCGCGCGCCTCGGCGTACGCCAGCACGGCTTCGCCCGGTCCGCCGTCCGCCCCGCACCCGCAGCGCGCGAGCAGCACCGTCCGCGCCGCCGGCAATTCGGTCCGCTCCCATGCGACGCGGAGGCCCAGGAGCATCTCGGGCGTGGCCCACAGGCCCGCGCGCTGCGCGGCCCCGCTGCGCGCATCGGCCAGCAACAGCGGCATGGGCACGTCGACCTCGCAGGCCACGGCACATCCGCCGCAGCCGTTGCAGCGTAGCGAGGCGACGCCCACCTCGCCGCGCGTCGCGTCGAGAAGCAGCGCGCGCGGCCCGTGATCGGCTCGACCGCTGCCGACGAACGAAGGGCAGGCCGCGTCGCAGAGCGCGGGGCACTGCGCGCAGAGGGCAGCCGCTTCGGCGCGTCCCATGCTCATGGCCGGTTCCTCACCCAGGCGTGGCCGCCAGCCTCGTCCAAATCCACCAACGCGAGCATGCCGTCGGGCAGGGGATGGCCGCGAGACCAGCGCTGCAGGTGCCGCTGCATCGCTTCCGCCAGCCGCGGCCAGGGGGCGTCCAGCGGTCGCAATCCGGGCAGGGCGCGATGCAGCCGATCCAGCGCGCGCCGCACGAGCGGTCGCCTTCCGCGCAGGCGTAGCCGGACCTCCAGCCGATCGGCGTCCGGTCGAACCACCAGCCGCTCGACCGCCACCAAGCGGGGCATCAGGTCGAGGAGGCCTGCCAGGCCGTCGAGCGGGCCGTGCCACACGTGGTCGTGCGCCACGTCGTCCGGCGCCGCATGCCAGCGGGCTCCCCAGAGGTGCGCGTCCCCACACGCGAGCGCGTCCAGACGCAGATCGCGCTCTCGGGCGCACTGCAGATCGGCACCCAGCACTCGACCATCGGCGAAGACCACGCCGAGACCATCGAGCCAACGTCCAATCCAGCCACCGTCGTGGCGCAACCC
>JBEARB010000028.1:0-4259 GCA_041163625.1 Pseudomonadota bacterium | reverse complement strand
GTCCGCGAAGATGACGTGCGCGCCGCCCAGACCCTGGCGGCGACGGCGCGGGCCGAGCGGGCGGAGCCGGTGGGCCCGGCGGCACACCCAGCGTTGCCCGCCGGGCTCTGGCCTCGACCTCGTCGAGCCACGTTGCGGGCGCGACCCGTGGCGCTGTCGATGCCGGAACGAACGGGCAAATCGGCGCCCTGGCTCGAGGTCCAGGTGCGGGTGGCCGACGTCGGAAGCCGCGACGTGCGGGTCGAATTCGTCGGGACGGCCGGCGCCCTCGCGCTGCCCCCCGTCGCGGACGGCGGATTCGGCGGCGACGCGACGGTCTTCCGCGCGGACTGGCCGCACGGGCGGGCCTTTCCGCAGCAGGGCGCGTCGCTGCGAGCCGTGGTTCGCCGCGTCGACCCGCGCGGCATCGAGCGCACGACGACGTTGGAACTGCCGCCGCCGCGGGTCTGGTCCGGGGATTGGCGCAACCTCGGCCGCGGCATCGGCCGGGCTGTCCCGAACCGCTACCCGATGTTCGGCGTCCAACTCGCGCCGCTCGCGCTCGAGAAGGGCAGCGCGCCCCGCACATGGCGCGTCTTGGTCGACCCGGTGGCGCGGGTCTGGGCGGACCTGCCGGCCGACGCCGACGGTGTGCTGTGGTCCGCCTTGTACGGCGCTTCCGCTGGTCCTCTGCTGCAGGGCGAGACGCTGCTGGGTATCGGCGCCGCAGGCGAGCGCTCGCTCGGCCGACGGGTCCCGCTGGTCGTCCGCGACGGCGCCTCGGTCGTCGCGCTCGGCAGCGCTCGACTCGAGCGCGTGCTGCCCGCAGAGGGCAAGTCGGGCCCCTACGTCACGGCGACGCGGGCGGGCTGGATGGACGGTCCGCTCGACGGCTGGGCAGCGGTCTGGGACGTCGACGTGACGGTGCGGGCGTTGCTCCGGGCGGAGGAGCCGGCGCTCGCGCGCCAAGCGCTGCAGGAGGCGTTGAGCGGCACCGACGCGATCGGTCGATCCCTGCTGCTCGAGGCGGGGCCCGAGCGAGACGCGCTGGCTGCCCTTTGTGCGGCGGACACGAGCCTGCCGCGTGCGATACGCGGCCTGGGTGTCGAGGCTGCGATCGCATCGTGCACGGCAGCCCCCGACAAGGACGCCCCCGCGAAGGCCCAAGAAGGCCCGCGCCGTCTGTCGTCGGGCGTGCGCGTGGACGGCAGACGGGTGACGGTCGACGACTACGCAGCCTGCGTCGCGGCTCGGGCGTGCCCGCGCCTGCTCGAGGACCGCTGCGTGCTCGACGCGCTCGGGACGCCGGCGAACCCGCCGCTGCGTGGCGACCAGCCCGCGCGCTGCCTCCCGCTGCGTCCGAATCCCTATCCCGTGACCTGGGTCCGTCGAATCGACGCGCAGGCGTACTGTGCCGCACGCGGCGGACGACTCCCCAGCGCGACAGAATGGCGTGAACGCATCAAACTTCAGGCAGATGTGCATGTGAACATCCTCGATCGCATCACATGTGCGCTGACCGAAGGCGTCCGGCGCGAGGGCACCCCGGCCGACTGCGATCCGCACCGCGACGCGGCCCGCCCGCTCGATGCGTGGGGATGGTGGGCCCCCGAGTCGTCGAGCGCCCCGCACCGCAGCAACACGCGCGAGTGGGTCTCGGACGCGCCCGGCGCAGACGCTCTGGGCGTCGCGATCGGCTGCGGTGCCCACGATGCCGGCCTCGGCGACTGCGACCGGACCCGGCCGGTCCCGACGTTGGCGGCGGCCGACATCGGCTTCCGCTGCGCCTACGACCGAGCGGACGCGCCGCACCCGTTTCGCGCCGCGCCGCGCGCGGGCGTCCCGGCAGCCCGCTGGCTCGCCGTGCCCGCTGGCAAGGTCTGGGTCGGGGCGCCGCTACCGCGGCCGACGGTCGACCTCGCGCAGCCCGATGCCGCCGCGACGTCCGCGCTCGTGGCCGACGTGCCGGGCTTGCCCGCCAAGGCGTTGGAGCGCCTGTTGGCCGGCCTCCGCGCGGCCGGCGTCACCGGTTCGGTGGACGGGTGGGATCTGGAGGAGCTGCTCGCCCGTGCGCGCTGGGCCGGACACTCGCCGGACCAGGCGATCGACGGCTGGCTGGCGGCGGTCCGCGGGGAGGACGAGTCCGGTCTGCAGCCGCTTCGGCTCGCGCCCAACCTGGATTGGATGCGCAAGCGGGTGCAGCGCGAATCCGCCCGCACGCCGGGGCCGTCGCTCGCCCAGCGCGTTCAGGACGCGCTGCTGCGCGACCTGCGTCGACACGGCGCGCGCGAGACGCCCAAGCCCGACGGCGCCATGGTTTGGCACGACGACCGCGCTGTGCGCTGCGACGACCGCCCGCTCGCGCGCTGCGAGGACCCGACCGGCACCGCGAGCAATCGGGTCACGTCGCACGAGCGCAAGATCCGGCAGCTCGACGTCGACGCCTTCGAGATGCAGGAGACCGAAGTGACGGGCGAGCAATTCGCCGCTGTGATGGGCTTCGATCCGTCGCTGCGGCCGTGTGCGGACTGCCCGGTCGAGCGCGTCCGCTGGGACGAGGCCGACGCCTTCTGCCGCAAGATCGGCGGTAGCCTGCCGACCGAGGCGCAATGGGTCCGGGCCGCGCGTGGCGACGCGAAGGTGCACCGACCGCAGCCCCTCGACGTTGTGGCGCGGTGGCGTGGCAATAGCGACGACCGCCCCGGCAAGGTCGGCACCCGCGCGCCCGGACCGTTTGGCCACAAGGATCTGCTCGGCGGGGTCTGGGAGTGGGCAGCCGACGTCCACGCCACCGGCTACGGCCTCGAGCTGCTCGACCAACGGCGCCGGATGGTGCCGAGCGAGAAGGTCGACCCCACGCTCCCGGCCGGCCAGGTTTGCTGGCAGGTGTCACGGTCGACCCGCAACGCCGAGCGGAACTTGGCCGATCTGCCCTGGCAGGAAGACAAGCGCCATGGCGACTATGCCTGCTTCGCCGACGAAGCGACTGCCGACGCTGCGCTCGAGGCACGGCTGTTGAAGAATCCGCGCGGCCCGGTCCCCGACCCGGATTCGCGCCGCGAGCGCAGGGTCCTGCTCGGTGGCTCCTTCGCGTCGGACGAGCGCCTCGTCTCGCCGTCGGCGCGAGTCGGCTACGCTGCAGCGATGCGTTCGGTCTTCGTGGGTTTCCGATGCGTGCGCGTGCCGCGTTGATGCGCTGCGGCGCTCGTGCCACCCTCGCGCGCGGCGACCTTCGGGAGATGCGAGATGGGCGACAAAACACGCGGTAGCAGCGGTCACGACCCGCTCCTCGGCAAGACGTTCGCGGATCGCTACCGCGTCGAGCGCAGGCTCGGGCAGGGCGGCATGGGCGTGGTCTACGCCGCCCGTCAGCTCTCGATGGACCGCGTGGTCGCACTCAAGGTCCTCTCGGCCGAGCTCGGTGCTTCGGATGCGGCGCGCGCTCGATTCGTGCGCGAGATGCGCGCCACCTCCAAGGTCGAACACGCCAACACGGTTCGGGTCTACGATTTCGGCGAGGACGGCGAGGGGCACCTCTTCTTGACGATGGAGCTGCTCGACGGCCGCAGCCTGCAGCAGGAGCTCTCGCAGCGCGGCGCGTTCGAGACCGGACGCGTCCTGCGCATCGGCGAATCGATCGCGCGCGCACTGGCCGCGGCCCACGGCGAGGGCATCGTCCACCGCGATCTCAAGCCCGAGAACGTGATGCTGGTCGATCGCTACGGCGAGCGGGACGGCGTGAAGGTGTTGGATTTCGGCATCGCACGGATCCTCGACGGCGACACGTCCGATGCCGTCACGCGGACCGGCAGCCTGATCGGGACGCCGCTCTACATGGCCCCCGAGGCTGCCCTAGGCAAGAAGGTCGATCACCGAGCCGATCTCTATGCATTGGGCGTGGTTCTCTATCAGATGGTGAGTGGTCGCGTTCCATTTTCCGACGCGATGCCGGTGCGTGTCCTCTTCATGCACGCCAACGACACCGTGCCGCCGCTCGCGGAGGTCGCGCCCGGACGCGCGAGTCCGCCGCTGGAAGCCCTGATTCTCGGTCTGCTCGCGAAGTCGCCCGACGATCGGCCGCAGAGCGCAACGGAGGTGGCGAGCGTCCTGCGCGCGCTGTCGGACGCGCCGACCGTGGAGGGGCTGGACGCCGACGCCGTCTCGCGGCTCGCGGGTGACGAAGCGGCGATGGCCAAGGCGCGCGCGCTGCACGCGGATCCGGCGCTCGCCGTCGGCACCGTGCGCGACGAAGACGCCGTGCGGACGCCGCCGGTCACCGT
>JBEARB010000027.1:0-9089 GCA_041163625.1 Pseudomonadota bacterium | reverse complement strand
CCGACGCGCTGCCGGACCTTCGCGGGCTGGTCGAGCACCGCGCTGTTGGCTCGCAAGGCAGCGCCGAGGTCGCCCGCGCGGCGGTAGAGCTCGGCGGCGTCGAGCCAGCGCTCGGGCTCCTCGCCCGCGCGCTGCTCGAGCAAACGCGCGGCCACACGCGGATGGCCGCGATCGACCCAGGTGAGGGCGAGCAGCGCGACGACCTCGGCCGAAGCGCCGAAGCGCAGGCGTGCAGCCTCGATCAACTCGGACGCCTCGCGCAGCGCGCCGCCCTGCCGCAGCGCCTCGGCCATCCGCAGGTGATCGGCCGGCTCGTGGCTGCGCGCGAGCAGTCCCGCGCCCTCTTTGCGCATCTGCTGGTACAGGCCCAGGCTGCCGAGCAAGGCGAGCCGTTGGCGCAGCAGCGCGTCGTCCGGACCGAGCCGACGCTCGGCGTCGAGCAGCACGCCGTAGGCCTGCCCGCTGCGGCCGAGCGCCGCGAGCGCGCGGGCGCGCAAGCCGGCGCGGGCGTGGTCCTCGGGCCCGGCACCGGGCGCCGCGCGCAGCGCATCGAGCGCGTCCAGGCAGACCGCCCAGCGCTCCAGGCGCGCGGCGACCTGCGCCCGCAGCAGCTCGACCAGGCCCGCATCGGCGCGGCTCGCCGGCGTCTTGCCGTGGCTCTCCGCGGCGGCCCGGGCCTGCTCGCGGTGGGCATCGCGGGCGGCGTCGAGCGCGGCGGCGGCGGCCTCGAACTGCTCGCGCTTGATGGCCGCGACGGCGACGAGCAGGTGCCAGCGCGCGGCGTCGCCGCTCTGCGCGGCGGTGGTCTCGTGCAGCACGGCGTCGGCCCGCTCGGCGTGGCCGTCGCGCAGCAGCAGCGCGGCGATGCCGAGGCGGTCGGGCTCGGGCGCGGCGGCGTCGGCGGCGTGTACCACGCGGGTCCAGAGCGCGGCGAGCACGATGGCGGTCAGCACGACGGTCGCGAGCGTCCGCATCGCGTCACCCCAGCCGGAAGCGCAGCGTCTGCCGCGCCCAGACCCGCACCTTCTGGCCTTGGTAGCGCGCCGGCTCGAATCGCCACGCGCGCACCGCCTCGGTCGCGGCTTCGTCGAAGACGCCGGGCGGGTCGGCGTCGAGCACGCGGACCTGCTCGACCCGTCCGCTCTCGTCGATCAGCACCGAGAGCACGACCTTGCCCTCCTGGCCCATCGCGCGGGCGCGCCGCGGGAAGACCGGCGCGCGCCGCTCGGTCGCGCGCGGCGGCGCGTCGACGGACGATTCGGTCATCACCGCCGCGCGCGCATCGACCGCGCCGGCGGTGGCGCGATCGGCGGCGCCGAAGGCTTGCGCACCGCCAACGCCCGGCATCGCGTAGCCCAGACCCGCCAACGCTCCCCCGACCGGCGGCGGCGGCGGGGCCGACGCGCGCGGCGTCGCCCGGGCGGGGCGCTGCGGCGGCGGCGGCGTGCGCTGCGGCTTGGGCTTGGGCTTGGGCGGCGGCGGCGCGATGGCGACGGCGCGACCCTCGGCGCGCGGCACCGGCGTGGGCGGCGGCGCGTTCATCGAGACCAGCACCCAGCCGACGCAGAGCCCGCCGACCGCGAAGGCGGCTAGCGCGGCCAGACCCGCCGTGGCGCGGGCGCCGACGCTCGGCGTGAAGGCGACGGGCGCGTCGCCGACGTCGGCGGCGAAGCGGACGTCGCGCACCGGCGCAACCGCCGGCGGCAGCGGCGAGAGCGCTGCGAATTCGGGCAGCGAGTGGGCGTTGCCGTCCATCACCGCACCTCGGCGCTGGTCGCGACGCCGACCTCGGTGGCGCCGGCGAGGCGGCATTGGTCGACGACCTCGACCAGGCGCTCGGTCGGGACGCGGCGGTCGCTGACGACCAGCACGCGCTTGTCGCCGGCGACGTCGATGGCCTCGGCGACGCGGCCCTGCAGCGCCCACGGCTTGACCGGGTCTTCGCCGAGGTAGATGGCGCCGCCCTGCTCGATCGAGACGCGCACGGACTTCTGCGAGCTCTGCACGGCCGAGGCGGCCGCCGGGCGCTCGATGCCGACCACGGCGTCCTTGATGAAGGTCGTGCTGACCATGAAGAAGATCAGCAGGATGAAGACCATGTCGATGAGCGGCGAGATGTCGATCGCCACCGCCTCTTCGACCTTGTGTCGCCGCCTCATCGCGTCGCCTCCCCGCCCATGGTCGTCAGCGCCGTCGCCGCGCCGTCCGGGCCGAGCGCCATCCGCTGCTCGAGCAGCCGGTCGATGCCGGCGAGCAGGGCGCGCTCGCGACGGGCGAGCAGCCGGCCTACGAGCAGACCGGGGATCGCGACGACCAGGCCGGCTTGGGTTGTCAGCAGCGCCTCGGAGATACCGCCGGCGACGCCGCCGGTCGCGGTCGCCGCGCCGTCCGAGAGCGCCTCGAAGGTGCCGATCATCCCCGAGACCGTGCCGAGCAGCCCGGTCAGCGGCGCCGCCACCACGATCGCCTCCACCAGCCGCCGCCCGCTGCCGAGCCAGAGCCGCGCCGGCAGCACCGCCGCGTCCAGCCGCCGCCGCCGCGCCGCCGCCGTCGCCGCGTCCGGGCCGACGGCCGTCGCGTCGGCGCTCGCCAGCACGCGTTCGACCCCGCCCAGCACTGCGCGGCGCAGGGTGGTCGCGCGCCACGCCAGCCCAGCCCAGAGCACGGCCGCAGCCAACACCAGCGGCGGCATCACCCAGCCGCCGGCGAGCAACAGCTCCTGCAGCTTCGGCCAGAGCGCGTTCATGCGAGCGATTCCGGCGCCGCGGGCGGCGTGCGGTTGGCGATGGCGAGCGCGGCGGCCTCGAGATCCGCGGCGATGCGCGAAGCCAAGCCACCGAGCAAGGTGCCGCAGAGCAGCAGCGGGATGGCGACGACCAGGCCGAGTTCGGTGGTGATCAGCGCCTCGGAGATGCCCGAGGAGAGCATCTTCGGGTCGCCGGTGCCGAGCTCGGTGATGATGTCGAAGGTGGCGATCATGCCCGTGACCGTGCCGAGCAGGCCGAGCAGCGGCGCCACCGCGGCGATCACGCCGATCGCGCTGTGGAAGCGCTCGATGCCGGCTTCTTCGCCCAGCAGGGCTTCGCTGATCGCGTCGTCGAGGGTCTCGCGCCGGCTGCGCGCGGCTTCGAGCGTGCGCCGCGCGACGCGTCCGATCGCGCCCGGCACCCGCGCCGCCTCGGCCTGCACCAGCAGCGCCGAACCCGAACGCGCCGCCTCGGCCGGCGTCTCCCGCGCCGCCGCCTCGATCGCCGTCAGCAGCCGCCGCAGCCCGCGCCGCCCGCGGCCGAGCCAGAGCAGCGCCAACCCGCGCAGCACCGCCAAGAGCACGCCGAGCGCGCCGAGCGCGACGATGACCCACGCGACCGCGCCGCCCTTGTCGACCAGCGTGCGCGCGGTCTGCTCGGGCTTGGGCTCGATCGCCTTGTCCATCCGCTCGGTGAGCAGCACGTCCAGCCGCGCCGGCAGCGCGCCCTCGGCCAACGCCTTGGCGGTCGCCGCGCTCTCGCCGGGCCAGAGCCGCGTGGTCGCGCCGCCCGCCGGAGCGAGCGCGCCGGCGAATCGGCCGTCGTCGCTGACGCCGAAGCGCGCGATGGCGCCCAACCGCACCAGCCGACCGCGCAGCGCCGAGCCGTCCTGCGCGAAGAACGCGGCGTCGCCCTCGACCCGCACGGTGCGCGCACAGTGGCGAGCGCGGCGCGGACGGCGGGCACCAACGCGGCGGTCTTGGCGGCGGCGGCGGCGAGGGCGGCCTTCTTCTCGGCGAGCAGGCGCTCCGCGTCGCGTTGGCGCTGCCGCTCGCGGCGCAGGCTGGCTTCGAGGTCCAGGCGCTGCGAGGCGGTGCTGCGCTGCCGGGCGCGCTGCTCTTCGCGCTCGGCGGCGAGCTTGTTCTGCAGCTCGTCGACGCGGCCCCGCAGGGTGGCGAGGCGGCGCGCGAGGATCGCGGTGGGGTCGTGGTCGGCCGGCGCTTCGGCGACCGGGACGGCGGCCGCCGCGACGCCCCCGCCCGCGAAGGACGAGAGCACCGCGGCGCCGATCAGCGCGAGCAACAAGGGGCGTCGCATCAGTTGCGCTCCGAGGTGGTCCAGCCGGCGGTCCAATCGTCGGCGGGGTCGACGGCGCCGCGGTAGCCGACCGTCTCGAAGAACGGGTCGGCGAGCGGGGCGAAGCCGGTGGCGGCGGGCGAGCCGGCCGTGGGCGCGAAGCCGGGGCTGGCGGTGTCGAAGGGCGCGGCGAGGCCGGCGAAGGCGTTGGCGGTGCCGTTGCTCTTGGGGATCTCGTTGCCGAAGACGGCGTCGAGCATCCAGGTCGCGAGCGCGAAGGGGTCGGTCAGCGCGGCGCCGGCGGCGTCCTTCTCGTTGTCTTCGAGGCAGGTGGTGGCGCAATCGAGCACGGATTGCTTCAGCACCAGCGCGCCGGTCGTGGTCTCGCCGTCCTTGGCGACGGCGAAGGTGGCCTTGTGGTCGACGTCGAAGCAGGCCTGATTCCAGCCGACCACGACGCTGTTCCAGATCTGCCCCGCCGTCCCCTCACGCAGCAGCACGCCGAGGTCGCTCTTGTCCGAGTCGGGCGAGCCGATCAGCGTCAGGTTCGAGAGCACCGGCGCCGAGCGCGGCAGCGCGTCGTTCTGGTCGCCGTTGTTGTCGGCCTCGATGCCGTTGTCGCCGGCGTCCTCGTATTGCTGCACGACCAGGAACTGGCCCTTGCCGACCCAACCGTCGGTCCAGTCGAGGTTGTCGTCGCTGACACCGGTGCAGAGCACGCGCTTGAAGTTGACGGTGCCACCGAAGAACTCGAGGCAATCGTCCGCGGCCATGTGGATCTGAATCCGGTCGAGCACCGTGCCCGAGCCGACGCCCTGCAGCGCGAGGCCGTTGAGCTCGTTGTCCTCGGTGATGGGGTGGCCGGCGAACTCGATGCGCACGTACTCCAGCCGCCCGGAGCTGTCGTCCGCCACGTCGCCGCCGTATTTGCCGCTGCCGCCCTCGCCCTCGGAGAGGCACGGCGGCGTGTCGCAGCCGTTGACCGGGGCGCGGCCGTTGAGCACCACGCCGCCCCAATCGCCGCGGGCGCGCTTGCCCTTGTCCTTGGCGGACGAGAAGACGATCGGCTTGTCCTTGCTGCCGACCGCGACCAGCTGGCTGCCGCGCTGCACCGAGAGGAAGGCCTTGGACGAGGTCTCGCCGAAGACCTGCGTGCCCGCCTCGATGGTCAGCTTGGTCGCGGCGCTGCCGTCACCGACGAAGACGCCGCCCTGCAGCACCCACTTCTTGTCGGCGGTCCAGACGGTGTCCTCGGTCAGCGGGCCACACGGCGGGGCCGAGACGAAGCAGACATCGCCTTCGCATTGCGTCTTCGGGCCGGCGCAGCTCGAGCCGCCGTCGCCGCCTGTGCCGTCGTCGCTGCCACAGGCGGCGGTGAGCAGCGCCAACGCCGTGGCGACCGTGCGCAGGCGGTGGGTGTGCGAGAAACGTCGAATCAGGGGCAGGGGCAGGGACATCGTTTCCTCCGCGCGCCCCCTTCGATGGTGAGGGCGGCGAAGGCTAGGTACGCAGCCCCTGCGGCGTCTCGCGCACGAGGCGGTGACACTCCGCGCCGAGCGGTGACGCTTTGCGGCGCTGCGTGACGCGCCGACGTCGACGGTGACGAGCGGTGACGACGGTGTCGTCAGCGCGGCGGACGTGACAGCCGCGCGCCACGACCTATCGTGGTCGGCGGGTCGCCCCTGCACGGGCGCCGGAGGAATCGACGATGGGCAACGGATTGCGCACCACCCTGCTGCTGGCTGGCCTGACCGGTCTGTTGATGATGGTCGGCGGCGTGGTCGCCGGACGCGGCGGCATGATGGCGATGTTGGTCGTCTCGGCCGTGATCAACTTCGGTACCTGGTTCTTTGCGGATTCGATCGTGCTGCGCACCACCGGCGCGGTGCCGGCGCCGCGCGGCGAGTTGGGGTGGCTGCACGAGATGGTGCAGGAGCTCTCGGCGCGCGCGGGCATCCCCACGCCAGCGCTCTACGTGATCCCGCGCGAGCGCTCGCCCAACGCCTTCGCCACCGGCCGCAGCCCCGAGCGCGGCGTGGTCGCGGTGACGGCGGGGCTGCTGCAGTCGATGCCGCCGCGTGAGATCCGCGGCGTCCTCGCGCACGAGATCGGCCATATCGCCAACCGCGACACGCTGGTCAGCGCCATCGCCGCCACGCTCGGCGGCGTCGTCTCGATGCTCGCCTACAGCGCCCGCTGGGGTTCGGTCGGTCGGCGCCGCGACAACGGCATCGTCGTGCTGCTCGTCGCCCTGCTCGCCCCGCTGGCCGCCACCGTCTTGCGCTTGGCCGTCTCGCGCAGCCGCGAATACGGCGCCGACGCCTACGCCGCCCGCATCTCCGGCGATCCCGACGGCCTCGCCGACGCCCTCGCCCGCCTCGGCGGCCTCGTCCAGCACCAACCGATGCAGAACGAGGCCGCCCGTTCGGTGCACTTCTTCGTGCACGGCTTCGGCGGGGGGCTCGGTGGCTTGTTCTCGACCCATCCACCGATCGCGGATCGGGTCCAACGCCTGCGCGAGCTGCGCGGGCGCGTCTAGTCCCCCCGCTCCGTCGCTCGGGCTACGGCCAAGTCGCTTGCAGGAGCGTGCCGTCGGTGGCGTCGCCGAGCTTGCTCTCCTTGCCGTCGGGCCAGCGTACGCGTACGTCCTTGGCGATACCGCCGCTACCAAGGCCGAAATGGGCGATGCGCGCGGGGTTGCCGCCAAAACCGCCGCTGCCGTTGAGGTAGCGACGGATCTCCTTGCCGCCGATAGTCGCGCGGACGACCGATCCGAGTGCGTCCTGGTTTTTGCCTTTGCCCTGCACGCGGACTTGGAACGCGCCTCCCTTCTTCGGTAGGTCGTTGCGGAGTACGCGCACGATCGAGCCCAGCGAGCTGGTCCCCGGGCGCGTCTGCACGATGTCGAGGTCGCCGTCGTGGTCGACGTCGATGGCCTTCTGGTCGAGGAAGACGACGTGCGGCGCCGGTCCCGCCGGCAGCTTGTACGCCGTCCACTTGTCCGGTTGTTCGTGCAGGTAGAGTAGGTCCAGGCTCGGTGTACCGGCGAACGGGTTGAACGAGGGGTCCTGCTGGCTTTCGATGCAGACTGCGCCGAAGGTCGCCGCCTTGTCGTAGGAGAAGTTCGCCGTCACGCCGAGCAGCAGATCGTCGCGTCCGTCTTGGTCTAGATCAGCGACGATCGGCGACCACGCGCTCGCGCCCCAGGTTGTCCACCATACGCCCATCAACCCGCCGATATCGATGAACGGGGCCACCGGTAGGCCCGCCGGTGCGCCCTTGGGGTCGGAGCCCGCGTAGACCGGCGTCGGCCCGGACTCGGCCAGGACCAAATCCATCAGCCCATCGAGGTTCAGGTCGCCGACGGCCCAGCCCATCGCGCCGGCGTAGGGGTGGAAGCCGATCTTGTCCGAATACGACGAGAACGTACCTCCTTCGTTGTGCAGCAGGCGGTGTTGACCCATGTCGTCGCCGACGAGCATGTCCATCTTGCCGTCTTCGTCGACGTCGAGCGCCATCACCACCGTCTGGTTGCCGCCGCCGGGCACTTTCCACGTCGTCGTCGCGTCGACCATCGGCAGCTTATCTCCCTGGATCAGCACCCGGTCTTGTAGCTGCGGAGTCTCGGGCAAAGGCGGGTCGAGGGTGCACAGCAGGTCACTCGAGGTGAACTGGCATTTCAGCGCGGTGCACGAGGGCGGCGCGAAGCCAGAGCCCACGAAGAGGTCGAGGTCTCCGTCGCCGTCCAGATCGGCCGGCTGCACCGAAAAGGCTTGGAAGAACATGAAATACGGCAGCCACTGCGCCGTCGCGTCCTTGAAGCCGCCCTTGCCGTCGCCGAGGTAGAGCGCCGCACCCGAGAGGCCGCCGAAGACCAAGTCGGGCTTGTTGTCGCCGTTGAAGTCGGCCGCGCTACAGCCGAAGCTCGGGTCCGACGTGGTGGCGTCGAAGCTCGAGATCACCTGCTGTGCGCCCGTCTTCTTCAGCAAGATCGCACGAATCGTCGGCTGTCCCGCGTCGAGCCGGACCACCGCGAAATCCTCGTAGCCGTCGCCGTCGAAGTCCGCCGCGGCGAGGCACGGCCCGTGATTCGGCATCTGCGAGAGCGGGAAATCTCCCGTGATGTCGGCGAGCGGCGTCTGCGGCAGGCTCTCCGGCTCGATGACCAGCGGGCCACCGTCCGGGCCGGTCATCACGTCGGTCTGCGTCGTCTCCGCGGCGGCGTCACCCGCGTCGCCCTCGCCGTCTCCCGCGCCATCGGCCGCCGCGTCCTCGGCGTCCCCGCCGTCCGCCGCGTCGCCGCCGTCGTCCACGGCGTCCTCGAGCGCGGCGTCGCTGCTGTCCCCGTCGGCGTCGTCGTCGGCGGCGTCGAGCGTGTCGTCGGCGTCGTCGGCCGTGTCTTCGGTGTCGTCGGCCGCGTCTTCGGCGTCGCCGTCCGCACCGACGTCGTCGGATTCGCCGTCCTCGGCAGCATCGGCGCCCGCGTCTTCGGCGGTCACGCCGTCCTCCCCGTCGTCGGGCGTCGTCGCGTCGCCGGTCGTCGCCGAATCCGCGGCGTCGCCGCCGGACGAGCCGTCCGTCGGTGCCGTCGTGTCGTCCGCGTCCGCGCTCGCGCGGGTCTCGGCGCCACCGATGTCGGCACCGTTGGTCTCGGCGCTGTCGACCGTCGCTGCGGTATCGGCGTCGATGGTGTCCGCTACGTCGGTGGCGTCGATGCCGGCGCCGGCGTTGCCTTCCGGGGTGCCCTCACACGCGAGCGCGACGAGTACGCAGACCCCGGCGAGGCCGAGGCGAGACACCCGACGGACGAGCGCACGTGCATGACCCAAGGCTGCGCGCATGACGGTTCCTGCGAGACGAGTTCGGCTGAGGCGCCGAGGACGCCCGATCGCGACCACGTCAGAGATACGATAACCCGCACACCTCACGCAACCGTGCGAAGGGCCGCATGGTTCGCGCGGGCCGTGGTCGTCGGCTCCGCCCGCCGGAGCGTTGAGCTCGGGTCGGCTCCACGTCTCGGTCCATGTCGATGCCGTAACGGAGGAA
>JBEARB010000026.1:0-13970 GCA_041163625.1 Pseudomonadota bacterium | reverse complement strand
TCTTGAGCTTGACCGGGCTCGGGTCGTGTAGCTCGCCGGTCTGCTGGTCGCGCAGGCGCATCTCGACGGCGACCGGACCGGGCAACCACTGCGGCACACAGGTGGTGATCCAGACGTGGTGACCGCCCTGCGGACCGTAGATCAGCGGCAGCGCGCTGGGCCCCTTCGCGGCCAGACCGACGACGCCGACCCCGTCGGGCGGGTTGGTCATGACGACGGGCACGAAATCGCCGCCGTGGGTGATCTTGGTCTGCGGCGCGGCGAGCGGTAGCGCGGCGTCGGTGGTCGCGTCGCCAGTCGCGTCGGCGGCCGTGGTGTCGGTGGTCGCGGCGTCGGTGGTCGCGGCGTCGGTGGTCGCGGTGTCGGTCGCGCCGGCGTCGGTCACGTCGGCATCGGCGGTTCCGGTGGTAGCGGCGTCGGGCAGGCCCGCGGCGTCCTCGGCGTCGAGCGGCGCGGCGTCCGGCTGGTGGTCCGCGGTCTCCGGCTCGAGGTTCGCGGCGTCGACCGCGCCCACGCCGAGCGTGGCGTCCTGGTTGCCGCCGTCGACGGGCGCGAGGGTGCCCGCCTCGTCGACGAATCCGTCGGCGTCGGCAGAGCTGACCGCGACGCCGCCTTCGCAGCCGAGCGCGACGAGCAGGCCGAGCAGGCCGAGCCGCCGGCCGAACCGGTCGATCCGCGCGCGCCGCCTCATAGCCAGATCCCCGGCCGGACCTTCCAGGTCTTGCCTTCGCAGCCCACCTCCAGCCGCGCCTCGCCGGTCGGGAAGCTGCTGCCCGCCTTCGCGCCGAAGACCCGCTTGCAGGTGCCGGTCGCATCGCAGGTCGTCGCACCGAGGAAGCCGCCCGGCGAGCCCTTGGCCAACTCGATGCTGCAGTTGGCGGTCTTGCCGAGCAGCGAGCCGTCGGGCTTTCGGGCGTAGGCGATCACCTCCACCGGCTGCGTGCCGCCCTTGCTGACGCGGCTCGACAGCGCGATCAGCGCCGGCTCCTGCACGACGTGGCCGCCGCCCGCTGGCTTCGCCACGGTGCTCGTCCAGCCGCTCGGCCAGTGCACCTGCAGCTGCTGTGCGGCCTCGCCCTTACGCAGGGCGAAATGCACGCGCGGCGTGGTGATCGTCTGCGAGGGGCCGCCGACCGTGAGCTCGGACCAGATGGTGCGCTGATCGGTCTGCAGCGCCAGCCGCGCGCCGATGCCCCACGGGTTGCTGGTCTGCCCGCGCAGCTCGACCCAGAGGTCCGTGCCCCCGTGCACCAGGTCGTTGCGCAGGACCCGCGGCGGCACCGCTTGGCCGCCGAGGAAGAGATCGAGGTCGCCGTCGGCGTCGAGGTCGGCGAGCACCATCGAGCGGCCGGGATGCTCGTCGGGCAGCCCCCAGCTGGCGCTGACGTCCGAGAACTGCTGCGTGCCGTCGTTGCGAAACACCACCGGCCGGCCGGCGGCGAGCCCGCCGTTGGTCCATTCGCCGTAGTCGTAGCCGTGCGAGACGACCAGGTCGAGGTGGCCGTCGTGGTCGAGGTCGGCGAGCGCGGGCGTCCAGCCGACCATCGATTCGCCGGCCTTGTTGCGCGCGTCCCAGAGGCCGGCGCGCAGGCCCACGCTCGCGTGCTTGCCGCCAGGCTGGCTGAGCAGCAACACCGTGCTGATCTCGAAGTAGAGTGGCGACGGGATCTTGGGCAGCTTCGGCAGCGCGCACGCCTTGTAGCCGCAGTCGCGCAGCTCGATCTCGGTGGCGATCACGTCCGGCACGCCGTCGCCGTTCAGGTCGCCGGTCGCGATGCCCATCGGCGAGCTCAGCGCTTTGCCCGGCGCCGGCAAGAAGGGGCCCTTGGGTTGCAGCGCATAGCGCGGCGTCGCGTCGGGTCCGAGGTTGCGAAAATGCTGCGAACCTCCAACCGGCTGGCACGACTCGGTCACCACCAACACGTCCGGCTCGCCGTCGACGTCGAGGTCGCTCGTCGCCGCCGCCCACCCGACCGACTCGTAGCCCAGGCCGAGCGCCGCGGTCGCCTCGACGAAGGTGCCGTCGCCGCGCTGTCGCAGCGCGACGAGGCCATGCCCGCCGTCTCCGCAATGGAACGCCGCCAGGCCGATGTCGAGCAGCCCGTCGTTGTCGAAGTCCGCGACCAGCACGGCCTGTGGGGTGAACGTGGTCTTCGGTAGGCCCTTGAAGCCGGCGATGTCCTTCCAGGTGCCCTGCGCGTCGCGGTCGAGCAGCCGGGGAATCGCCCCGAGCGCGATGATCTCGGGGTAGGGGTCGCCATCGAGCTCGATCGCCGCGATCGTCCCGGCACCGGCCGGATCGTCGAGGATCAGCGACGCGGCGAAGGTCCAGGCGCCCGGAGCGCCCGAGCGCGTCAGCAGCACGAGGTGGCCGAGTCCGTCGACCACGAAGAGGTCCAAGTCGCCGTCGGCGTCGGCGTCGAGCGCCATCGCGCCGCTGCCGAGTGGAACGTAGGTCGGGCTGCCGGCTTCGACCTTCAGCGCCCCGAGCGGCAGCGACGCCGTCACGTCGACGAAGGTGCCGGTCGCCTCGGTCGGCAGCGCCTTGGCGCCCGGCGGCGCGAGCTGCGCGTCGGCGTCGATCAGCGGGGCGCCGCCCATCGCCACCATCTCGGCGTAGGTGGGCGTCCCGGCGGGGAAGAGGCCGTCGAGCGGGTCGGCGGTGTCGGCATCGGCTGCAGCATCGGTGTCCGCAGCGTTGTCGGAGTCGGCGTCGGCGTCGGGTTCCGCGTCGGCTTCCGCGTCGGCTTCCGTATCGGCTTTCGCATCGGCGTCCGCTTCGGCTTCAGCCGTGTCGCCGGCGACATCCGCGTCGCCGGCGACCTCCGCGTCGTCCGCGTCGTCCGCGTCGTCCGCGTCGTCCGCGTCGTTCGCGTCGTTCGCGTCGTTCGCGTCGTTCGCAACGACGTCGACGATGGCTCCGCCGTCGCTGTCCGCGTCGGCCGGGCTCGCGTCGGCGGTGGCGACGTCGGGCCCGCCCGCGTCGGTAGTGGTGTCGTCGGGGGCGCCGCCGTCGCCCGTCAGGTCGGTGCCGCCGCCGGTGTCCCCCACGGGGTCGGCGTCCGCTACGGCGTCGGCGTCGGCGTCGGCGTCGGCCGCGTGCGCGCCGTCGGGCTCACCGAGGTCTGCGGGCGCGCTGGCGCAGCCGACAGCGAGGCCGGCGCCCAGGACGGACGCGAGCGCGCGCCGACACAACCGGGAGACGAGAGACTCCATCGCTGCAAGCCTCTCGTTTCCCGGGTATTTGTGTCAATCTGTGAAACAACGGTCGACCGCTACTTCGAGCACGCCTTCTGGCAGTCGTCCAGGGTCGAGAACAGCTCGCTGCACGGCGCCGGGCAGCTGCAGCCCGAGACTGTGGTGCACTTGCTGCCGTCCCAGCCGACGCCGAGCACCATCTCACAGGTGCCGTAGCCGTTCGGATCGACCTTGGTGCAGCTCGCCGGCTTGGCCTTGCAGACGCCCTTCTTGTCCGGGACAAGGCAGGACGCCCCGCAGGCGCAGACCTGGGCGCCCTCGCACGCCTCGCCTTCCTTGCACTGCGCGTCGCCCCAGCACTCGTCCGAGCCGAGGTCGGCGAGCAGCTTGCAGGCGTCGCCGGCACAGAACAGACCGGCACCGCACGACGCGCCGCTGCTGCAGCAGGCGCCGGGCTTGGGCGTCTCCTTGCAGGTGCCCGGCTTGCTCGGCACGAAACAGTTCTGGCCGCAGGGGCAGGTCACTACGCCTTCGCACGACGCGCCACTCGCGCAGTCGCCGTTGACCCAGCACTGATCCTTGCCGAGCTCGGAGAGCTGGTAGCAGACGCCCTGGATGCAGTGCCCGGCGGGGCAGTCCTCGCTGCCGGTGCAGCATGTGTCGCCGGCGTCGGGGTCGGTGGTGTCCTTGTCGTCGGTGTCGCTCGTGTCGCTCGTGTCGGCGGTGTCGGCGTCGCCCGAGACGTCGGGGCAGAGCGTGTTGCAGGGGCCGCCGCAGCCGCCGAGATCGCAATCGGCACCGGTGAACAGGCCGTAGCCCTTGGGGCACTGCCAGGCGCCGGTGTCGGTGCAGATCGGCGCGGTCACGGCGTCCATATCGCAGCAGCAGACCTTGGCGTCGCCGCAGTTCGGGCCGGCGTCGGTGCCGCCGCCGCCGTCGTTGCCGCCGCCGCCGCTGTCGTTGACGACGTCGGTGAGACCGCCGCCGAGGCTGACGTCGACGCTGGCTTGCATGCAGGTCGGCTCGCACTTCGGGCCGTTCGGCTGCACCTTCTGATAGCTCGGCGTGACCTCGGGGGCGGCGCTGGCGAGGTCGCCGCTGGACAGCGCGATCTTCAAGCTCGTCGGCTGGCCCTGGATCGCGACGCCGTCGGGCAAACACAGGACCTTCGCGCTGCTCGTGCCGCCGGAGACGCAGTTGACGCTGAGCGCCTCGCCGTCGGCCGTCACGACACCCTGGACCGACGTGATCAGCGTGCCCGAGGGCGAGAGCGGTCGGATCAAGACCTGGTCGTTGCAGCCGATCTCGGTGCAGGTCGTACCGCCGCCGCCGCCGTCGCTACCGCAAGCCGCGGTCGCCGCGACGATGCCGAAAAGAACCAATGCGCGCGCGATGGATCGCATGTGCCCTCCGTGGCGGATCGCTCCGCCGGCTGCCCCGGTCCTCGTACGATAGCAAACATAAGCCGCGGGCCGCCACTGTCCCGCAGATTCGCGCTCGCCCGCGACGGCGGCCTTTGCGTCCGTGCGGGCCGAGCCTCGCTTGGTCGGCGACGCTCGCCCCTGCAGCGTCGATGCGGAGCGACGGCGCGTGCAAGAGATCGGCTTGGCTCGCTTGTTGCTGACCGTCGGCGCGCTGCTCCTGGTCGGCGATCGTGCTGGCGACCGTGATCTTCGAGGTCGACGGGCCGGTGCTCACGCGCGTCGCGCTGGGTCGTATCCGCGCGGCGGATCAGTCCGAGGCGGCCATCGCGTCGAGCTCGTAGACCAGCGGCTTGATGCGCTCGTAGACGACTTCTTGCAGCGCGTAGCGGTCCGCCTGCGGGAGTTGTTGGCGCAGCACGGCGAGGCGGTCGGCGGTGGGCCAATCGAAATGATGCTCGACTGCGCGGGCGTGGCGGCGCTGCTCCGCCCGCGGCAGGGGCCGCAGCGAGGCGACGAAGCCCTCGAGGTCGTGCGCCATGCGCTCGCTGATCCGCATCGCCTCGACGCGCGCGGCCTCCCGGAGCGCCTGCTGCTCGGATTCGAAGCGGTCCGCGAGCGCACGGCGCGGGTCCCGCAAGCGGGGCAGCCGGCCGGGCAAGCGAAGATTCGGCGCCGGACCGAGAACGTCGGCGCCTTCGGCGCGGGTCGGCTCGTCCGCGACGATCGGGACGGCCCGGGCGAGCGCCATCGGCTCCTGGCTCGAACCCCGCAGCAGCGCCGCGGCGTCTTCGTCGTCGTCACCGGTGGTGTCGGGGTCAGGGCCGAGCAGGACGGCGATCGAGGCCGCGGAGCCGAGCAAGAAGACCATCGCCGCGAGAAGCGGCCAGCGTGGGGCGAAGGGTCTCGACATGGGCAGCCTCCGCGCGGGGGAGCTCGGTGCAGGCTGCCAACGCCCCGGGGGCTTCGTCCATTCCGGCGCGCCGAGCGTTTACTTCACGGCGCTCGTGCTGCCCGGCGTGGTGCAGACGCCGGGCTGAAGCGCGCCGCCCCGGGTCTCGAGCAGGCGTGGGGTGAGCACGCGCTCGAGGCGGACGGCGTCGTGCACCTCGAGCTTCGCCTCGCCGAAGGTGCCCTTCTTCACGTAGCGGGCGAAACCGACGCGCAGGTCGCGGAAATGACCGCTCTCGACGACGAGCTCGGAGAGGTCCTTGCTCGCGGCGCCGGTGACGCAGCCCTGCACGTCGCCCTCGATGACGCGGGCGATCGTGCGCTCGCCAATGGAGAAGCCTTTGTCGTTGCAGCCTTGCACGTGGTCGCGGCGGAGCGTGACGTGGCTGCCGGAGAAGTCGAAGCCGTCGGCACCGCCCTTCACGATGGTGCTGTCGCGGACCTCGCCGACGCAGAAATCGCAGTCGAACGCGTCGTCGCGGCTGCGTTCCACCCGCAGGCGCTCGATGTCGATGCGCGCGTACTTGAAGTTCACGCCGTCGTCGGAGGCGGCGCCTTCGAAGGCGCAGTCCCGGACGTGGATGTCGGCGCCGTGCAGCGCGAACGCGGAGGTGAAGGAGACCCGGTCGTTCTGCGCGCCGCGGCCGCCGACGACCCGCAAGTGCGTGAGGTGCACGCGCGGCAGGTCGGTGCGACGGCCGAGCAAACCGACGGCGCCGAAGGTGCGCTTCGGGTCGATCGCCTCGATGCGGATTGGTGCCTCCGCGGTGCCGAGCGCCTCGAGGTTGCCGTAGAGCAGCAGCGCGACATCGGGGCCGAGCCGCAGGGTGGTGCCGGGCTGCAAGCGGAGGTGGAAGCCGGGCGGGATCTCGAGCGTCTCGTTCAACTCGACGGTGCCGGGACCGATCTCGACCCAGCGCCCGTTCTGGCGGGTGCCGGCGGGTAGGGCGGTCACGGTGAAGGACTCGGGCAAGTCCAACGCTGCGCGGGTCCGGTCCAGCGCCGGCACCTGGTCGCGCAGCTGCACGCCAGCGTCGTCCAAGGCCTCACCGGTGCTCAGGTTGGTGCCGCTCACACTGCGGACGCGGCGGCCTGCGGGCATCACGATCGGCAGATCGACCGCGCCCGGCTGCCCTTTCCACGCACCGTAGACGACCCAACCGCCGCGCGGGGCGTCGAGTCGCCGGCCGTCGTCGAGCACGAGCGCGTCGATGCGCACGGCGCTGCGCGCGTGGTTGCGCAGCTGCAGCGCCGTCCCGCCGCCCTCGCCGGGGGCCGCCGCCACGTCGAGCGCGACCTTGCGCAAGAGTTCGCGTAGGGCCACGGCGTTGTGGTCCAGGGCGCGGTGGTAGTCGCCGACGCGCAGCGCGTCGGCGGCGGTGTCGAGGTGGCGACGGTCCAACTCCAGCACGGGGCGGATCTGCTCGAAGAGCTCGGTCGCCCGGCGCTTCATCACCTCGACGTCGCTCCCGAGCAGCGTCCACAGGCGCTCGTCACGGGCTTGGCGCATCGGTCCCGAAGCGAGCAGCAGGTCCGACAGCGGCCGCGGCTCGGTCTCGCCCAGTCCGTCCTTGCCGGGGTACAGCCGGTAGATCGAGTAATCCCAGGGGATCGGCTCGAAGCGGCCCCAGGCGGGATCCCAGAACAGGCGGAGGTTGTCGGGGTTCCAGGTGTGCGTGGCGAAGAGCAGGCTCGACATCGCCGCGCTCCAAGCCAAGCGGTCGACGTCGAAGTACCGGTCGACTAGGGCCCAGCCACACCCCGGCCCCGGCAGCGCGCCGGCCTTCGGCAGGCAGGCGAGCACCGCGTCGAGCGCCTTCTTGGCCTTGCGCTGGACCTTGGCTTCCTTGCCGAAGAGTTGGCCGTCGCCGCCGTAGATGAAGCCCTCGGGCCGACCGTTGCCGTCCGCGAGGCTGCGGCCGAAGTGCTCCCATTCCTGGAACAGGCCGACGACTGCGCCGTTCAGGCGGACGATCGCCCAGCGGTCGCGCAGCGTCAGCAGGCCGCGCTCGCGCAGCCGCTCGTGCGTGATCGGGTCGATGAACAGGCCCTTGTCGTAGGGCTCGAGCAGGTTCAACTCGCGGATGCCGCCGATCATCGCGCGATCGGGCAACTTGAGCCGGAACGAGAAGTGATTCTTGAGGTAGTGCGTCGCCATCAGGCCACGCAGCTTGACGCGCACCGGCGTCCAGGTGTCGTCGATACAGAGCTGCGCGTCGTGGTCGCGGCGCTCGACGCCGAGCGAGAGGCCGCGGCGCATCACCTCGTCGGCGGTGCGGTGCAGCGCGCGCAGCTCCTTTGCGTCCATCCGCAGGTCGTAGACCGGCAGGCCCGCGTCGAGCAGCGCCGGCACGTCGCGAAATGGTGGACTCAGCGCTACGTTCACCGCCATGTCGCGCACGATGCGGTCGACCGGGGCTGGCTGTAGCTGCGGGTCGGCCGAGCGCGCGGCGTGGTAAGCGACCACGCGCTGCACGAACTCGCCGCCGACGAAGAGCGCCGCGATCGCCACGAACGCCAGCGCCACCCGCCACAGCAGGCGGCCCAGCGGGCGTCGCGCGCTCGGATCGGCGCTCAGCAGGGCATCAGAACGGGGCATGCTGGTCGCTCTGGTACATCGCGAGCTCGGTCACGCCGGGCGTGCCGCGCAGCTTGTCCTCGATGCCGCTCGGCGCGGTGCCGCTGCGCGGGCGGACGACGTAGACGTTGGTGTCGCGGCCGTCGTCGATGTCGAGCACGCGGTTGACCAAGCGCACGTCGGCGAAGACCTCCGCCAACTGCGCCTCGACCGCCTTCTCGGCCTCGCCGCCCTTCTGGAAGGTCACGCGCACGACCGACTCCATCTTCCGCTTCAGGCCGAAATCGGCGTGATACAGGCCGACCAGCAGCGCCGAGAGGAAGCCGACCATGCTGATCGCGGCGAGGTAGAACTGCGTGCCGCAGCCCATGCCCGCGACCATCGCGGCGAAGAGATAGCCGGTGTCGCGAGCGTCCTTGACGGCGGTACGGAAGCGGATCACCGAGAGCGCGCCGACCAGCGAGAAGGCGCGGGCGATGTTGCTGCCGATGATCAGCATCACGACCGAGGTCGCTACCGCCATCATGAACATCGTCACCAGGAACGATTGTGAGTAGCTCGTGCCGCGGTGGGTGTGGCGGTACACGCTCGCGAGGACGAAGGCGAGCAGCGTCGCGATCGACATCGAGAGGAAGAGGTCGCCGATCGAGAAGAGATCGGGCTCCGCCGTGCGGAGCAGCTTGTCGAGGAAGTAGGAGGTCTCTGTGTTCATGCGTAGATCCCTGAGGCGGCGGTCTGATCCATGCCCAGTACCTCGACGGCGGTGACGTATTTCGGGACGGTCTGCTGGCGCAACTCGGCGGCCACCACGCCGTCGTGGACCCACCACGGCAGCCCGGAGGTCGCCTTCACTTCGAGCACGGCGAGGGTGTCCGCCATCATCCGACGGCTCGGATTGAAGAGCCGCTCGCGGGTGAGCGGCTCGCCCGGATGCAGCGCGAGCAGGCAGGTATCCCAGGTGACGCGGACGTCCGCGTCGACCGCGCCTTCCCACGCTTCGCGCTGGTAGTAGACCTGCGCCGATGCGCGCAGCCGGTAGCGTTCCCGCAGGGTGAGGAACGCGGTGCGCATCGTCGGGTCGTCGAATTGCCAGTTCGCCGGATCGAGCTGGTCGGGGCCGAAGTCCTTCACCAGCTGCCGGTACTTGCGGACTTTGTCGCCACGGCGGTGCTTGATCTCGAGGAAGGCGGTCTGTCCCGCTCGGTAGTCGTGCCCGTAGACGCGAAGGCGGACCTTGTTGCGGACCTCGATGCCGTCGAGCTTCTCCTCGTAGAACGAGAGCGTGGGCGAGTCATAGTATTGGCTCAAGATCGGCGTGCGGGCGTGCGCGTCCGTGAACGGCGCGGGCACCAGATAGCGCTGCCAGCGCGCCATCAGCAGATCTTTCACGTCGTGGTGCACGACGTACTTCAGCTCCTGCCGCAACGGACGCAGCTTCATCGGACCCCCTCGCTCAGCGGCAGGCCCGCGAGCGTCGCGGTACGCAGGTGCGCGTGCATCGTGGCGGCGGTCGGGGCCGGCAGCCCACGCACCCGCGCGTCGAGCACCAAGCCGGCGGTGAGCGCGGGGAGGTAGCGCTTCCACGCCTTGTGCAGCTCGTCGCGCGCGCCAGGATCCCAGCCCGCGCTCGGCTCGGCGCCGTCGGGATCGGGTCGCAGAAGCCAGGCGGCGCCGCGCACGTCGGCGTAGTCGGCCGCGGGCCGTCCGATCGCCGCCGCGAACAGGGCGCCGAGCGACCACCACGTCGGCATCAGCCGAACCTTGCCGTCGGCGGTCCGCTGCAGCTCGAAGCTTTGCTCGGACCACGCCACCTGCCCCTCACGCATCCGCTGCAGGAAGCGGACCTCCGGCGGCACCGGCTCCTGCTCTGGCCATTGGCCGAGAATGATGCGGTCCATCAGCGCACCGGGGCCGTCCTCGAAGCGGGTGTTCATCCGCCGGATGCCGGTCTCGCCGACGTCGAGCAGGGTGCGCAGGCTGCCGTCGCCGCCCTGCTTCTTGGTCGGGTCGTGCGGCAGCGCGAGCTGCACGTACAGGCCGCGATAAATCCGATCGACGTGCAGGTGGTG
The DNA here is from genome assembly GCA_041163625.1 of Pseudomonadota bacterium. GTDB lineage: Bacteria > Myxococcota_A > UBA9042 > UBA9042 > UBA9042 > JACKFC01. The sequence continues at coordinate 3,753 of JBEARB010000026.1, read as the reverse complement.
CAACGTGATCTGCGGCAGCGGCCAATCCGGGTGCCGCGAGGCGACGAAGGCGTGCACCAGCGGATAGCTCCAGTCCGCGAGCGCCTCGATCGGCAGCAGGAAGGTCACGGGATATGCCTTGTGCAGCAGCAGGAAGCTCTCGGGTTGCTCGGGCGCGAGCCGGAACGAGAGCAGTTGGCGCTTGCTGCCCGGCTGCTTCTGATCGCTGCGTCGCATCGTCGACGCGCGGCGCTGCACCAAGAACGCGCGCCCCGCCTCGACGCGATGGTGCATCAGGAAGAGCGCGGGCAGCTCGGCGTGACCGATATCGACGTTGCCGGCGCGCGCGAGCGGGCGGCGATCGGCGGCCCACGCCATCACCGCGACCGCCAGAAGCATGCCGACCGCAGCGGCGATCAGCGGGCTGCGAAAGGGTCGGACAGGGGCGGACATGGCGGCGGGGGCTCCGGGCAAAAGCGGGGCGGGAGGCTAACGACGGTGCTCGGTTGCGTCAACGAAGGCCCAAGATCACCCCGCCTCACGGACACGTGCACGGCGCGGCCGCAGTGCACCGCTTGCGGACCAGCGAATCGAGGACGACGCCGCTCGGCGCGACCATTTCGACCGTCACGGTGTCGCCGACGAAGGTGAGGCGCGCGTGACCGATGGCGGGGTGGTACGCGGCGAGCGGTGCCGGCAACGGCGAAGGTGGCGTCTTGGCAGGCGCCCGGAACCACGTCGTGCTGCCGGAATAGACCATCAGCACCCCGGGGCCGTTCTCGCAGGCGGCGGTGGTGATGCCGCCGCCCGACTCCGGGACCGCGGTCACCGGGTAGTAGCGTTGGTAGGAGTGGCACGAACCGCCCAACAACAGGTCCGCGCCGCCTTGAATGGCCGCCGCCAGCACGCCCTTGCGGACGCCCGGCTGTCCTTGCCGGTCCGGGACGGTGAGCGGGTGGGTGTAGGGCGTTTCGTGCGTGACCACGATGTTCCACTTCTGCTTGGAGGCCTGCAGTCCGGCCACCAACCAATCGCTGACGCTCGGCTCGACCCAGGTCGTGCTGGTGTTCACCACGAAAAAGCGCGCGGTGCCGAAGTCGAAGGCGTAGTTGCGGCCTGGCGGTGCGTCGGCCGGTCCGTTGTTCAGGGGCGGGCGTAGGATGCCGACCAGCGGCGCACCCTGTTCGGTCTGCACGCCGTGATTGCCGAGCCCGATGGCGAGCGTCGCCGACGCGAGGACTGGCGCCAGGGGGGCCAGCGCGCGCGTCGGGTAGCTGTACCACTCCCCGTGGTCGTAGGCGACGTCGCCGTTGGCGATGACCAGATCGGGCGCCGACCCCTTGAGCGAGGCGAGGTAGGTGAAGGCGGCATCGTTGCCGAGCCCGTGGTTGCCGACCAACGCCACACGCCACGCGCTGGCGTCGGTCGCGGCCGCGCGAACCGGCAGCGTCTGCGCGGGGCCATGCGGGAGCTTGTCGCGGAGCTGTTGGATCTGGACGACGCGGTCGGTCCCGGCGGCGGGACGCGGCACCGACACCCGGAAGTTGGTCCACGCCTCCCCGATCACCAGGTGCCGGCTCGGCTCGGGCAGGTCCTGCCAATTGCCGTTCGGCAGGTCGCGCCATCGCACGCGGAAGGTGTCGGCCGCGGGCCCGCCGCGTTCCCGCACCACGGCATGGAAGCCGAGGCGGCCGACGGTGCCGGTGTTCGTGTCGTTCTCGTCGATCACCCAGAAGGGTTCACCCTGGCGATCGTAGGTCCGCAGCGGCACGGCGCTGACCTGGACCGGGACCTGCGTCTTGACCAGCGTGCCGCTCGGGTCGACCAGGCTGATGGTCGTCACGCCGGCTTTGGCGCCGGCGGTGACCGTCACGGCGATCGGCAGGTCGTTGGCACCGCCGGCTGGAACCGTCAGTGCGCCCGCGCCCGATACCTTCGCCAGGGCCGGATCTGCGGTCGAAACGACAAAGTCGCCCGCGGGCATGCCGCGTGGTGGGCGGAATCGCAGGGTCGCGCTCTCCCCGGTTTCGAGGTGCAGCGACGCCGGCTCGGCCTCGGCGGTGGTGGCCCCGACCTGCAGCGTCATCGTCGCCGACTGCAGGCCGGGCGCGCTCGCCGTCAGCGTCGCGGTCCCTGCGCCGACGATGGTGATCGGGACCTCGACGATCGCGTTGCCGTCACCGACCGGGGTCGGGCACGCCGGGAGTTGCACCAAACCCTGCGGCTGCACCGAGAGCGAGATGGCGTTGGGCACCTTCTCCGCGCCCGGCGGCAGCCGTATGCGCACCGAGGTCTCGACGGGACCCTGGCTCGGCGCGAGCACGGCGCGCTGTACGTCTTCGAAGCGCAACGCCGCCGGTAGCTCGACCTCCAGCCGCGGGCGCGACGCAGGCTCGGCCTCGCTACTGTACCAGACGACCTGTTGCTCACCGTGCGAGCGGTTGAGGACCTTCTCCACCGTCGAGAAGGGGTGGACGCTCACCTTCCCGTCGGTGTCGACGATCTCCAGCGAAGCCTTCGTCAGCTTCGTACCCGTCGTCAGGCTGTTGAACTCGTCGCGCAGCTCGAGCCACCAGCGCCCCGTCGCGGCTTGGCCGCAGAAGCCCGAGGGGGCCTTGCACAGCGGTCGCGACAGGCAGCTGTTGTCGGGACGGAAGCTTCCCTGCAGCACGCCCTTGGGTTGGTTGTGGATCGACAGGGTCGCGTCGTCGCGGAGGATCACGTCGAGGTCGCCGTCGGTCACCGAGCCGTAGCTGAGGCAGCTGGGGCGACCGATGCGGTCGAGCAGGAGGGCGTAGCGGTCGCCGTGATGTAGCGTCACGACGAGGTCCCCGCGGGCCGGGGTGCTGATCTGCAGCGCGACCCGAATCTCCGCGATCGTCCCGAGCAGCCCCGGCTCCACCTGCGTGACCGCGATCTCTCCGCGCTGCAGCAGCGCCCAGCCGTGGTTGTCGTCACCGTCGGCAAAAGCCTGCACGTCGCCCGTCACGTCGAGCACGTCGGTGCCGACCGAGCCACCCACCGCGTAGGCAGCGTAGTCGCCCGCGAAGTCCTCGCCCGGTTGCGGCCCCGGCGTCGGCCCGAAGTCGGCCCATCGCGTCGTCGAAGTCCACGCACCGGCGCGGTGCAGCGTCACCGGGTTGGTACCGGCGGCACGCACCAGCGTGAGCTTGGCCGACGTCATCTGGGCGCCGGGCGGAATCTGCGTGGCCTTCGCTCCGATCAGTCGACCAAAGCGCAGCAACCCGACCTGGTCACCCGAGCCGGCTGCCTGCGCGCCGGAACGGGGGCCGCCGTTGGTGAAGCCACGCGTGGCGTCCGCGCTGGCCGCGAACCACGGCAGCCCGGGGTCGGTCGCGAATTGCGCCGCAGCGTGATTGAGGTGGAACGCGTTGGCGGGCGCCGCGAGGTGGAGGTCTTCCGCCCAGGTGTAGTCGGCGTCACCCTGCCGGAACGCGAGCACCTCGGGCGGATAGACCGGCGTGCCGACCACGACCGACGGACAGACGGGAGGCACGTCGGCGTCGGTGCCCGAGTCGGCGTCTTCGTTCGCGTCTTCGTCCGCGTCGGCTTCGACGTCGGCGGTGACGTCCGGCGCGGCGTCCGCGTCGGCTTCGACGTCGAGCACGACGTCCTGCGCGGCGTCCGCGTCGGCTTCGACGTCGGCCGTGACGTCCGGCGCGGCGTCCGCGTCGGCTTCGACGTCGAGCGTGACGTCCGGCGCGGCGTCCGCGTCGGCTTCGACGTCGAGCGTGACGTCCGGCGCGGCGTCCG
>JBEARB010000025.1:0-14648 GCA_041163625.1 Pseudomonadota bacterium | reverse complement strand
CACGGGCAAGGCACCGAAGGGCGACCGCTCACCCTTCCGCTCGATGCACGAGCGCTAGAGACGCGACCAGAAAATGCAGGTTCGCATTTTCTGGCCGACTCTCTCGTCTGTGGTCTGGGGGGCTGGGCGCCCCCTGGTCGCGAGAAGCGCGGTTCTCGCGAAACCATCCCCCTCCTCGAGTCGCGCCCCAAAAATCGCCTTTGGCGATTTTTTGATCGCGTCTCTAGAAGCGAGCGCCGTGGGCGCTCAGCCGAGCATCTTGCCGACGACCTCGAAGGTATTGGGCGAGAGCCCCTTCTGCGCCGCGACGGACTCGAGCGCGGCGCGCGCCGCGGCCTGCCGGCCGGCGTCCTGCCGACGCCAACTGTTGAAGAAGCGAGCGAGGCGACCGGCGAGGATCGGGTTGTCCGCATCGACGCGACGAATCCGCTCGGCGAGCAGGCGGTAGCCGCTGCCGTCGGCGGCGTGGAAATGTCGCGGGTTCATCGCGAAGCTCGCGAAGAGCGCGCGCACCTTGTTCGGGTTGCCCGCGTCGAAGGCCGGGTGCGCGGCGAGGCGCTCGACGTCTGCGATCACGCCGTCCTTGCTCGCGCCGGCCTGCACCGCGAACCACGCGTTCATCACCAGCGAGTCGCCCTTCCAACGGTCGTGGAAGCGCGCGAGCGCGGCCTCGCGGCCCGGGTGGTCGGCGTCGGCGAGCAGCGCAAAGGCGGCGAGCTCGTCGGTCATGTTGTCGGCGGCGGCGAACTGCGCCTCGGCGCGGGCGAGATCTCCGGCGGCGCAGAGGTAGGCGAGCGCGACGTTCTTCAGCGCGCGATGGCCGACGTCCTCGGTGTCGAAGCGGTAGGGACGGCCGGCGGTCGCGGCGGCGTGCTCGGCGTAGAGCGCACGCAGACGGTCCCCCGCGCGGGTGCCGACGGCGCGCCTGATCGCCTCACGGGCGGCGTGAATGGCGTCGACCGGGACGACGTCGTACTCCTCGCCGACGCTGGCCTCGTCGGGCAGGCGCGCTGCCTCGGCGCGGAACGCCGGGGCCGTGCGCGCGTCGGTGAGCAGGTCGCCGAGCGCGTCGACGAACCCGACGTCCACCGCGAGCGCGGCGCCCTGCTCGTGCAGCGCCACGAGTCGACGAATCTCGGCCGTGGCGAGGCGCTGGAAGGCGTCCCAGCGCACGAAGGCGTCGTGCTCGTGACTGACGAGCAAGCGCAGCGCGTCGGCGTCGAGGCCATCGTCGAGCTTGACCGGCGCCGAGAAGCCGCGCAGCAGCGCGGGCACCGGGGGCTCGGCGACGCGCTCGAAGACGAAGGTCTGCTCGGCTTCGTCGAGGACGAGCACGCGCTCGGCGGCGCCGGGCATCGCCTCGCCCTGCAGTTGAAGCGGGATCGCGTTGCCGTGCACGTCGAGCAGCGCCATCCGGACCGGGATGACGACCGGCGCCTTCTCGGGCTGGCCCGGCGTCGGCGCGGTCTGCTGCGAGAGCGTCAGCGAATACGAGCGCGTTGCGGCGTCGAAGGTGCCACGGGCGCGCAGATGCGGCGTGCCTGCCTGGCTGTACCAGCGCCGGAACTTGCCGAGGTCCACGCCGCTGGCGTCCTCGAGCGCGCGCACGAAATCCTCGCACGTCACGGCCTGGCCGTCGTGGCGCTCGAAGTAGAGGTCGGTGCCGGCGCGGAAGGGGCCGGGTCCGAGCAGCGTCCACATCATCCGGATCAGCTCGGCGCCCTTCTCGTAGATCGTCGTGGTGTAGAAGTTGTTGATCTCGATGTAGGCCTCGGGTCGTACGGCGTGCGCCATCGGACCGGCATCCTCGGTGAACTGGGTCTGGCGCAGGTGCCGAACCTGCGCGATTCGCGCGACGCCGCGGTCGCCGACATCGGCCGAAAACTCCTGGTCGCGGAAGACGGTGAAGCCCTCTTTGAGCGAGAGTTGGAACCAATCGCGGCAGGTGACGCGGTTGCCCGACCAGTTGTGGAAATACTCGTGGGCGACGATCGCTTCGATGCGCGCGAAGCGGTCGTCGGTCGCCGTCTCCGCCTTGGCGAGCACCGCCGAGGCGTTGAAGATGTTGAGCGACTTGTTCTCCATCGCGCCCATGTTGAAGTCGTGCACCGCGACGATGTGGAAGATGTCCAGATCGTATTCGCGGCCGTAGACCTCTTCGTCCCAGCGCATCGACTTCTGCAGCGCGGCGAGCGCGTGCGGCGCCTGATCGGCGTTGCCGCGGTCGGTGTAGATGCGCAGGCGGACGTCGCGACCGCTCATGGTGGTGAAGCTGCCGTCGGTGACGTCGAGGTCGCCGGCGACGAGCGCGAAGAGGTAGGCGGGCTTGGGGAAGGGGTCGTGCCAGACGGTGAAGTGGCGGCCGCCGTCGCGATCGCCCGACTCGGTGAGGTTGCCGTTGCTGAGCAGCACCGGGAAGCGGGCCTTGTCGGCGGCGACACGCACCGTCCAGACCGCGAGCACGTCGGGCCGGTCGGCGTACCACGTCACGCGGCGGAAGCCCTCGGCCTCCATCTGCGTGCAGAACATGCCGCCAGAGCGGTACAGGCCCTCCATCGTCTTGTTGGCCTGCGGGCGCAGGCGGGTGACGATGCGGGTGCGGAACGGCGCACCGTCGGGGCGGTAGAGCACGAGCTTGGACTGGCCGGCGACGTGCGCCACCGGCCCCCAGCCGGCGCCGTGGTCGAGCTGCAGCGATACGGTCTCGAGATCTTCACCGTCGAGCGTCAGGTCGAATGGCCCCTCGGCCCGCAGCGGGTTGCGCGTCCAGGCGACTTCGGCCGTCACGAGGGCGTGGTCTTCGTGCAAGTCGAAGTCCAACTCGATGGTCTTGGCCCGCCAAGCCGGAGGCAGGTAGTCGGCCAGCCGAATCTCGCTCGGCGTGTGCAGGGCTCCACCGTCTTTCGCCATCGTCTCCTCCGTGCCGCTCCAGCGGCCGTGGAGGGTAGCGCCGTGCCGCTTCCGCGCCAACCCGACCCGAAAGATGCGCCGTCACGACCGAAAGTTTCGTTGCGAACCGCAGATTTCCGGGCTCGCCGCGGGCAGGACCGAGCCCCTCCCGAGCGCTCAGAAGGCGATCGCGAGCGTCGCGCCCGGGGCGCCCAGGCTCGGAGTGAGCGTCACGGCACCGGCGGTCGCCGCGGCGGGATCGGGCCGCAGCGCGGACCAGATCAACAGACCGGCAGCGCCCGCGCCAATGGCGACGCCCGTCCATCGCATCGCCGAGGCGCGATCGCGGCGGGCTCGATAGTCGGCGCGATCGGCGTCGTCGCGGACTGCGTCCAAATCGAGCCCCGAGGCCGTGTAGACGGCCCATCCGTACAAGCCGGCCGCCACGCCACCGGCGCCGATCCCGGCCCAGAGCGGCCAGCGCGACGCCGGCGCCGCCTGCCGCACGGTCGAGGGCGGAGCTGCGGTCGAGGCAGCCGGGGTCGGCGCAGTTGCCGCCGGCGAGGTCGTCGTCGCGGGCGGCGGCGTCGGCTCGGGGTCGTCCGGTTCGCCTTCGCCCGCGGCGATGCGGCGGCGCACCTCGACCAGATGCGCTGCGGCGTCCTTCTTGCCGGCTTCGTCGGCGTCCGGGAGGCTCGCGTAGAGCAGGAAGAGCGACTCGGCGCGCTTGAGCCGGCCAGCCTCCTCGTAGGCGCGGGCGGCGTTGTAGACCAGCGTCGCGTGCTTGCTGAGCGCGAAGGCTTCCATGAACAGGCGCGCGGCGTCGGCGAAGACCCGGTTGCGGAACAGCGCCTTCGCCTCGGTCGCCATCGCCTCGGCGCGGCGCAGTCGATCGGCGTCCGAGGCGTCGGTGCGTGCGGCGGGTTGGCGTGCCGACGCCACACGCGGCGACGCCGCTGCGAGCACCAGCGGGAGCGCGCAGCAGAGGGCGAACAGCGACGTGTGGGTCCGTGGCATCACGTCGGCCAGGGTAGCCGATGGCGCGGGCGGGGCAACCACGCCCCCGTGACGCTGGGGCTTTTGCGCACCGCCCGCGCCCGTGTGAGCGGTCGGTGGCCCTGCCGGGCGAGCCCGGAGCGTGCTACGGTGCCGTCTCTCGGAGGCACGATGTCCGCTCGCCAGCTCGCCCCCCCACCGCTCCCCGGCGTCGCCGCGCGTCGGCTCGTGTGGGCGTGGCTGTGGCTCGGGCTGCCCGGTTGCCTGCCCGACATGGCCGACGACGCTGCGCTGGCGGCCCATCTGGCGGCGCTGCAGGACGACGCGGACACCGACGCGGCCAACGGCGACGACGCCGCGGACACCGGCACGCTCGACACCGCCGATGGGGTCGACGAGGTGACCGACGCCGGCACGGACACCGGCGACACGGCCCACGACTCCGACGACGCGGCCCAGGACGCCGGCGACGCGGCCGACGTAGCCGAGACCGCCGATGGCGCCGGCAATCTCGGAGCGAGCTGTGCCAACGACGCCGGCTGCATCGCGCCCGCCGACATCGCCCCCTGCCAGCGGCCGATCTGCGCCGACGGCACCTGCGCCCTGACCGCGGCCGATGCCGGCACGCCCTGTGAAGCCAAGGGCCTCTCGCTCGCGGCCTGCGAAGAGACGCGCTGCGACGACAAGGGCGCCTGCAAGGTGACCAAGGCCTCGGACGGCAAATCCTGCAACGCCGACGACAACGGCTGCACCGTGGGCGATATCTGCCAGGGCGGCTTCTGCAGCAGCGGCGCCGTGAAGACCTGCCCGGCGGGCGAGGCGTGCGCGCCGCAGAAATGCGTGTCGACCGGCCCTGCCGACGCCATCTGCAAGCCCTCGTTCGCCGGCAGCGGCACGGAATGCGACGACGGCGACGCCTGCACCGGCGGCGACGTCTGCGACGGCGGCGGCGTCTGCGCCGGCACCGCCTTGGCCTGCGACGCCAGCGGCGCGTGCCCCACGGCGCCGGTCTGCAACGACGGCAACCCCTGCACCGACGACGTCTGCCAGGCCGGCGCCTGCGCGTTCCTGCCGACGACGGCGCCGTGCAGTGACGGCGACCCGTGCACCACGCAGGACGCATGCGACGGTCAGGGGGCCTGCCAGCCGGGCGTGCCGCGCTTGTTCGACAAACTCGACGACCTCTCGTCCGGTGCGGCGGTCTTCGACGCGGTGCGACTGACCGGCGGCGGGGTCGTGGCGCTGGGCGTCAGCAACAGCCAGCCCTTCCGGGTGCAAGCGAGCGCGCTCGGTGAATTCGGCGCGAGCCAGACGGGCCCGGACGCCGGCCGCTTCACGCGCGGGCTCGCGATGCCCGACGGCGGTTGGATCGCCGGCGGCGACGGAAAGACGACGGGCAAGCTGAGCGCGCCGATGCTGGCGCGCTTCACCAGCGCCGGTGTGCAGTCGTGGAAGACGGTGCTGGCATCGGAGGCCGGCGACGGTGTCGAGACCGTCGCCCTGCTGCCGAGCGCGAGCGACGATCAGATCTGGGTCGTCGCGCGTCGCCCGTCGGGCAAGGTGTCGGACAACCGCGTCGTCGTCTTCGATTTGGTGCAGACCAAGCCGACCGGGGCGACCGTTTCGATCGGGACGGCCTTCGACTCGCGCTCGATCGCCGGCGGCGTGCGTGAGCCCACCGAGAAGCGCGCGGTCCTGGCGGGCCGGCACGAGGTCGCCGGCAAATGGGCCGGGCACCTGTACCGGCTGACCGACAACCTCCTCTTCGGCGGCGAGGTCGACGTCACCAAGTCCGCGCCGGCGCGCTTCATCGGCGTCGCGCTCGCGGTCGGCGGCGGCTACCTGGCCTACGGCGCGGTCGAGAGTTCGTCGATCGGCCATGACGTCGCCTGGGTCGTCCGTCTCGACAGCAACCTGAAGGTGCAATGGGAGGCCAACTACGGCGGCGACCTCGGCACCACCGCCTTCGATTTGGCGCAAGCGCCGTGGGGCGACTTGAACGTGGTCGGCTTCACCTCGACCGGCGATGGCCAAGCCGACGCGGCGGGCGTGGCGTGGCGCCTCTCTCCCCAGGGCGCGACCCTGGCGACGACGCAGTTCCCCAGCGCAGGCGGCGTGTTCTCGGCGGTGATGGCGCTCTCGGACGGGTACCTCATCGTCGGCGACTACGGCCTCGCGGCCAATCGCAAGCCGCGGTTGCTGCGCACCACTCCGTGGATGCAGGCGAGCTGCGCGGACGCCGGTGGCTGCGCCGCGCTCGCGGCCCAGGCGTGCGACGACGCCAACGCTTGCACCGTCGACGCGTGTGTCGCGGGCGGCGGCTGCGGCCAGACCCCGCTCGCCGCGGGAGCCCCCTGCGGCGACGGCAAGACCTGCGACGGCAAGGGCGTCTGTCAGTAGGGACGCGCGGCTATTTCGCGAAGGCGGGCAGCCCGCCCCACTCGATGCCGAAGATCGGGCCTCCGAGCAGGCGGAAGAGCAGCACCACGAGCACCACCCCGAGCAGGTTGAACCAGATGCCGGCGCGCACCATCTGACCGATGGAGACGCGACCGGACCCGAAGACGATGGCCTGCGGCGGCGTCGCGACCGGCATCATGAAGGCGCAGCTCGCCGAGAGGGTGGCCGGGATCATCAGCGCGCGCGGATCCAAGCCGATGGCGACGCCCACCCGCGCCAGGATCGGCAGCACCAGCGTGGTGGTGGCGGTGTTGCTGGTGAGCTCGGTCAGGCTGGTCAGGGCGATGCAGACGGTGGTGACGGCGACGAGCGGCGCGGTGCCGGCGAGCCCCTCGAGGCTGGAGCCGATGGCGTCCGAGAGGCCGGATTTGCCGAATCCGGCTGCCAACGCGAAGCCACCGCCGAAGAGCAGCAACAGCCCCCACGGCAGGCGCGAGGTGGCCTGCCACGTCAACAGGCTCTCGCCGGGACGCTCGCGCGAGGGCAGCACGAAGAGGACGACCGCGCCGGCGATGGCCACGGCACCGTCGCCGAGCTCGCGCAGGCCGGTCGCGCCGCGCCAACCGCGCAGCGTGAAGGCGTCGCCCAGGCGTAGGTCCGAGCCGGTGACCCAGAGCAGCGCCACGGCGCAGAAGACCGCCGCGGCGACGCGCTCGTCGGGACGCCATGGGCCGAGGGCGGCGAGTTCGGCCCGCACGGCTCGTGGATCGACGCCGCTGCCCGACGCCGGCACGCGGAAGATCGGGTAGACGAGCATCAGCCAGCCGCCGAGCACGAAGAGCGTCGCGAGCGGCAGCCCGAAGAGCAGCCATTGCGCGAAGCCGAGCGGCGGCGCGGTCGGGAAGAGCGTGCGCAGCTGGTCGACCAGCACCAGGTTCGGTGCGGTACCGACCAGCGTCGCCATCCCGCCGATGCTCGAAGCGTAGGCGATGCCGAGCATCACCGCCGGCCCGAGGCGGTCGTCGCCCTCGGCGCGCGGACCGGTGGTCAGCACGCTCATCGCGATCGGCAACATCACCATGGTGGTGGCGGTATTGCTGATCCACATGCTGCCGAGCGCGCTCGCGGCCATGAAGCCGAGGACCAGGCGTCGTGGGCGGTCGCCGACGCGGGCGACGATGCCGAGGGCGACGCGGCGATGCAGCCCGGTCTCTTCCAGGCCGAGCGCGAGCAGAAAGCCGCCGAGGAACAGGAAGATCACGGGCTTGCCGTAGTTCGCGCCGACCGCGCCGAGCTTCTCGATGCCGAAGGCGGGCAGCAGCACCAGCGGCAGCAGCGCCGTCACCGGGATCGGCACCACCTCCGAGAGCCACCACGTCGCCATCCAGGTCGCGATACCGGCCATCGCCGCGGCCTGCCCCGGCAGCGGCGCGAGCTGCCAGACCGCCACGCCGGCGAGCAGCCCCAGCGCACCGAGAATTCCGCGCTTGCGGGCCGCTGCCCTGGCGTCGACCTCGATCAACGCGGGCTCCCGGCGGTGCGCGCGCGCTCGGCGAGCTCGAGGGCGACGTCGACGATCATGTCTTCTTGCCCGCCGACCATGCGCCGCCGACCGAGCTCGACCAGGATGTCGCGCGCGTCGACGCCGAAGCGCTCCGCGGCGCGCTCGGCGTGGATCAGGAAGCTCGAATAGACGCCCGCCCAGCCCAGCACCAACGCGCGGCCGTCGATCTGCACCGGCCGCTGCATCATCGGGCGCACGACTTGGTCGGCGGCGTCGATGAGCGGATAGAGCGCCGCGCCGATCTCGACGCCGAGGCGCTCGCGGCCACGATCCAAGGCGGCGACGAGCACCTCGAGCTTGCAGTTGCCCGCGCCGGCGCCGAGGCCGGCCAAGCTGGCGTCGACGCGATCGGCGCCCGCCTCGACGGCGACCAGGGTGTTGGCGACGCCGAGGCCGAGGTTGTCGTGGTTGTGGAAGCCGACCTGGCAGTCGAGGGCGTCCTTGAGGGCGGTGACGCGCTCGCGGGTGTCGGCCATGTCCATCGCGCCGGCCGAATCGACGACGTAGACGCAATGCGCGCCGTAAGACTGCATCTTGCGGGCTTCCTGCACCAGCCGCGCGGTCGGCGTCAGGTGCGCCATCATCAGGAAGCCGACGGTGTCCATGCCGAGCCCGCGCGCGGCCTCGATGTGCTGGCGCGAGATATCGGCTTCGGTGCTGTGGGTGGCGACGCGGACGTTGCGCGCGCCGGCGTCGTAGGCCATCTGCAGGTCGTCGACCGTGCCGATGCCGGGCAGCAGCAACACGCCCAGGCGCGTCCGCGTGAGCACCGCGGCGACCGCCTCGAGGTACTCGCGCTCGTCGTGGCGGGCGAAGCCGTAGTTCAGCGAGCCGCCGCCGAGGCCGTCGCCGTGGCTGACCTCGATCAGGTCGATGCCGGCGGCGTCGATGCGGCGGGCGACCTCGACCATCTGCTCGAGCGTGATCTGGTGCGCGAGCGCGTGCATGCCGTCGCGCAGCGTGACGTCGTGGAGTAACAGCCGCCTCATGCCGCACCTCCGGGCTGCAGCGCCGCGGCGAACAGCTCGCCGGCGCGCTGCGCCGCCGCCGTCATGATGTCGAGGTTGCCGGCGTGCTTGGGCAGCCAGTCGCCGGCGCCCTCGACCTCGAGCAGGACCGTGACGTGCCAGCCGTCGACGACCTCGGCCGCGCCGCCTTCGCCGAGCCCCGGCACCCGCGCGCCGTGGATCGGCTGATGCACGACCGGCGCGGCGAGGCGATAGCCCGGCACATACGCACCGACGCGCTCGACCACCGCGGCGACGGCGTCCTGCAACGCGGCCGGATCGCAGGGTTCGACGAGCAGGTGCACGGTGTCGCGCATCACGATGGGCGGCTCGGCGGGGTTGAGCACGATGATCGCCTTGCCGCGCCGCGCCCCGCCGACGACCTCGAGGCCGTGCGCCGTGGTGCGGGTGAACTCGTCGATATTCGCGCGGGTGCCTGGGCCGGCCGAGCGGCTCGAGATCGCCGCCACGATCTCGGCGTAGTAGACATTCGTCAATCGCGAGATCGCCCAGACGATCGGAATCGTCGCCTGACCGCCACACGTCACCATATTGATGTTCGTCACTTGATCATTGTCGAATATCGAGTTGGTCTCGTGGGCGACGGGCACCACGAAGGGGCCGACGGCGGCCGGCGTGAGGTCGACGACGCGCTTGCCGTCGGCGTGCAGCAGCGGTGCGTGCGCGAGGTGGGCGCCGGCGCTGGTGGCGTCGAAGACCACGGCGATCGCGTCCCAGCCGGCCCAGGCGCGCAGGCCGGCCAGACCTTCGGCGGTGGTGAACACGCCGGCCTGCGCGGCGCGCTGCAGGCCCGGACTTTCGGGATCGATGCCGGCCATCGCGCGCAGCTCGAGCGTGGTCGAGCGCGCGAGCTTGGCGGCGAGGTCGGTGCCGATATGGCCGCTGCCGAGGATGGCGACCGGTGTGCGAGGCGACATGGCGAGCTCCGCGGGATGGGGCGTCCGCGCGAAGAGGACCATAGCCTACAGCCCCCGGCAACACTGCAGCCGCCAAGGCCGCCTAGCTAGACGCTCACGCCGAACGAGACCGCGCCGAGGCCGGAGATCCGGGCCTCGTAGTGATCCCCCTCCGCCATCGAGAGCATCGGGCCGAGCCCGCCGCTGAGCACGACGTCGCCGGCGCGCAGCGGTTCGCCGAGGGCGCCGAGCGTATTGGCGAGCCAAGTCAGCGCGACGACGGGTGAGCCGAGACAGGCGGCGGCGGCGCCCGTGCTCTCGGCCTCGCCGTTGCGGCGCAGCGTCATGCCGGCGTGGCGGAAGTCGATGGCCTCGGGTTTGACGGGCCGGCTGCCGAGCACGTAGGCCAAGGCGCTGGCGTTGTCGGCGACGGTGTCGACCAAGCGGATGTTCCAGTCGGCGACGCGCGAGTCGATGATCTCGATCGCCGGCAAGCAGAAGCCGATGGCGCGCAGCACGCTGGCGGCGGTGTTGCCGACGCGCGGCAGATCGCGCTCGAGCACGAACGCGATCTCGGCCTCGGCGCGGGCGGCGATGGCGTGGCCGGCGCGCGCCTGCGTCAGCGAGAAGCTGCCGCCGTCGTCGACCGCCATCGTGTCGAGCAGCACGCCGAAATCGGGCTGGTCCACGCCGAGCTGGCGCTGGATGGCGACGCTGGTCAGGCCGATCTTGGCGCCGACCCGCCGCGCACCTCGCCGCTCGCGCAGCGCGAGGGTGGCGCCGGCGACGGCGTAGGCGTCCGCGAGCGTCATCCCCTCGACGCGCTCACGCAGCGGCGCGACCGGCGTGCCCGATGTCAGCGCCGCGTCGAGCTCGGCGCCGAGCGCGTCAGCGCGCGCCTCGTCGAGGGTGAGCGCGCCCATCCCCGTCAGCGCGGGCGTCTGCAACATGTCGAAGCGGGTAGCGGGCATCAGCGGACCTCCGGGCGGGCGGGACCAGCGGCGACGGCTTTGATCTCCACGCGCAGGTGCGGGTGCGGCAGCGCGGCGACCGCGACCGTGGTGCGGGCGGGGCCGGCGGCAGCGTCGGCAAAGGCGGCGTTCCAGGCGCGGTTCATCGCGGCGTAGTCGGCCATGTCGACGAGGAAGACGGTGGCGTCGACGACGTCCTGCAGCGTCAGCCCGGCGCTGCGCAGGTGGCCGTCGATATTGCGGAGCACAGCGGCGGTCTGCACCTCGCAGTCCGTCTCGACGCGGGTGACGGCGCCCTGCGCGTCGTGGTGCAGCGTCACGCCCTCGTGGCGGGTCGGCCCCGGGCCGGCGATGCGCGAGCTGGTGCCGCTGACGAAGACCAGCTCGCCGACGCGGACGGCGTGCGGATAGTTCGCCAGCGCGGCGGCCCCGGTGGTTCGGCTGTGGCGTTCGATGCGGGTCATGCGGGGGCTCCGGAGGCCGCTGGCGGCCCGGAAAAGCGCGGAATTCGCGCGTCAGAGCTTGATCGTGAGGTTCTGCATCTCGGTGTAGAAATCGAGCGAGTAGTGGCCGCCCTCGCGCCCGATGCCGCTGGCCTTCCAGCCGCCGAAGGGCGTGCGCAGATCGCGCAGGAACCAGGTGTTGACCCAGCACAGGCCGACTTGCAGCGCCGCGCCGACGCGGTGCGCGCGGGCGAGGTTCTGCGTCCAGACCGCGGCGGCCAGGCCGTAGTCGGTGTCGTTGGCGCGGGCGATGGCCTCGTCTTCGCTGTCGAAGGGCGCGAGGTGGCAGACCGGGCCGAAGATCTCCTCGCGGTTGCAGCGCGCGTCGTCAGAGAGGCCCGTCCACACGGTCGGCTGCACCCAATAGCCGCCCGCGAAGCCCGGCACCTCGGCGCGGCCGCCGCCGGCGAGCACGGTCGCGCCCTCCTCGCGGGCGAGCTGCAGGTAGCGCTCGACCTTGTCGCGATGCGTGGCCGAGACCAGCGGCCCCATCTCGGTGGCCGGATCGAAGGGGTCGCCGAGCCGCATCGCGCGCGCGCCGGCAGCGAGCCGGGCGGCGAATTCGTCGAAGATCGAGCGCTCGACGTAGACCCGCTCGGTGCACAAGCAGACCTGCCCGCAGTTGCTGAACACCGAGCGCAGCGTGCCGGCGACCGCCGCGTCGAGGTCGCAGTCGGCGAAGATCAGCGCCGGGTTCTTGCCGCCGAGCTCGAAGCTGACGCGCTTGAGGGTGCGCGAGGCCGCAGCCATGATCGCGCGGCCGGTGCCCGATTCGCCGGTGAAGGTGACGGCGTCGACGCCGGCGTGGGCGACCAGATGCTCGCCGGCCGAGCCGGGGCCGAAGCCGTGCACGACGTTGTAGACGCCGTCGGGCACGCCGACCTCGCGCATCACCTCGCCGAGCAGCGTGGCGGTCGAGGGCGTCTCCTCGCTCGGCTTCACCACGACGCAATTGCCCGCGGCGAGCGCCGGCGCGACCTTCCACGTCATCAGCAGCAGCGGCAGGTTCCAGGGGCAGACGACCGCCACCACGCCGACCGGCTGACGCCGGGTGACGTGCACCGCGCCGCGGCCGTCGTCGGTGTCCTGGTGGAAGGCCTCGTCGTGGGCGGCGGCGAGGATATCGGCGAAGATGCGGAAGTTGGCAGCGCCGCGCGGGATGTCGACGGTGCCCGCGAAGGCGACCGCCTTGCCGGTGTCGCGGACCTCGAGCGCGAGGAATTCGTCACGGCGGGCGTCGACGCGATCGGCGACCTTGCGCAGCAGGGCGAGCCGCTCGGCGCGCGGCATCCGCCCCCACGGTCCACCCAGCGCGGCGCGTGCGGCAGCGACGGCGGTGTCGACCTCGGCGGTGGTCGCCTCGTCGATCCGCGCGACTTCGCGCCCGGTATGCGGCTCGTAGAGCGGAAAATCGGGACCCTCGCGGTCGAGGTAGGCGCCGCCGACGAAGGCGCGGACGCGGGGCATCAGTGCGGTCATGGCAGCTCCTCGGGCGGCGCGGACGACGCGTCGCGACGGCGCCCGAGCCTGCCACAGGCGGGCGCGGCTGGCATCCGTCCGCGACAGCGCGCGCCGGCCCCGGCGCGCTGCTGCTTACTTCACCAGACCGTTGAGCTCGAAGCCGGTGACGGTCTTGGCGCTGCCGTCGGCGGCGTCGAAGAAGGTCATCCGCCCGGTCGGATGCTGTTGGCTGACGGCGACCACGCCGGCGGCGTCGAGCGGGCGTACGTATTCGGGCCGCGAGGGCAGCGTGAGCTCTTGCACCAGCAGGTTGCTCAAGGTCACGGCTTGGACGCGATGGTCCTGGTCGGCCGGATCCGGCAGCAGGATCCACGCCCGCTTGGGCAGCGCCGAGGCCGCGATCCCGCCCGGCGCCGCCGCCGTCAGCACCAACTTGGTGTAGCCGGTGTCCAGATCGAAGAGCGTGTAGCCCTGGCTGTCGTCGACGAAGGCCTCGGTCTCGTCCACGTTGTGCAGCGGCCCGTCCGCCGGCTTGTGGACCAGCACCGCCGTGCGGCTGCCCGCGGCGAGCCAGACGTAATCGACCGTCTTGCGCAGCGGCACCGCCACCAGCTTGCGGGTCGGCAGATCCAGCGCAGCCACCGACTCCACGCCGGCGACGCTGGAGTAGAGGATCGCGGTCTTGCCGTCGTCGGTGATGCTGGCGAGGCCGGCGACCAGCGGCGCGACCGAGAGCTTGTCGACCGGCAGCGTCGGCGTCGCCGCCTCGGGCAGCGGGACGATGGCGACCTCGGCGCTCTCGCGCAGCACCGCCAGCGCCATCGTGCCGCTCGGGTCGAGGTCCAGATCGGTCGGCACCGAGCTCATCTTCACCTCGACCAGCGCGCCGGTCGGCAGGTAGATGGCGTACAGGCCGGCCAGCCCCGATTGCCGCACCAACGCCCAGCGGCCGTCGGGCGTGGTCTGCACCTCGCGGTCGGCGGGCTTGTTGAGCGGGTTCGGGTCGATGGCGACCGGCGGCACGATGGCACCGTCGGTGGCGGTGGCGAGGTCGACGCGCGAGACGCCGTCGTCGGTGACGACCAGCGCCTGCTTGCCGTCGGCGGTGAACTGCACCTGCCGCGGACGGAAGCCGACCGAGAGCGTGCGCGGCGCCGGCGCGGCCTCGGTCAGCGGCACCAAGGTCACGGCCTGGAAGCTGCCGACCGGATCGCCCTTGCCGGCGCGCGCGTGGTCGTACCAGACCGTCGCCCATTCGCCGTCGGGGCTGACGGCGATGGCGTTGCAATGCGGCAAGATCGGCACCAGCGTCACGGTGTCGTCCTGGCCGGCGGCGCTGCGGACGATGGCGAGCTCGTCGGTGCCGGAGCTGATGACGAGCACCGCGTCTTCGCCGGGCACCGCCTTGACCACCGTCGGCCGGTCGCCGACCTCGATCAGGGTCACGTCGAGCGAGCTGCCCGCGACCTTGACGATATTGTCGGCGTCCTTGACCGGCACGTAGACGAAGTTCGGGCTCCCCTCGGGCGCGCCGAAATCGACCTCCTTCTCCTGTTCGGGCGGCAGACCGGAGCCACCGCCCGCGTCGGCACCCGCGGACGAGTCGGCGCCACCGGAATTCCAATCGCCGGCGCCGCCGCCGAGGCCGCCGCCGACGTCGGTCCCACCGAACCCGCCCGCGTTCCCACTCGTATCCTCCGCACTGCAGGCTGCGGAGGCGACGAGCGCGGCGCAGAGCAGGAGGTGGAGCCCGGAGACCTTCGTCGTCCATCGCATCGTTCGCATCCTCGCCTCCTAAAACCGCAGCACGACGGCGGTGCGCAGCATCGGGCCCGCTTCGTGCCAACGCCCGAGCGCGACCTGCCCGGGGTTGGCGCCGGCGGGCACCGCGGTTTGCAGCTCGAGCGTCTGTTCGGTGCCGATGATCTGGGTCCAGCCGA
>JBEARB010000024.1:0-25434 GCA_041163625.1 Pseudomonadota bacterium | reverse complement strand
CGCGCCGGCGGCGGACCGGCCGGCGCGCTGCAATCCTAGCACAACGCAGCGCCAATCCGATGATTCGCGCACCTGCTGGGCGATGGGGTCGTGCGCGACGCGACGGGCTCGTGCTAGCATCCCCGCCGCCCTCGCGCCCCACGCGACGGCCCCTCCGGAGACAGCGATGTCCGAGCCCGCGACCCCACACGAGCCTTTGCCCTCCGAGCTGCGCCTGCCGACGCTCTCGGAGGCCGTGCGGCTGCGCTGTCCGATCTGCTGGCAGGCGCCGATGTTCGCGCATCCGCTGAAGATGCACCCGACCTGCCCGTCGTGCGGCCACCGCTACGACCGCGGCAACGGCTACTTCCTCGGCGCGATGATGTTCAGCTACACCATCGTGGTGGTCGTTCTGGCGCTCCTCGTCACCGTGATGCGCCTCGCCGGCGCGAGCTGGATGGCGTGTCTGGTCGCCGGCGCGGTGACGGTGCCGCTGGTCGGCCCGCTCTTCGCCTTCCCCGTCTCGCGCTTCTGGTGGGTGTTCATGGAGCGCCGTAGCCTGCGCGACGGCGAGTCGGCCGACGCCGCCCTGCGCGCTGAATTGGCAGCCCGCAAGGCGCGCCAGCAGGCGCGTGACGGAGTCGCCCCTTGAGTTCGAAGCGTCGGCTGGCGACTTGGGGCGCCGCGGCGCTCGCCGTCGCGATGGCCGCGCTGCTCTGGGCAGCGTGGTCGATGGGCCCGACCGTACCCGATGTCCCCGAGACCGTGGTCGCCGCGGACGACGCCGCCCTGCTCGGCCGCGTCCTCGACCCCGAAGGTCAGCCCGTCGCCGACGCCGAGGTGATCGCAACGCCAGAGCGCGGCGACGCCGTCCGCACGCGCTCGGGCGCCGACGGCACCTTCGCCTTCGGCGCGCTCGCCTCGGGCCGCTGGACGCTCGACGCCAAGGCCGAGGGCCTGATGAATCCGGGCCCCGAAGACGCACGCGGGATGCGCGTGACGATCGACGACGAGACCGCGCTCGAGCTCGACCTGCAGCTGCGCCGGCCCGCCACGCTCAGCGGGCGCGTGGTGCGTGGAGAAGCCAGCGTCGAAGGCGCCCGGGTGGTGGCGCAGGTCGTCTTCGCCGAGTCGCTCGGAGGCCGCGTTTCGGGCTTCGAGGTCGAGCTCGGCCGATCCGGTGGCGACGGTACGTTCAGCGGCTCCGTTCCGCCGGGTCGGCTGCGGCTGGTCGCCATCGCGCCGGGCGGCGACGGCAAGGCGCGCGCCGAGAGCGACGAGCTCGTGCTCGCCGACGGCGGCGCGCGCGACGCGATCGTGCTCGACGTCGGCGCGTCGAGCCGCATGGCGCGCTTGCAGGGCACCATCCGCGGCGGCGACGGCAAGCCGATCGTCGCCATCGTCGAGGCCTACGGCGAGGGCGGCCCCTACGTCACGCAATCGGACGAGGCGGGCCAGTACCTGCTGCGCGCGATCGAGCCGGGCACCGTGCGGCTGCGGGTGCGTGCGCAGGGGTTCGGCGCCTACGAGACCGAGTTGGCGCTGCGGGCCGGCGAGACCACCGTGCGCGACGTTCGCCTCGGCGGCGCGGGCGGCCTCGCCGGGCGCGTCGTCGACGGCGACGGCAAGGGCGTCGCCGGCGCCACGATCTTGCTCAGCCGCGGCGACGAGCAGGCGCAGCTGCGCAGCGGCCCGGACGGCCGCTTCACCATCGACCGCCCCGAGCAGCTCGGCCGCGGCGCGGCGATCGTGGCCTTGGCCATCGACGCCGCCGACTCCGAGACCGTCGCGGCCGAGCACGGCGCCGACCTCACGCTGCAGATGGGCCCCGGCGGCCATATCCGCGGCACCGTGCAGGACGCCGACGGCAAGCCGCTGCCGGGCTCGATCGTCAGCGTGGTCGGCTGGGCGCCGGTGACGCCCGACCCGTTCTCGCCGCATCAGGTGCGCCCGGACCGCGTGGTCAACGAGGCCGCGCAATTCCACCTCGGGCCGCTGCGTCCGGGGCGCTATCGCCTGCGCGCCGAGGCGCCAGGGCGTGGTGCCGTCTTCGTCGACGATATCGCGGTGCAGAGTGGCGCCGAGACCGACGGCGTGGTCCTGCGGCTGCGGCAGGGCGGGGCGATCACCGGCCAGGTGCGCAACGAGGCGGGCGAGCCCGTCGTGAGCGCGCGGGTGATCTTGATGGAAGCCGGCTCGATCTTGCCGCCCAAGAGCGCGCGCACCGATCTGGACGGCACCTACGCCATCCGCGGCGTGACGCCCGGCCGCCACAGCCTGCGCAGCCAGCACCCCGACTACCTGCCGGTGATGGAGTCGGGCGTCGAGGTGACCGAGGGCAGCGAGCAGGTGCGAGATCTGGTGCTGCCCGAGCGCCGCGAAGGCGAGCGCTTCAGCTTCCAGGGCATCGGCGCCACCCTCGGTCAACAAGGCAACGCCATCGTGGTGCGCAACCTGATGGCCGACGCGCCGGCGCGGGTCGCGGGCGTGCGGGAAGGCGACCGCATCGTCGCGGTCGACGGCTCGACCACGCTCGGCATGGCGCTCTCGACCGTGGTCGAGCGCATCCGCGGCGAGCCCGGCAGCACCGTGATGCTCGACATTGACCGCCCGGGTCAGGGCCGCGTCGTGATCTCGATCCAGCGCGGCCAGGTCGTCGTCAAATAGCCGAGGGCTCGGCCGCCAACATCTTGCCCGGGTTCATCAGCCCGCGCGGGTCGAGCGCCGCCTTCACCGCCCGCATCGCAGCCAGCTCCGCCGCGCCGTGCTGCAAGCCGATCCACGGTGCCTTGAGCAAGCCGATGCCGTGCTCGGCCGAGATGCTGCCGCCCAAGCGCCGGACCAGCGCGAAGAGCTCGGCATCCCGGGCCCGCTGCGCGTTGACGTGCAGGTTGCCGTCGCCGAGGTGACCGAAGATGCCGAGGATGCTGCCGGGGTCGTCGGCGTCGAAGCGCTGCAAGCCCTCGACGAAGGCGCCGAGCGCGGCGATCGGCACGCAGACGTCGTTCTTGTGCGGGCGATCTGGCGCCAGGCACTCGCTGATCGACTCGCGGTAGCCCCAGAACGCCCGCCGCTGCGCCGCGTCGGTCGCCAGCGCCGCCGCGCGCACGCCCTCGCCCATCGCGACCGCCGCCAACCACGCCTCCAGCGCCGCGGCGTCGCCCCCCGGCGCCGGCTCGAGCTCGCAGAGCGCGTACCAGGGCGCTGTCTCTTGGAACGGCGCCGGCCAGCCGCGCCGGCTGCACACCGCCGCGAGCGAGCGCGCGTCGAAGACCTCGAACGCCGAGAGCGTCGCCGGCGCCGCCCGCGCCGCCGCCAACAAGCGCAGCGCCGCGGCGATATCGTCGAGCGCGAAGAGCGCCACCTCCGCCGGTCCCGGCAGCGCCGTCAGCTTCAGCGTCGCCGCCGTGATGACGCCGAGCACGCCCTCGCTGCCGACGAAGAGGCCGCAGAGATCGAGGCCGGTGTTGTCCTTCTCGTTGGCGCCGCCGAGCTGCAGGACGCTGCCGTCGGCGAGCACCACCTCGAGCCCGAGCACCCAGCGCCGCGCGTGGCCGTAGCGCAGCACGCGCACGCCGCCGGCGTTGGTGGCGAGGTTGCCGCCGATGGTGGCGCTGCCCTTGCTCGCCAGATCGATCGGCCATTGCAGCCCGTGCGGCGCGAGCAGCTGCTGCAATTCGAGGTTGGTGACGCCGGCGCCGACGCGGATCGTGCGGCCGACGACGTCGACCGGGCCGACGTCGCGGAGCCGGTCGGTCGCGAGCACCACCTCGCCCTTCGCCGCGAGTGCGCCGCCCGACAAGCCGGTGCGGCCGCCCGAGGGTACGACGGCGAGGCCGTGCGCGTGGCAGACGGCGAGGGCGCGGGCCACGGCGTCGCGGTCGGCGGGCAGCACGATGGCGAGCGGCGCCGGCGCGGCGAGCGGCGCGCGGTCGGCCCCGTAGCGGCGGAGCGAGTCGGCGTCGCAGCGAATTCCGTCCGCACCGACGGCGTCGGCAAAGGCGGCGAGGAGGGCATCGGCGGCCGGCAGCGCGTGGTCCATGGCGGACCTCCTGCGGCGATGGGGCCGCGTCGGCACAGGCTAGGCAATGGGTCGACCGCGACGCAACCGAGCGGCCAAGCTCGGTGAGCGGCGCTTGTGCCGATCGTCGCAGGCCCCTAGCGTGCAGGGCCCGCCGCAGCGGCGGGGGGCCGCAAGCGCGACGCCGACCGGGAGCAACGAGCCGCGATGTCTGCCGAAGTGACCGGAAAGCCGCCGAACCCGTTCAGCTCCGGCGTGCTCTGGATGCTCGCCGCGTCGGCGTTCTTCGTCGGCATGACGGCCACCGTGAAGGTCGCGCGCGCCGAGCTGTCCTCGCTCGATACGATGGTCTGGCGCGCCGCTTTCGCGCTGCCGGTCACGACCACGCTCGCGCTGTGGACCGCCCCGGGCGGCTGGACCCGCGCGCTGCACATCGTCGACAAGCGGGCGCTGGCGCTGCGCTGCGGCCTGGGCTTCTGCGCGATGTTCTCGTATTTCACCGCCGCGCGCGGCCTCTCGGTCGCCGATTTGACCTTCGTGATGCGGCTGCAGCCGGCGCTGGTCGCGTTCCTCGCGCCGTGGCTGCTCGGCGGCGGCGAGCGCGTCGGCCGCGCCGTCTGGGTCGCCGGCGCCATCGGCTTGGTCGGTTGCGGCGTGCTGCTCGGCCCGAAGCTCGAGCCCTCGACCTGGACCCTCGGCGCCGGCGGTCTCGCCGAGGCATGGCCGCTGTGGGCGCTCGGCTCGACGGCCTTCTCCGCGGCGGCCCACACGATGCTGCGCCGGCTCGGTCGCTCGGACCGCGCGCCCGCGGTGGTGTTCTGGTTCCAGGCCTTCTGCGCCGTACTGGCCGCGCTCTTGCTGCTCGCCGGGCCCGGATTCGCGGCCGTCTCGGCGCGCAACTGGCTGGCGCTCGGCGCCGCGGGCCTGTGCTCGGCGGGCGGTCAGTTGTGCATGACGCGGGCCTACCAACGCGAGCGGGCGGCGGTGGTCTCGGCGGCGGCAGCGGTCGGCCCGCTCTTCGCCGTCGGCGTCGATGTCGTCGCGTTCGGCTTGGTCCCGGGCGCCGAGGTCTGGGTCGGCGGCGCGCTCATCGTCGCCGCCGGCCTCGGGCTGCTGCGTGCGCGCTAGCGGGGGAGTTCAGGGCGCGGCCGGCGCGTTGGCGACCGGCGTGAACACGCGGCACGGCTGACCGCGCAGCGACGGGCACGCCGGCAGCGTCGCAGCCTCGGCCGGCACCTTCACGCCGTCGAGCACGGGCAGCGCGACGCTCGAGGGCCGCGCGGCGTCGTGCGCGATGTCCACGTAGCGGTCGCCGACCAAGCCCGCCGGCGGCGGCAGCAGGTCGAAGCGCCAATCGACGCGCGAGTCGCCGGGGGTGTCGATGGCGACGCGGATGCGGCTGCCCTTGCGGAAGACGTGCGCAAAACCGGCGATCGGCACGCGCAGCTGCGTCCAGGTGCCGGCGACCAGCGGCGCGACGTCCTTGGCGAGCATCGAGGGCTTGGGGAAGAGCTCGGTCGCATCGGCGGCGGGCGCCCGGTGGCTCGCGCGCAGCCAGCCGCCCTGCACCAGCATCTCCTGCCCGTCGGGCCGCACCTCGGTGAGCGTGACCTCGAGGTCGCAGTCGTCGACGCCGGTCTCGGTCACGCGGACCCAGAGGTCGACGCTGCCGGTGCCGGCCATCACGGCGTCGGCGTCGAGCGGCGCGCTGACGAAGGCGACGACATCGCCCGGCTTGTCGGCCTTCCAATCGTATTTGGGCAGCGCCTTCCAGATGCCGCCGCCCTGCGGGAGGATGCCGCGGTCGCCAGCGTCCGGATCGACGCGGAAGCGCGAGGCGGCGGCGGCTTCGGCCGGCTTGGCGTCGGCCATCGAGCCATCGGGCTGGAAGTAGTAGCGCCGCGCCTTGGTCGCCGGCGGCGGCCAGCTCGGCAACGGCAGCCAGAAGCGCGAGATCGGCTCGCCCGGGTTTTCCATGCCGCCGACCTCCATGCGCAGCTGCACCGGCGGCTCGGCCTTCCATTTGGCGAGCGCGGCGTCGTAGTCGGCTACGGACTTCCAGCGATCTTCGGGCAGGCCGGTGTTGGTTCCGAAGACGATGCCGCTGAACTGCGGCGCGAGCAGCGGCAGGTAGCCGCCGAGGTTGGGCTTGCGCCGCGCGACGTGCAGGTCGAGGAAGGCGACGGCCTCGGCGAGGACCTCGGGCGCGAAGCCGTCGGAGTGCACGCCGTTGCCGAGCAGCAGGCGCACGTTCGGCGACTTCTTGAACTGATCGAGCAGCGTCACGAAGAACGGACCGGTCTGCTCGTCCTGCCATTGGCTGCTGAGGAAGACCGGCACCTCGATCTGCGAGACGAAGAGCGTCGGGTTCAGCGGATCGATGACCTCGGGCACGAGGTAGATCTTGTTCTTGGCCTGCTCGACGTTGTCGACACGCTGCGCGTGCAGCAGCTGGTTCTCTGCGCAGACGGTGTCGCCCGCGTCGACGCGGCCCTGCTCCCAGCCCTGACCGTAGGGCGCTGCCTTGTCGAGCACGCGCTCGATCCAGGCCAGCGCAAAACCGATGTTCAGGATGCCGCCCGGCACCAGCGTGCTGACGGTGTCGCCGATGACCGACATCGGCACGATCGCCGCCAGGCTCGGCGGCGTCATCTTGGCGACGAACATCTGCGTGATGCCGGGGTAGCTCAGGCCGACCATGCCGACCTTGTGGTGGGCGACCCACGGCTGCGCGGCGACGATCTCGATGGTGTCGTAGCCGTCGAGCAGCTGCAGCGTCTCGAAGTAGTCGTAGGCGCCACCCGAGCAGCCGGTGCCGCGGATGTTGACGCTGACGGTGGCGTAGCCGGCGACCGACATCAGCAGGCTGTTCGGGTCGTCGGGCGCGTCGCAGAGCACCGGCAGCGCCGCACACAGCGACTCCTGCTCGCCGCTGACGACCTTGTTGCCCGGCTTGCTCGGCGAATAGCCCGAGTAGTTCACCACCGTCGGGTAGGGGCCCTTGTCCGCGGGGCCCGGCAGCGTCGCGAAATACGAGAGCGTCGTGCCGTCGCGCATCGTGATGTAGCCGAAGCCGGGGGTGATGGTCTGGCCGGCGTAGAACGCGGCGTCGGGGTAGCTCCCGTCGACGCCGAGCACGGTGATCGGGCCGCTCTGCACGGGCTCGCCGCCGGGCGTGGTCTGGCCGGTGGCGACGACGCGGTAGCCCTTGCCGGGGGCGACCTTGCGGAAGACCAGGCTGCCGAGGTCGTCGGCGGTGCCGCTGCCGACCTCGCTGCCGCCGGCGTCGACGAGCGTCAGCGCCGTGCCCTTGCTCGCCTTCCAGACGTAGACCTGCTCGACGGTGCCGCGGGTGCGGAAGGTGGCGGTGCCGTCGTCGACGACATCATCGCCGCCGGCTCCGTCGCTGCCGACGCCATCGGCGCCGACGGCGGCGTCGGCGACCGTGTCCTGCGCGCCGCTGTCGGCGGTGCCGGTCGCGTCGTCGCTGCCGCAGCCGGTGGCGACGGGGGTGCAGAGCAGGCCGAAGGTGATCAAACGGACGAGAAAGCCAATCTGGGGGCGGGACATCGAACCTCCGTCACGGCGCGGACGCTGTGGTCGGCGCGGAAATACCCAGTCGCGGCGCGAGCGTCAAAGGAACTTCTGTGCAGATGACCCGGCGTGGCGCTACGGTCAGCCATGCGGAAGCGCCCTGCCCGATTCGTCGCGTTGCTCGCCCTTCTCGTGGTCCAAGGCTGTGGGAAGGGCGAGCAGCCGATTCGGGAGCCGGCGGGCGAGGAGCCGAACATGGTAGCGAGCGAGGACGTGCAGGCGACGCAGGCGGCACCTGCGCCGCAGGCGGCGGCACCGGTGACGATCGAGGTCTGGCACGACGCCGTCTGCCCGTGGTGCCGCATCGGGTTGCACAACCTCCAGCGCGCCATTGCGGCCGCCGGTCGACCGGTGGACCTGCAGATCCATCCCTTCCTGCTCGACCCGACCACCCCCGACGAGGGCCGCGACCTGCGCGGCTGGCTCGGCGCGCGCTACGGCGCCGCCCGCGTCGAAGCGATGTTCGCCAATGTCACGTCGGCCGGCGCCCGCTACGGCGTGACGTTCCACTTCGACAAGATCCGCCAGAGCCCCTCGACCGTCCGCGCGCACGCGACGATCGCCGCGGTGCCGGCGGCCGTGCGCGACGCCTACGTGCACGCGATGCACGTCGCGTACTTCGAGCGCGGCGAGGATATCGGCTCGCCTGAGGTGCTCGGCGCGCTGGCCGAAACCGCCGGATGGTCGCGTGCCGAGGCGATCGCCGCCGCCAACGACGCGGCCCGCCTCGCGGCCATACGCCAGGCCGCCGAGGCCGCGAGCCGCTCGGGCATCCGCGGTGTCCCGCATTTCGTCATCGGCGGCCAACCGCTGCACGGCGCGCAATCACCCGAGGCGATGCAGGCGGCGATCGCCGCGGCGCGCTGAAGGCGCGGCCGGGCGCTCCCGAATCAGACTTCGGGCGCCACGTCCCCGGCTTCCCCCTGCGCGAGCGCCGCTTGCACGATCTCGTCGCGCTCGAGCCGCACGCCGGTGCGCTCGGCGGTCTTACCCTCGATGCGCCGCTTCTTCTCGAACAGGCGCAGGCTCTCGCTCGTCACGCGGCCGATCTCGAGCTTGCGGTCGGCCTCGGCGAAGCCACGCGCGCGCTCGGCCTCGGCGTCCGCCTTGGCTTGCTCGGAGCGCGCATCGAAGTCCTGCTGCCAGGCCGCGAAATCGCGCAGCTTGTAGGAGGGGTCGGAGGGATCTTCGATGATCGCGCGGACGATCGGCTCCATGTCGACGAAGACCGGCGCGAGCTCGGCCGGATCGTAGCCGTTGCCGCGGTCGAACAGGCCGCCGCAGATCGGCTGCAGGCGGCAGGCGCGGCAGCCCTCGGCGTAGAGGTGGCCCCACGTCGTCTGGCGCACGGTCTGCTTGTCGTCGAGGAAGTGTACGATGCGCTCCTCGCCTTTGACGATCTTGCGCGTCTCGGTGCTCGCCCAGGCGAACTCGGTCATGTAGCAGAGCGGCACCTTCTCGACGCGGAAGGTGCGCCCGGTCCGCGCCAGCATCCGGCACGCCTCGGTCAGCGACCACTCGAAGTCGGCCAGCCGATGCAGGTATTGGTCCTGGTTGACCTCGGCGCGCCCCATCGAGGGGTCGAGGTTGTTCCAGACGAAGTGCCGGATATGCGGGTGGTGCTCGATCCAGAACGCGATCGTCTCGTGCAGGTGGTCGCAGTTCAGCTTGTTGATCACGCAGTTGATGTTGATGGTGATGCCGAACTCGTTGGCGTTGTCGACCGCGGCGCGCGCCTTCTCGAAGCTCTTGGCGACGCCGCGCAACCGCTCCTCGACCTCGGGTCGATGCGAGTAGACCGAGACGTGCGCGTGCTGCAGCCCCGCCTCGGCCATCTTCTTGGCGAAGTCGCGCTCGGCGAGGCGCCAGCCGTTGGTGATCATCCGGACGTGCAAGCCCTTGTCGCGCGCGTAGGCCGTGATCTCGGGCAACTCGGGGTGCAGCGTCGGCTCGCCGCCGGTCAAGATGATGCCGAAGTAGC
The DNA here is from genome assembly GCA_041163625.1 of Pseudomonadota bacterium. Classification (GTDB taxonomy): domain Bacteria; phylum Myxococcota_A; class UBA9042; order UBA9042; family UBA9042; genus JACKFC01. Next base: position 15,859 of record JBEARB010000024.1, on the reverse strand, counting down.
CGCGATCGACGAAGTCGTCGACCAGCACCTTCATCGTGTCGAAGGTGTGCACGTAGGGCGTCGTCGGATTGCTGCAGAAGCCACAGAAGTGATTGCAGTGCCGGACGACCTGGATGTAGCCGATATTGGCCATCGTCTCCTCCCACGCCGGGACGGGCCGGCGCGGCCGGACGCTAGCATGTTCCCGTCGAGGCGTCGCCGTCCCAGACCGGAGATCCCGGTCGCCAAGCCGGTTTGCACTTCCGCCGGGTCTTGCCGATGCTGGCCACCGTCGGCACGACCGCAGCGAAGGAGAGCCTCCGATGTCTCAGCCTCCCAAGGACTTCACCTCGACCACGCAGTTCGAAGGCCTCAGCAAGCCCGAACTGCCGGTGGCCAAGCCCGCGCCCAAGCGCGAGGAATGGGAAGATCTGCCGCTCTTCGCCGGCATGGACGACGCCGCACGCGAGCAATTCGCCGCCGCCATGGGCCACGTCGACTACCCCGCCGGTGACGCCATCCTCACGCAGGGCGAAGAGGGCGAGGAGATGTTCGTGCTCACCCAGGGCACGATGCGCATCACCGTCAAGAACGCCGAGGGCGTCGTGGTCTTCGAGCGCACCAGCGCGGCGCCCGCGATCTTCGGCGAGATGGCGCTGATCACCCGCGAGCCGCGCTCGGCCACGATCACCGCCGAGACGCCCTGCCACTGCCGCGTCATCGGCAAAGCCGCCGTCAAGGACCTGTTCGCCCGCCACCCCTCGACCGCCGTCTTCCTCACGCGCCTGGTCGGCGAGCGCCTGATGCAGGTGCAGGGCATCCGCAAGGTCGGCAAATACGAAGTCATCGGCCGCCTGGGCGCCGGCGGCGTGGCGACGGTCTTCGAGGCCCGCCACCCCTCGCTCGGTATCCCGGTCGCGTTGAAGATGCTCAGCCACGCGCTGGTCTTCGACGCCGGCTTCGCCGAGCACTTCGCCGAGGAAGCCCGCCTGGTCGCAATGCTCGACCACGAGAACATCGTGCGCGTGCTCGACACCGAGCAGGCCTACGGCACGCACTTCATCGTGATGGAGAAGTTGACCGGCGAGCTGCTCGACGAGCTGATCGAGTCCGGCCAGAACGTCAGCTGGGCCGATTGCCGGCGCATCCTCCGCGAGATCGCCGAGGCGCTCGCGTATTCGCACACGCACGGCTTCATCCACCGCGACGTGAAGCCAGAGAACGTCTTCCTGCGCTCGGACGGCCGCGTGAAGCTGATGGACTTCGGCATCGCCACGCGCTCGGGCGGCACGAGCAGCGACGGCCGCGTCTTCGGCACGCCGTACTACATGTCGCCCGAGCAGATCCGCGGCGAAGAGCTCGACGGCCGCAGTGACCTCTACAGCCTCGGCATCCTCGCCTACGAGCTGGTCACCGGCTACGTCCCCTTCGACGGCGACACCATCGACGAGCTCATCGAACACCACCTCGAGACGCCCACGCCCGATCCGCGCTTCGAGCGCGCCGACGTGCCCGAGGACCTCTGCGAGTTCGTCGCCCGCGCGACCGCCAAAGATCCCGAGGCGCGCTTCGCCTCCTGCGCCGAGGCCGCCGCCTGGCTCAAGGCCGCCGCCGAAGTGCCGATGCTCGATCGCTTCGCGATGAGCTCGCTCTCGGTGACCTACCACGAGTCCAAGCGTGAGTTGGTCGAGGGCATCCTACGCGAAGCCGCGCGACGCCTCGCCACCGAGCGCGGTATCGCGTTCTTCGAGGCCCACCGCAGCGCCGGTGCCGGCGAGGTCACCAGCGCCGCCGTCGTCGAGGCGCCGCCCGGGATGCTCCCGCCGCCGCCGGGGCCGCCGCCCGGACCGCCACCGGGCTTCCGCCCCGACCAGACCGTCGCCGTGCCCTCGGCGCCGACCGCGGTCGCGGGCACCCCGCCCAAGCCTGCCAACTGATGCGCGTCCTCCTCTACAACCCGCCGAGCTCGGCCGGTCGCAAGCCGATCGTGCCGTGCTCGCTGCTGGCGCTGGCCGCGCTGCTCGAGGACCGCCACGAGTGGTCCTTGCTCGACGGCAACCTGCAAGACGGCCCGACCTGGCCCGCCATGGCGAGCGCCGTGCGCGCCGAACGCCCCGACGTCGTCGCGATGACGGTGATGCCGGGCCCGCAGCTCGCCGACGCGATCCCCAACGCCCGTCGCCTGAAGGCCGAGTTTCCGGGCGTCACCGTGGTCTGGGGCGGCTACTTCCCGAGCCAGCACCACGACGTCGTGCTGCAGGACGGCTGCGTCGACTACGTCGTGCGCGGCCACGGCGAGCAAGCGTTCCTCGACCTGCTCGACCAGCTCGACGCCGGCACGCACCCGGTGCAGGGCCGCTCGGGCATCGCGTGGCGCGACGGCCCCGCCGACCGCGGCGTCGACGAAGGCCTGCCGCCGATCCCGCACCCGGACAAGCAGCCCGGCTACCCGTGGCACCGCCTGCCGATGCAACGCTACCTGCGCCCGACCTTCCTCGGCCGCACGACGATCGGCCACCACAGCTCGTACGGTTGCCCGTTCTTCTGCAATTTCTGCGCGGTCGTGAACATGGTCGACGGCGCCTGGCTCTCGCGCTCGGCGCAGACCACCGCCGACGACGTGCGCACGCTGGTGCAGACCTACGGCGCCGACGCCGTCGAGTTCTACGACAACAACTTCTTCGTCGCCGAGAAGCGCTGCCGCGCGTTTGCCGACGCCATCGCCGACCTCGGCATCCGCTGGTGGGGCGAAGGCCGCATCGACACGATGCTCGGCTGGTCCGACGACACCTGGCGGGCGATGGCCGACTCCGGCCTCGCGATGGTCTTCATGGGGGCAGAAGCCGGCGACGACGAGACGCTCGCCCGCATGAACAAGGGCGGCAAGCAGACCACCGCCGCGACGCTCGAGCTCGCCGCGCGGATGGCGCGCTTCGGCGTGGTGCCGGAATACTCCTTCGTGCTCGGCAGCCCGCCCGATCCGGAGGCCGACGTCGAGCGCACGCTGCGCTTCGTCCGCCGCGTGAAGGAAGCCAACCCGGCGACCGAGGTGGTGTTCTACCTCTACACGCCGGTCCCGCTCGAAGGCACGCTGCTCGAGAGCGCCAAGGCGACGGGTTTTGCCTTCCCGACGACGCTCGAAGGCTGGCTCGACGCCGATTGGCAGGGCTTCTCGCAGCGCCGGAGCGAGTCGATGCCGTGGATCTCGCCAGCCTTGCGTGAGCGCGTGCGCGGCTTCGAGCTGACGATGAACGCGGCCTTCCCGACCTCGACCGACGTGCGCAACCAAGGGCTCCGCGCGCGGAGCCTGCGCGCGATGGGGCGGTGGCGCTGGGAACGCGAGATCTACGACCGCCCGCTCGAACTCAAGGTCGCCTCGCGCCTGATGCGCTACCGCCGCCCCGAAACATCAGGCTTTTAGCGCCGTCAGAGACAGGGCTTGGTCTCGGCTTCCTCGGCGGTCTCGGCCGTCCACTGCAGGCTACCCGACTTCCAGCACGAGCCCTCGAGCCACGCGCCGTCGGGCTTCCAGCGGCGATGGCGGCCGTGCTTGACGCCCTTCTGCCAGCCTTCCTCGCGCGCCAGGGTCTCGTCGCTGTACCAAGCCAAGCGCTCCCCGTCGTAGGAGCTGTGCCAATAGGCGTGCTGCATCGCCTTGTTGCCGTTCTGATACCACGCGACGAAGGGGCCCTCGAGCAGGTCTTCGACCCAGGTGGCCTCGTTCATCGGCTTGCCGTCGGGATAGAAGTTCTTCCAGTCGCCGTGCTTCTTGTTGCTCTTCCATTGGCCGGAGGTCACCAACGTGCCGTTCTCCGCCCAGCGCTCTTCCTTGCCGTTCTTCTGGTTGTTCTCCCACTCCAAGAGCATCGACTGCTGCCCCGACGGATACCACGCCCGCTCGGGGCCGCTGCGCATGCCGTCGACCCAGGTGACCTCGGCGGTCTTGGCGCCGCCGGGCGCGTAGGTCACCTGCTGGCCGTGCAGCTTCCCGCTGACGTAGCTCACCGTCGACGCCACCTGACCGCCGTCGTACCAGGTCGTCCAGGTGCCGTCGGGCTGCCCCTTGAGGTAGTGCTGCTCGGATTGCTTGTCGCCGCTCTCGTACCAGTAGATCCAGGCGCCGTTGGGCTGCCCGTTGCTGTAGGTGCGCTCGTATTGCTTCTTTCCGCTCTGGAACCAGCCGCGATCCAGTCCGTCGCGCTTGCCCGCCTTCCAGGTCGTTTCGCGCTGCAAGGCACCATCGGGCCAGAACCACCGCTCGATGCCCTCACGCAGCCCCGCGACGTAATGCGTCTCCTGCTGCACCGCGCCGTCCGGGTACCATTGGTTCCAAGTGCCGACCGGCTTGCCGTTCTGGTACTCGTAGCGGTACTGCTTGGCGCCGTCCTGGTACCAGCCTTGGTGCAGACCGTCGGGCTTGCCGTCGACGTAGGACGCCTCGGATTGCTTGCTGCCGTCGGGCCAGAAGCTCTGCTGCGCGCCGTGCTGCTTGCCGCCCTTCCAGTTCTGGACCTGCTGCACCGCGCCACCGGGGTACCAGAACTTGGATGGCCCCTCGCGCTTGCCGAAGACCCAATGCTCTTCCGAGACGAGGTTCCCGTTGTTGTCCCAGGAATGCCATGTCCCGTCGGGCTCGCCGTCGAAATAGGCGCGGTCGAGCACCAACACGCCGTTGTTGTTCCAGCGGCGGTAGGGGCCGTGACGCAAGCCGTTGGGCTTCTCGCACCAATACGTGGTGAAGAAGCTCTCGTTGCTGCGCTGCGTGGTGCCGGCCGGACAATTCAGGTTCGAGGGGCCGGGGCCGGTGACGACCTGGACGGTGCCCTCGCCGTCGCCACCGTCGTCCTGCACGTCGGCGCCACCCGTGCCGTCGTCGGCGTCGAGCGCGGCGGCGTCGGCACCGGCGTCGGAGCCGACCGCGCCGGCGCCACCGTCCTCCGCACCGCAGCCCGAGGCCAAGAGGACGACAGCCGCGAAGCGTCCGAGCCAGGCGCGGCGCATCTCAGGCCTCCGCATCGCGACGACGGCGGAAGGCGATGGCGAGGAGCGCGAGCAGGCCGGCGAGCAGGCCGGCGTCGCCGTGGCCATGCGGCGAGGCGGTGCAGCCACCACCCGCGTCGGCCGGCGCCGCGTTGCTGCCGGCGCCGCCCGAGCCGGTGTTGCCGGCGACGGTCCACGGCTTCACGACGTGCTTGCGCGTGCACATCGAGTCGTCACGCTGCTCCACGAACGAGCGCTTGCCGTCGCTCTCGGGCAGCTTCCACCGCTCACTGACCGGCTGCAGGGCGACGGTCTTGGGGAGCGACGGTCCGCCGCCGACGATGGCGCCGGCGATCGCCGAATCGACGAGCTCGATCTGGCTCTCGTGCACCTGCACGGCCGGGCCCGACTCGTCGATGAGCTCCACACGCAGGGCCATCGGCGCGTCCTTGAAGCGCGGGTCGATGGCGTTGTTGCCGATCTCGCCGGTCGCGTTGAAGTCGCCGGGCACGGTGCCGTCGATGACCCAGCTGCCGCCGCCGGCCAGCGTGATGCGGGTCTGGTCGTAGGGGTACCAGCCGGTGCTGCAGACCCGCTTGAAGCTGGCGGTGTACTCGTTGCTGACGTCACCGAGGTCGGGGTTGAAGGCGAAGATCGGGTCGCGGTCCATCTCCTCGGGCGAGATGCGCATCACCAGGCGGGTGACGGTCTCCGAGGCGATCATCGCGTCGGCGATGGTGTGGATCGGCTGCACGTACTCCTTGTCGAGCGCGGCGGCGAGCGCGGGGCCGTCCACCGGCAGCGTCGAGGGGGCCGCGAGCTGCTTGGTGCACCAGCTACCGGGCTGCAGATTGCTGGAGTAGCCGCAGCTCTGCAGCTGGCCGAAGTAGCTCTGCGGGTCGAGGCCCGCGAGCTTGGCGAGGCCGGTGTGCTTCTCGAGGATGCCGACCGCGTCGGCCGAGAGGATGAGGCGGCTGTCGACCAGCGCCTTGGCGAGGCCGGCGGCGTCGGTGACGTACGAGATCGGCGTCACGTCCATGCGCTGGCTCTCGGCCACGAGCGCGGTCTGCTTGCCGGGGCCGGCGTACTCCGTCGCGAAGGCGCGGCCGGCGGCCTCGTCGATGGCGGCCGAGAGCACCTGTGCGTAGTTGTTGCCGTTCTGGAACCAGTTCAGCTTGAGCGGGTTCACCTCGACGTGCATGTGGTTCTTCGGCACCGCGCGGCCGGGGCCGGCGAGCGTCACGATGACGCTCATGTCCTCCGAAGCGGCGATGCTGGTCAGGCGCAGCGGCACGCAAGCGTCGGCGTCGTCCATCTCCAGCACGATCGGCTTGATCTCGTTGACGCCGGCGTTGTTCTGCAGCTTCACCGCGACGAAGACATCGCCCTTGGCGAGGTGGCTCTCGATGATCGGCAGCGCCTTCTGCGGGGTGTCGTAGCCGTGGTCGTTGAGCCAATCGAGCAGCGCCTGCGAGTCCTTGCTGGCCAAGATCTCGTAGTCGTACGGGCCCGCCTGGTCCTTCTCGAGGACCTGGACCTTGCCGTCCTCGTCGCTGGCTTCGGACGCCGAACCCGCCGCCGAATCACCGCGGAAGCCACCACCGGCCGAGGGCGCCGCCGCGTTGGCGCGGCTCTGCTCGTCGCCGTAGCAGTAGCTCGTCCAGCTGCGGCAGTTCTCGTCGCCCTGGTCGAGCGTGGTCGAAAAGCGCGGCGCATGGCGCGCATCGAGCTGATCGAAGACCCACGACGTACCGACCGAGACCTGCGGCTTCTTCGGCAGGGGCAACACCCAGCCGAAGTCCTCGGCCAAGCCGGTGAACCGGACCTCGACCCACACCCGCGTCTTCTTGGTCTTGGCGTCGCGGTGGAACAACACTCGCTCGGCGTTCTGGAGGATCAGCTGCGTATTCTGCTGGCCGGGCGGCGAAAAACAGCCACCGCACGCCATCGCGGCGTGAGGGGCCACGGCCATGGCTACGGCAGCAGCGGTCGCAAGCATCCGACGGGTTCCGAACATCCGCATCTCGATCCTCCGCGTGCGAGTCCCTCGGACCCGACGAGTTCCGACCAGTGTGGTCGCGCCCTGTCTGGAGAGCAAGACCGAGGCCAAGTTCCCCTTGATCCGAATTATCAAATGGATTCCGAGATCTTCTCGTCATCGCGGAGACTCGTCCCGAGCGGCTTGATCTGTTGTTTTTTTCAACATGTCGAACGATCGATGCGAAAATCAACACCCGCATCGAGTGGGCTCGACGGCGGCGGACCCGTCGCGCACCCTCGGGCACGGACGCGGACGGGGTGGCGACGATGCGAGGCGGAGCGAGCACGGCGATCGACGAACGGCCCAGCCGTTGGCCGCGCGCGCTCGGCATCGCCGCGGTCGCGGTGACGGTGCTCCACGCGCTGTGGCTATCGGCGACGCGCCCGTTCGCGCTCGACGAGCTGACCTACGCGCACCAGGCGTTCCAGATCCATTCCGGTCTGCTGCCGTACCGCGACTTCTTCGCGCACCACACGCCGCTGCTCTGGCAGCTGACGGCGCCACTGCACGCGCTGGTCGGCTCTGCGCCGGGCTTCCTCGCGGCGGTGCGTTGGGCGTTGGTCCCGGTCTGGCTGACGCAGCTCGCGCTCCTCTACGCCTTGGTGCGCCCCTTCGCCGGGCGCGCGGCGGTGTTGGCGCCGCTGGCGGCGTCGATGTTCCCGGTCTGGTTGGACCACGCGATCGAGCTGCGGCCCGATCCGCTCGCCACCACCGCGATGCTCGCCGCGTTCTGGCTGCTCGGTCGCGCCGGCGCCCGCCGCTCGCCCGTGGCGTCGGCCGCGGCGGGCGCGCTCGCCGTGTTGGCGTGCTGGGCCTCGCCCAAGGCCGGCGTCTACGGCATGGGCCTGGGGTTGGCGTTCGTGCTCTCGGCGGTCGGCCGGCTGCTCTCGTGGCGGCGCGGCGCTGCAGTCGGCGGCGCGGCGGCGGCTTGGTTCCCGGCGCCGACGGCCTTCCTCGCCGGCGTCGTGGCGGTCCTCGCAGCGATCGGCCTGTGGCTGGCGCAGCGGGACATGGCCGAGGCGTTCTGGCGCAACGCCGTGCAATGGCCGATGGCCTACGAGTCGAGCTACGAGGGCTTCCCGTTCTGGCCGCGCTTCCGCCATCACGTCTATGGCCTGGAGGCAGTGCTGGCGATCGCGGCCTACGGCTGGTTGGTGCTGCTCGCCGAGGTGCGCACCGCGGGTCGGGTGCCGGCCGAGTCCGCCGACGCCCCGGTCGCGGCCGCCCGCGCCGCCACACGGCTGCCGCTGCTGGCGTTCTTGCCGCTCGCCGTGGTCTCGGTCGCTGCCCAATCGGCCGCCTACGCCTACAGCTACCTTCCGATCCTGGCGGGCGTCGCGGCGCTCTCCGCGATCGGCGTCGCCCACGCGGCGGCGCAGATCCGCCAACACGCGCCCCGTTGGCTGCCGTGGGCCGGCGCGTTGTGGGTCGTGCTGCTGCTGCGCGTCGGCGTCGACACCTTCGGCCACCACGGCCGCGCCGGCGCCGAGAAGCGCGCGCAGCAGTTCGCGGTGCTCCACGACCTCGAACGCTTGGTGCCACCCGACGTGCCGGTCTACGACAACACCGGCCAAGCCGTACGCCGACCGGCGGTGCACTACTACGGCTTCACCAACCCGTGGATCCGCGAATCGACGCCCGAAATGCTGGTCCGGGAGATGCCGGCGGCGATCCGCGAGCGTGGCTGCGTCGCGATGCTGGTCGACTCGGTCCACGGCCGCCTGCCGCCCGAACTCGAGCGCTTCCTCGCCGAGACCTTCCAGCCCTGGGACGGCGATATCTGGCTCTGGGGTCGCCACCTGCGGGCCGCCACAGGCGAGCCCGGGGTCCACGCCCACCTCGAGATTGTGCGCGATGGGCACTACCGGATCGTCCGGGCCGAGGGCAGCGAGGCGGAGCCCGTCACCATCGACGCTGAGGTGATCAGTGGCGACCGCGTCGCGTTGACCGCCGGCCACCACGTGGTTCGAACCGCCGCCACCGAGGTCTACGTGCTCTGGGAACCGGCGGACGGCCGCCCTTGGCGCCCACGCCCAGGTCAAAGGCCTCGCCTGTTCCACGTGTTGTAGCGACGCGTCGCGCGCGCCGCCGAGCCCGCCGGGATCGAGCCGAGCGGCGGTGAGACACCGGGCGACGGTTGCGTTTCATGCGCCACGGGAGTATTCCGCGCGCGCCGCGTACGCACCGCGGCTTCCGGGGAGCGCAGCCATGACTCAGGCCACCAGCGGAATTGCCAGTCTGATCGAGAAGATCAAGCAGGACGGCGTCGAAGCGGGCGAGAAGGCTCGCGCCGAGCGCATCCAGAACGCGGAGCAAGAGGCGGCGTCGATCCTCGCCAAAGCCCGCGCCGATGCCCAGAAGATCCGTGAAGACGCCGAAAAATCGGCGGCGCAGCGGCGGACCCAGCTCGAGGCCGAGCTGCGCATGGCCGCCCGCGACTTCGGCTTCCGCCTGCAGGAGCGTCTGCGCAAGCAGGTCATCGATCCGGCGGCCGAGAAGGCCGCCAACGAGGCGATGACCGACGCCGCGACCGTCACCGGCTTGGTGCAGCAGTTGGTGCAGGGCTGGGGCGCCGCAGGCGGCCGCGTGGTCGTCGCGCCGGAGCTGCGCGAGGCCCTGACCGCCGCCCTCGGTGCGCGCATCGGCGAGGCCGGCGCCGGCGGCATCGAGATCGTCGACGAGGCGGGCCTGAAGGGGTTCCGGCTGCTCAAGGACGGCGAGCACTTCGCCTGGGACGTCAGCGCCGAAGCGGTCTCGCGCGAGCTCGCCTCGCTGGTCGAGCCGGGCCTGCGTTTCCTGCTCCTCCCCGAGCCGCCTCGACGCCCCGCCAGCGGCGTGTTCCGGGCGGTTCCGCAGGACGCCGAGGACTAGCCGGGAGCCCGCGCGATGTCGCTCGTCTACCTGATCACCGGGCTCCCCCGCATCGAACGCGGAGCGCTGCCGTCGCTCTCGCGGGCGGAATTCGTGCGCCGTTGCCGTGACGAGCTGCGTGGTCCCGAGCGCGACGAATTCGAGCTGCTGGTGCAGATCGAGTCGGTCGAAGAGACGGTGCGGCTCGCCCTGCGCGCGCAGCTCGACGCGGCGGACGACGAGTCGGTCGCCGGCGCCGTCGTGCTCGACCGCCAGGACGGGGTGCCGCTCGAGCGGCTGCCGGAGTGGGTGCTCCGCCCCGCCCCGCAGCACGTGCTGCTGCGTCGCCACTACCACGAGGTCACGCAGGCCGCGAACACCGAGTTCTTGCGCCGTTGGGCGAACTTCCGCGTCGATATCGGCGAGGTCATCACGGCCAAGCTCTGCCGCGTGGACGGGATGAGCCGCGACGCCTTCCTGGTCCAGATGCAGGGCAGCTTCGACGCCTCGGCGCCGCTGATCATGCGCAACTGGGAAGACCCGACGCTGGGTCTCGGTCAGCGCTTCTGGTGGCTGGATCGCGTGCTGCGGGCGCTCGAAGACGACGACCTCCTGGCGATGTCGCGCGAGCTCGACGCGGTGCTCTGGGAAAAGGTCGAGGAGCTCTCGACCCACGAGACGTTCAGCGTCGAGACGCTGCTCGAGACCTACCTCAAGCTCCGCATCCTGGAGCGTGAGGCGAGCTGGGACGCCGAGCGCGGCCGCGCGATGCTCGACCGCATCCTCGCGATGTCGGCCGAAGCGACCGCCGGCTCCACGGCCGGAGAGGGGACAGCATGAGCGAGAACACCACGGGTCAGGCGACCGGCCGCGTCGTCGGCGTCAGCGGCAACATGGTCACGGTCGCCTTCGACGGCGACGTGCGCATGAACGAGGTCGCCTTCATCGAGCTGCCGGGCGGGCAGGACGAGTCGCTGCGGCTGAAGGCCGAGGTCATCCGTATCCGCAACGGCGAGTGCGACCTGCAGGTCTTCGAGGATACGCGCGGCATCAAGGTCGGCACGCACGTCGTGTTCACCAACGAGCTGCTCGCCATCGAGCTCGGGCCGGGTCTGCTGCGCATGACCTACGACGGCCTGGGCAACCCGCTCGACGCGCTGGCCGACCGCTGCGGCTTCTTCCTGCAGCGCGGCGTCTACCTGCCGACGCTCGACCGCTCGGCGACGTGGGCGTGGACCCCGCGCGCCCGGATCGGCCAGCGCCTCTCGGCCGGCCACTGCCTCGGCACCGTGCCCGAGTCGATGTTCGAGCACCGCATCATGGTGCCCTTCGGCGTGGTCGGTCAGGTCGAGGTGCTCGATCTCGCGCCCCCCGGCGAGTACACCGTCGACCACGTCGTCGCCAAGGTGAAGGTCCTCGCCACCGGTGAGGAGCGCGGCCTGACGATGGTGATGAACTGGCCGGTCAAGCGGCCGATTCAGGCCTACGCCGAGCGCCTGCTGCCGACCTCGCCGCTGACGACGCGCACCCGCATCGTCGACGCCTTCTTCCCGGTCGCCGAGGGTGGCACCGCCTGCGTTCCGGGCCCGTTCGGCTCGGGAAAGACGGTCTTCCAGCAGTCGGTGAGCCGCTTCGCCGAGGCGGATATCGTGATCGTCGCGGCCTGCGGCGAGCGCGCCGGCGAGGTCGTCGAGACGCTGCGCGAGTTCCCCGAGCTGATCGACCCGCGCACGGGCGAGCCGCTGATGGCGCGCACGATCATCATCTGCAACACCTCGTCGATGCCGGTCGCGGCGCGCGAGGCGTCGGTCTACACCGCGGTGACGCTCGCCGAGTACTACCGCCAGATGGGCCTGCGCGCGCTGCTGCTCGCCGACTCGACCAGCCGTTGGGCGCAGGCGCTGCGCGAGATGAGCGGTCGCCTCGAAGAGATCCCCGGCGAAGAGGCCTTCCCGGCCTACCTCGGCTCGCTGATCGCCGCGTTCTACGAGCGCGCCGGCCTGTGCCGCCTCGAGGACCCGAACCTCGGCAGCGCCCGCGGCTCGGTCACCACCATCGGCACCGTCTCGCCCGCCGGCGGCAACTTCGAGGAGCCGGTGACGCAGAGCACGCTCGCCGTCGTCGGCTGCTTCCTCGGCCTGACCTACGCCCGCTCGTACGCCAAGCGCTTCCCGGCGATCGCGCCGCTGGAGTCGTGGAGCAAGTACATCGAGCGCATGCGTCCGGCGCTCGAGGAGGCCTACTTCCCCGGCTGGGTCGACAGCATCAAGCGTCTGCACACGCTCTACGGTGCGGGGCAGCGCGTGGGCGACCAGATGAAGGTCGTCGGCGAGGACGACCTCTCGCTCGAGGATTTCGTCACCTTCCTCGCCTCGGAGTTCGTCGACGCGGTGTTCATGCAGCAGAACGCGTTCTCCGACGTCGACGCCAGCCCGAGCAACGAGCGCACCGCGCTGCTGATGCGGATGACCAACGCGACGCTCGACCGCGACTTCGGCTTCCGCAGCAAGGACGAGGCGCGCGACCGCTACACCGAGCTGACGGCGCTGTTCCGCGACTGGAACCTGGCCGCCGAGGACTCGGACGACTACGCCCAGCTGCTCGCCAAGATCGAGGGTCACCTCGGCGCGGACGCCGTCCGCGCTGCCGCCTAGGAGCCACCATGCGCAAGGTCTACACCCAGATCGATCAGATCGTCGGCCCCGTGGTCACGCTGCGCGCGCGCGACGTGGCCTACGGCGAGCTCGCCCGCATCCGCCAGAAGGACGGCAACAGCACCTACGCGCAGGTCATCAAGCTGCGTGGCGAAGAGGTGTCGCTGCAGGTCTTCGCCGGCTCCAAGGGCGTCTCCACCGGCGACGAGGTCGAGTTCCTCGGTCACGAGGTGCAGCTCGACTTCTCGGCCTCGGACCTGCTCGGCCGCACCTTCAGCGGTGTCGGCGAGCCGATCGACGGTCGCCCGGCGCTGCAGGAGGCCGACGCCATCGAGATCGGCGGCCCCTCGTTCAACCCGGCCCGGCGCATCATCCCGCACCAGATGATCCAGACCGGTATCCCGATGATCGATATGTTCAACACGCTGGTGAAGAGCCAGAAGTTGCCGATCTTCTCGGTCGCCGGCGAGCCCTACAACGAGCTGCTCGCGCGCATCGCCCTGCAGGCCGACGCCGACGTGATCATCCTCGGCGGCATGGGCCTGAAGTACGACGACTACCTGTTCTTCCGCGACCAGCTCGCGCCGAGCAAAGAGCGCACCATCCTCTTCGTGCACACCGCCGCCGACCCGGTCGTCGAGTGCATGATGGTGCCGGACATGGCGCTGGCCGCCGCCGAGAAGTACGCCACCGACGGCAAGGACGTCCTGGTGCTGCTGACCGATATGACCGCCTTTGCCGACGCGATGAAGGAAGTCGCCGTCGCGATGGAGCAGATCCCGGCCAACCGCGGCTACCCCGGCGACCTCTACAGCCAGCTCGCCAGCCGCTACGAGAAGGCCGTCGACATCGAGGGCTCGGGCTCGATCACGCTGCTCGCGGTGACGACGATGCCCGGCGACGACGTCACCCACCCGGTGCCGGACAACACCGGCTATATCACCGAGGGCCAATTCTACCTCAAGGGCGGCGTCATCGACCCGTTCGGCTCGCTCTCGCGCTTGAAGCAGCTGGTCAACGGCAAGACCCGCCCGGACCACGCGCCGCTGATGAACGCGATGGTCCGCCTGTACGACGCGGCCCGGAAGGTGCGTCAGCAGCAGTCGATGGGTTTTGCGATCTCGGCCTTCGACCAGCGCCTGCTCGCCTACGCCGACGAGTTCGAGCAGCGGATGATGGACCTCAAGGTCAACCTGCCGCTCGAGGGTCAGCTCGACCTGGGCTGGGAGATCTTGGCGAACCACTTCACCGAAGCGCAGACCACCATCCCCGGCAAGCTGCTCGCGACCTATTGGCCCGCGAACCGCCAGGCCGCGTAGCCGGGAGCAGACTGAGCCATGGCAGCGAAATACAAGCTGAACAAGGTCGAGCTGACGCGCCTCCGGCGTGAGCAGAAGACCTATCAGCAGTTCCTGCCGGTGCTCAAGCTCAAGCAAGAGCAGCTGCAGGCCGAGCAACTCAAGATCAAGCGCGAACTCGAGGCCCGGCGCGCCGACCTCGACGCGGCGCGGCAGGGCTGGGAGTCCGTGTTGCCGCTGCTCGGCGAGGGCTTGGTCGTCGATCTCGCCGAGTTGGTGCGGGCCCGCGAGCTGGTGGTCGGCAGCAAGACCGTCGCCGGCGTGACGGTGCCGACGCTGGAGAACGTCCGCTTCTCCGACGTCGAGCTCTCGCGCTTCGGCACGCCGACGTGGGTCAGCCGTGTGCTGCCGCGCCTGCGTCGCTACGTGCAGCTGCACACCGAGATGGCGATCATCGAGCAGCAATACGAGTTGGTGACCCACGAGCTGCGTCGCACGACGCAGAAGGTGAACCTCTTCGAGCTCGTGCTGATCCCCGAAGCGAAAGAAGCGATCCGGCGCATCAAGATCGCGCTCGGCGACATGCAGGTCGCCGCGGTCGCGAGCGCCAAGATCGCCAAGGGCAAGGCGACGGCGGCGCAGGCGGCTCGACTCGCCGCCCGCAACCAGAGCGGAGGCGCGGCATGAGCATCGTCCGCATGCTGGCGGCGACCATCGTCGGTCGCTCCTCGGACGCCGAGCCGTTGCTGACGGACGTGCAGGCCGCCGGGTTGCTGCACATGACGCCGATGCGTCCGCCCGAGGAATTGGCGGCAGCGCACGGCGCCGCGAGCGGCGAGCCCGGCGATCCGGTCACCGAGGCGCGTCGGATCTTGCGCGTCCGCACCGCCATCGCGCGCGTCCCGGAGCAGCCGCCCGAGGGCGAGGAGCGCACCGTCGACGAGATCGTGGAGCACGCCGAGGAGCTGCTGCGGGTGCGCGAAGAGGCGCAGGACCGCCTGGCCTCGGTCGAGGCGACGATCGCGGCGCTCGAGCCCTTCGGCGATTTCGACCCCGCCGATCTGGACCGCCTCGCAGCCGCCGGCGCCGACGTCACCTTCGCGCGACTGACCTGGAACGATTGGCGCGCGCTGGACCTCTCGAACGTCCCGCACGCCATCGCCTCCCAGACCGAGCTCGACGTGTGCATCGCGTTCTTCGGCGCCGATGCTGCCGAGTTGCCGGTGACGCCGCTGCGCCTGCCGCGGGTCAAGCTCAGCGACGCCCGCTCCGAACGCGAGGCCCTGCACTCGCTGACCCTGGAGATGGACCGACGCCTGGGCAGCCTGACCGACGAGTTGGGCCGTCTCGACGAGCGCCGCTCGATGCTCGCCGACCGCGTGGTCGTGCGGCAGGCCCTGGACGGCGGCTTGGACGCCGGCCCGCTCTTCGCCGTGCGCGGCTACGTTCCTGCCGAGCAGCAGGTCGATCTGCAGCGCGCCATCGCGGCCTTCGCTTGCGTGCTGCAGTTCGAAGATCCGGTCCCCGGCGAGGACGTGCCCGTCAAGCTGCACCAGCCGGCTGCGCTCGCGGGCTTTGGCGCCATCGTCAAGGCGTTCTCGGGCATCAGCTATTGGGAGAAGGACTTCACCCCGGCGGTGGCGCTGCTCTTCCTGGTCTTCGGCTCGCTCTGCCTGGTCGACGGCGGCTACGGCGTGCTCCTGCTCGCGACGGGCCTATTCCTGCGCGCCAAAGGCAACCGCGACTTCGGCACCGTCTTTGCCTTCACCGGCGCCTTCTCGATCCTCGTCGGCCTCATCGCCGGCCAATACTTCGGGTTGGTCGTCGGCAAGGACGGCTTCCTCGAGGGCCACAAGCCGCCGACGGCGCTGGCTTCGGACCCGATGGTCAGCTTCATCTTCTCGCTGATCGTGGGCCTGCTCGGCATGACGTTCTCGTACGCGACGGCGATCTGGCAGCGTGGTTGGAAGACCAACGCCACCGGCAGCCTGCTCTTCGCGCTCGGCGCCATCGCCACCGTCGTAGCCAAGGCCGCGCCCGGCTCGGTGGCCGCGATC
>JBEARB010000023.1:0-27102 GCA_041163625.1 Pseudomonadota bacterium | reverse complement strand
CGTCTGTTGTCTTGGGGGCTAGGCGCCCCCTGGTCGCGAGAAGCGCGGTTCTCGCGGACCATCCCCCTCCACGAGCCGCGCCCAAAAATCGCCAAGGGCGATTTTTTGATCGCGTCTCTAGAACCCGCGCCGCGCCGGCCCGGGGCATGGGTGGGACGGCGAAGGGGTGGACGAAGCGCAAGGTTCGGAAGTGGTGGCGTCGCGTGGTGGTGCAAGCGACGGTGGGTGGCCGTGACGCTGCCGGTCGGTCAGCGCTACGACGTCGAGGTGGTCGCCTACGATGCCGGCACCGTCACGCTGCGCAGCCACGTGCCGGTGCAGAAGGGCGGCGGCGTGGTGCTGCAGCCTTTCGACGCCTTCCAGGTGACGGTCGCCGACGACCCGAGCGTGACCGAGTTCTTCGCCGCCGACGTGGGCAAGGTGGCGCCGCTGCCGGAGCGCGCGCCGAACGACGCGAAGACCATGGTCTTCGACGCCGTGCAGGACCCCTCCAACCCGGGTGGCGTAGCGTGGCGGATCAACGGCAAGTCGATGTGGATGGACCCGATCTTCAGCTTCGCCGAGGGCGCCACCGTCGACCTGACGCTCGACAATCAGCTCGGTCCGGAGCACCCGTTCCACCTGCACGGCCAGTTCTTCACGATCCTCGAGCGCCAGGGCCAGCCTGTGACCGACGAGCCCGGCCTGAAGGACACGGTGCTCGTGCCCGGCATGAGCAAGGTCAAGATCCGCGCCTACTTCGACAACCCCGGCCGCTGGATGGCGCATTGCCACATCCTCGAGCACGCCGAGCTCGGCATGATGAGCGAGATCGTGGTCACACCGGCGCAGTAGCGCATCGAGTCGCTCGTTCAGGTTCGACCTGAACAAAACTTGCAATCCGGATCGACTTACCTGAACATCCGTCCAGCGCCACGCGGGATGGGTTGCGCGCCCAATGCTCTCCGCGTCGCGCAGATCCCGACCCTTCGACCCTCGATCACGGCCTGATCGACGTGGATCTCGCGCCGAGACCGCAAGGTTTCGCCGATAAACGCGACACGAGAAGGCCTGACACAAACTGTCCGACGGTCGAAGCAGGGTGATCTTCACGGCGGGGCGACGCAAAGTCGCCTGGCTGCCGATGATCAGAGACGAAGGGACGCTGCGGCGGACCCACCGGGGTGGCGAGGGTCATGCCGGAACAGAGCCAGGGATGCGCGGCCGAGGAGATCTCGGGCGCCGGAGCCGACGGGAGTCGGCAGCAGGGAGCGAGACAATGGCACGAGGCAAGCGGAGCAACGGGGCGGTCGGAGCGGGCAACGCGCAGATCGTGGACAACGAGGCCAAGCAGAAGGCGATCCTGACGGCGCTGCAGACCGTGGAGCGCAACTTCGGCAAGGGCGCGCTGGTCCGTCTGGGCGACGACGACTCGCTCTTCAACGACATCGAGGTGATCTCGACCGGCTGCCTGGGCATCGACATGGCGCTCGGCGTGGGCGGCGTGCCGCGCGGCCGTATCGTCGAGATCTACGGTCCGGAGTCGAGCGGCAAGACGACGCTGACGCTGCACATCATCGCCGAGGCGCAGAAGGAGGGCGGCATCGCCGCCTTCGTCGACGCCGAGCACGCGCTCGACGTCTCCTACGCCCGCTCGCTCGGTATCAAGACCGACGAGCTGCTGGTCAGCCAGCCCGACACCGGCGAGCAGGCGCTCGAGATCGTCGACACGCTGGTCCGTTCGGGCGCGGTGGACGTGGTCGTGGTCGACTCGGTGGCGGCGCTCGTGCCCAAGGCCGAGATCGAGGGCGCGATGGGCGACTCGGTCGTCGGCGTGCAGGCCCGCCTGATGAGCCAGGCGCTGCGCAAGCTGACGGCGAGCATCAGCAAGAGCCGCACGGTGGTCATCTTCATCAACCAGCTGCGGATGAAGATCGGCGTGATGTTCGGCAACCCGGAGACGACCTCGGGCGGCAACGCGCTGAAGTTCTACGCCAGCCAGCGCATCGACGTCCGTCGCGTCGGCTCGATCAAGAGCGGCGAGGAGGACATCGGCAACCGCACCCGCGTCAAGGTGGTGAAGAACAAGGTCGCGCCGCCCTTCAAGCGCGTCGAGTTCGACATCCTCTACGGCGAGGGCATCTGCGCGACGGGCGACCTGATCGATCAGGGCGTCGAGCTCGGCGTGATCGAGAAGACCGGCGCCTGGTACAGCTTCGACGGCGAGCGCCTCGGCCAGGGCCGCGAGAAGGTGCGCCAGCTGCTCAAGGAAGAGCCCGAGCTGCGCGCCCGCATCGACACGCAGGTCCGCGACCTGGTGTTCGGGCCGGTCGAGGACGAGGCGACCGCGAGCCTGGTCCCGCCGGTGGCCGAGGGCTGATTCGAGGGGGCTGTGCCGGGCGGATGATCCTTTTCGCCCGGTGCAGCATCCCATGCTCCGCGTCCGACACGTGCGCGGCCGGGCCGTGCGGGCGCACGAACGAAGAGATTCCGCCTGGGCAGGGGTTCTGTCCGGGAGGCTGGCAACGACCCGCGCGTCCCTCGAGAGGGGGCGCGCGGGTCGCTTCGTTTTTGACGAGGCGAGCGCCGCGGCAGCAGATGTTCAGGCGTCGACGAAGAGCGACGAGACAGACCAGATGACGAAGCTGCCGGCGACGCTGCCTGCGTTGGCCGCGAGAACGGAAGCGCTTTTGCCGATCATCGCAACCGACTCAGGAGCATCGCGCCGACGTGGCCTCGCTCGTGAGAAAACTCGACGCCGTCGACGAGGATGGCCGGCAGCCCAGCGAGGCCCAGGCCAGCGACCGCCCCGAACTGGCGCGCGAGCTCCTGGTCGAGGCTCGGGGCGTCGGTGTCGATCTGGCGCGCGTCGACGTCGGGCGTCGGGGCCAGCGCGGCGTCGAGGAGCTCCTGCAGGTCGGCTCGCGGCCGAAGGACGGCGAGCGCGAGGACGTCCAAGAGGGCATCCGGGCGGGTGCGAGCGAGCCAGAAGGTGGCCCGCGCGAGGACGCGAGAACGCTCGGTCGGGCCCACGATCGGAAGCACCCGCAACGTCGCGGCGCTGCCGCGATGATGGGCCGCATACAGGGCGTTGTGGACCGCGATGCGGCCTTCCGGAGCGTCGAGATCGGCGATGACGAAGAGGTCGTGGCGCGGGTGCTGCGGGCGGCCGAGCGGCACGTGGAGGCCCAGTCCGGGCATCGGTCCGTGCGATCGGGCGCTGATGGCGGCGGCGCGGCCGGCGGCAACGCGAGCGGCATAGGCGGCTTGGCCGCTCGCTCCTCCACCGTCGCGGAGGGCACGCTCGATGGCCTCCTGGATTTTGGCGACGGGCTGTGCGCCGACGAGCTTGCGGCCGTCGATGAAGCTGGTGGGCGTGCCGCGGACACCGAGCGATTTCGCCAAAGCCATGTCTTCATCGACTCGGCGGGCGAGCAGGGCGTCTTGGCGGTCGGCCTGCCAGCGTCCGAGATCCAACCCGAGCTTCCGCGCGACCCGCTCCAACCCCGCATCATCGAGGTCGGCACCGGCCATGCAGGCGTCGACGAAGGGCCAGAACTGCCCCTGGCGGCCGGCGGCGTGGGCTGCGAGCGCGGCGCTTCGGGCGAGCTTGTGAAACGGCAACGGCTGGTCCTTCCAGACCACGCGCAGGCGATCGCCGTACGCGTCGCGGAGCTGTCGCGCCGTGGCGTGCAGACGGCGACAGAACGGGCACTGCAGGTCAGAGAAGACGACCCAGGTCACCTCGGCGGCGTCGTTGGAGCCCCAGACTTCGTCGCGTGCCGGGTCGACGGGGACGTTCCAGACGTCGCCACCCATCCACGGCAGCGCGGCCGGGTCCAGCGGCTTGGACAGCAGCGTGTCGCGCAGCGGCAACGGCTCGCCCTGGATCAGGAGCTTGAACAGGCGCTCGCCGACCTCGCCGCCGCCGGCGCGCCAAGCCGCCACGGTCAAGGCGGCGCCTCGCTGGCCCCTGGAACGAAGCGAATCCATACGATCGAGCGCGCGCTGCACGGCCGCGGCGAAGTGGTCGTAGGGCACGGCGCCCGACACCTTCTCTCCGTTGACGAAGGAGCACGGGGTGCCGACCACGCCGATGGCGTTGGCGATCTGCTGCTGCCGCTGGATCTCGTCGGAGATCGCGGGGTCGTTGCGGTCGCGCTCATAGGCCGCGAGGTCCAGGCCGAGGTCGGCCGCTTGTGCATCGAGCCACGCCTGCCCGAGCGCGCGCTGATTCGCGAAGATTCGGTCGTGGAGCTCCCAAAACCGCCCTTGCCGATGGGCGGCCAGGGCGGCACGAGCAGCCGGCTCGGCGAGCGCGTGGAAGGACAGGGGCAGGTTCGCGAAGACGATGCGGACTTGGTTCGGATAGGTGGCGCGCAATCGGTCGAGCGTCGGTGTCAGACGCCCGCAGAACGGGCATTGCAGGTCCGAGAACACCACGATGGTGACAGGCGCTTCGTGTGGACCGCGCGCGGGCAGCAGTTCGGGCCAGCGCGACGCTCGCGGTTCCTCGACCGCGCCGGTGTCTCGACCTTGTGCGCTCGGTCCGGCGCAGGCCGAGAGTGTGGTCGAGCAGGTGAGCAGCAGGCCGAGCCAGCGGCCGAGGCGGGTCGAGGCGAGGCGAACGGCACGATGGTGGGGGCGGTAGCGCATCCACCAAGCGTAGGCAGGTCGCGGTCGTTTGACCACTCGCGCGTCGACCCCGCCCTCAAGCGCCGGTGCGCGCCCAAACGCCCGAGCGATAGGCCCGATACGAGAGTGCGACCTTGATCAGGAAGCTCAGCGGGAAAGCCGCCCACACGCCCCACGCGCCGAGGCCGAGCGGAAAGCCGAGCAGCCAGCTGGCCGGGATCTGGAGCGCGGTGACGAGACCGTTGATGCGCAGGCTGGTCATCGTCGCGCCGGCGCCCTGCAACAAGCCGACGTACGCGATGTGAGCACCGGCGATCGGCATGCCGAAGCCGAGCAGGTGCATCCACTCGAGCGCGTGGCGACCGAGCGTGCCGTCGGGATCGACCTCGAAGATAGCCAAGATCTCGTGGTCGAAGCCGATCAGCAGCGCCGTCAGTGAGGTCATGATGCCGAGGTTCAGGCCGAGGCTCGCGCGCAGCACGGTCCGCGCGCGCTCGGGCAACTTGGCTCCGAGCGCCTGACCCACCAGAGCGCCCGTGGCTTGGCTGATGCTCATGCCGGGCACGAAGGCGAGCGCTTGGATGCGGAGGCCGATGCCGTGGGCCGCGACCGCGACCTCGTCGATGCGGCCCAGCATGCCGACGATGCTGAGGAAGGCGGCGTTGAGCACGACCATGTCGAGCGCGGCGGGCCAGCCGATCATCAGAAGCTGCCGGACGAGCGGGCCGTCCGGGCGCGCGAGGCGCAGACGCAGACGCAGCGCCGGCTCCGCGCCGCGGCTCAGCAGCGCGATCATCACGCTCACGCCGATCGCGTAGGCCAGGACGGTGCCCCACGCGGCGCCGGCGAGCCCCATCGCGGGCAAGCCGAAACCGCCGAGGATGAAACCGTAGTTGAAGATGGCGTTGAGGCCGTTGATCAGCAGGGCCGTCAGGAACGCGAGCTTGGTGTTGCCGACGCCACGGAGCACGGCGCCGAACAGGACGTTGAGGTAGGGCAGCGCCGTCGCCCACAGCATCGGCTCGAGGTATTCGACCGCCAACGCCACGACCGGCTCGCTGCCTCCCATCAACCGCACGAAGGACGGCGCGAAGAGGTTGCCGAGCACGGCGACGGCGAGACCGAGGCCGACCGCGAGTTGCATGCTCTGCTGCAGGGTGTGCTCGACGCGATCGCGGAGACCAGCGCCGTGCGCGCGGGCGACGGTCGCGACCGTGCCGACGACCAAGCCCATCATCGCGACCATCAGCAGGAAGATGAGCTGCGTGGCGAATCCGAGTGCCGTGAGCGAGACCTCGGCGTTCTCGAGGCGGCCACACATCGCCGTGTCGACGGCGAGCGCGAGCACGTTCAGCACGTTCAGCCCGATGATGGGCCAGGAGAGCGAAGCGAGCTGCCGCGCGATGGCGGCCTCGGAGACGGGCTCGGCCGACGTCACGGCCCCCTGCGGCGGGCGTGCCGCCGGCGGGCTCACGCGTCACCTCGACGCCGCGCCACGACGAGCAGCGCCTTGCTGATCGCCCAGAGTTGCGGGAATCGAGCGAGCGCCCCGGCGCCGACGCGGTAGAGCGGCCCGCCGCCCTGGGTCAGCGAGAGGTCGGCCGGCAAGCGCAGCGACCAATCGAACGCTGCGGTCTCGTCCAGCAGTCGGCCGAGCTTCCACACCGTGGGCGCGTAGGCAGCATCGTCGAAACGCTCGCCGCGCCCGCTCGCGCGCAGGTAGGCGTTGGCGAGCGGCAGCGGCAACCATCCGAGCGCGGGCAGGTGGTAGTGGTGCTCGATCGGCCAGAGCTTGTTGGGAACGAGTAGATAGAGGACGCCGCCGGGTCGGAGGGCGGTGGCGACGTGGCCGAGGGCGGCGCGCTGGTCTGCGATGTGCTCGAAGACGTTGTCCATCACCACCAGATCGAAGGCGCAGGGCATCCGGCCGAGGTCTTGGTAGCCACCGCGGAGGATGCGCAGCCGGCCCGCCGCGGCCCCGGTCAGCCCCGCAGCGAGCCCCTCGGCGTGGTGGGCGAGCGCTTCGGACGGCTCGATGCCGACGACGCTGCGGCTCAGCTCGGCGAGCGCCGCGGCGGTGTAGCCATAGCCGCAGCCGAGGTCGCAGACGTCGCTCTCGGCGAGCGGGCGTGGTAGGTCGGTGCCGGCGGTGGCGGCGATCTGTCGCGCGAATCGCGGCCCGAGCGCGGCGCGCTTCAGCAGCATTCCGCCGTCGTGGCGGTCATAGGCCGGCCGGTCGTCGTGGGGGGTGGACACGGGCGCTCCGTCGCGCGGCGACGCCGCGGCCGACCTAGTTGCCAGCCCCGGCCACGAATCGCAACCGCAGCCCATTGACGAGCGCGAACGACTCGCTACGCTCTGCCTCCAACCGCCCGACATTCGTGCGGCTTTCGTGACCTTTGTGCGCGGAGTCCGCCATGGTGCATCCCGACACCACCCTCGCGTTCATCGACGATGTCGTCGGCTACGGCGTCGTCGCCACCCAGCCCATCCCGAAGGGCACCATCGTCTGGGTCGAAGACCCGCTCGATCAGCGCTTCTCACCCGAACGCATGGCGACGATGCCCGAAGTCCTGCGAAATCCCGTGGAGCGCTACTCGTACCGCGATCACCGCGGCGACATGGTGCTGTGCTGGGACCTGGCGAAGTACTTCAACCACAGCTGTTCGAGTACCTGCCTGGGCTTGGACTTCCCCTTCGAGGTCGCCGTGCGCGACATCGCCGTCGGCGAGCAGCTGACCGACGACTACGGCACGTTTTACCTGCTGGGGGCCGAACGCTTCTCCTGCCGCTGCGGAGCGGAGGGCTGCCGCGGGGCGGTGACGCCCGACGACCGCGTGGCGCACGAGCCGGGGTGGCGCGTGCAACTGGCCGAAGCGCTCGGGCGTACGCAGGCCGTGGGTCAGCCCTTGGCCGCGTTGCTGCAGCCCGGTGAGCTCGATTCGGTGGTGCGTCGGTACTTGGGAGCGGGCTCGCGTGCGAGGCCGAGGTCTCGGTAGCAACAGGTGCATGGGAGTAGGCGCCAGGCACGTTGTGCGCCGGATGCATTGCGCCCCGGTCAGCCCACCGCCGCTGGCCGGTCGCCCCGGCCTGACACCCTCCACGACACCACGAGCGCCACGAGGACGAGC
Source organism: Pseudomonadota bacterium (assembly GCA_041163625.1). Classification (GTDB taxonomy): domain Bacteria; phylum Myxococcota_A; class UBA9042; order UBA9042; family UBA9042; genus JACKFC01. The sequence goes on along the minus strand of JBEARB010000023.1, from coordinate 19,357 downwards.
GCCTTCGCGGCCGCCTGCCGCCAAGCGAGCGTGACGGCGTCATCCACGCCCACGGTCGCCGCCAACAAGCCGAGGAACAGCAGCGCGAAGGGCATCAGGAAAGCGAAACGGCCACGCGCCGCCAGCGCCTGCGTGAACAACATCGAGAGGTAGATCAGCAGCGCTCCCACCGCCTGCGGCAAGACGAGCGGAGCGGCGGCCTCGAACGCAGCACCGAAGAGCCAACGCATCCAGAGCCCCGGCGCGGCAGCGAGCACGGCGAGCGCGACCGTGGCGAGGCCGAGAAACGCGAGCAGCAGCTGTGCGAGCCGGCGGCCGGCGGCCGGGCCTTCGCGCGCCTCGACGAGAAGCGGAATCACCAGCAACGCGAAGGGCTGAACCAACACCCCGAACAGCTTGGTGAGCGTAGCGACGGCACCATAGTGCCCAGCCAGGGTCGCGTCCAAGGCGTGCTTGGCGATCAGCGCGTCGGCGTTCTGCCACGCCGCATCACAGAGCGAGAGCCCGAGCATCGGGAGGGCCAGCGCCATGACGCTTGCCGAGGAGGTCGGCTCGGGCGCCAGTGGCTCGTGGCGCAACCGGGAGCGGAGTACCCAGGTCGCGGCAAAGGCAGCCGCGAGGCTGGAGACGAGGTGGGCAGCGACAGCGGCGGATGCGACAAGCTCGACGCCGATCAGCAGGGCGAGACCGACACCCAAGCGCAGCGCCGCATCGAGGAGGAAATTCCAGGCCAGTCCGTCGAGCAGGAGGGCACCACGCAAGCTCCCGCGGAGCACGCCCAGACCGAGCACGAGGGTGCCGCCGATCCAGCCCAAGGCGAGGGCCCAGGGATCGGAGAAATGCAGCGCCTCGACCTGCCAGGGCAGCGTGATCAGCGCGAGGACGAGGCCGACGAAGAGCACGGCGCCGGCGCGACGGAGGAGCCAACTGGCGAGTCGTCCCACTTCGCCAGCGTGTCCGGCGGCGCGGTGTTCGGCGCCGAGTTTGGCCATCACGCCGTTGAGCGGGTGCCCTGCCATGTACACGGCCTGCAGGAGGAAGAGCGCGGCAAAGTAGTCCGCGCCTGCCTCGGGTCCCAAGGTGCGACCGGCAACAGCAGACCAGACCATGCCGAGGGCGTTGGCCAGTCCGGAGCCGACGACGAAGCGGATCAGGTTCTTGCGACGGTCGCTCGCGCCCACACCGGGTCCTTCGTCCGCCCAGATCGGTTCAGAAGGACAGCGCGTCCTCCACGAATGCACGCAGCCGGAAGGTGTGATCGGCGCCGAGACCCTGGCCGATGAAGGCCGCGCCGGCGACGAACGCGTGCAACGCCAGCGCGACAGGCAGGGCGAGCAACCCAGTCGCAGGCTGGTCGAGCATCCACTGACTGAGGCCAAAGAGGAAGCCGAAGCCGCCGCTGATGGCGATCGCGCCGTGCGCCATCATGAACAGCGTCCAGACGCGGGAATGCGGACCGATCTTGCCCAAGATGCGCGCGCCGCCCTCGTGCGGCTCGACCTCGATCTGCAGCTCGGGCGACCAGAAGTGGTGCTCCTGCACAGGGATGTTGATCTGGGCGTGTCGGTCGCGCGCGAAGCCCTCGATGCCGGCCGACTCGTGGGCGAGGGCCCGCTCGAGCGAGGCCGTGACCTCGTCTGGGCCGAGCCGCACGTCGATCGTGAAGCGCGGTCGCAACGCGGGGCCCGAGAAGTGAACCTGCGGTCGCGAGATCCAACCCGCTCCGCGTCCGCGAAAGCCGAACTCGACCGCCAGCCGAGGCGCGCCGAACCCGCGACGCAGCGATTGCGCCCAGCGCGGCGGCAACAACACGCGCTCGACCTCGAGGAGCATCCGCCGCTCACCGCTGGCTTCGTCGAAGTCGCCACGCTCGAGCCGGCAGACGAAGACCTGCTCTGCCTCGGCGATGACGGCCTCGCCCTCGAGGAGCGCGAGGCTGAACCCGCAACGCTCCATCTTCTCGGCCGAACTCATCGAACGCGAGAGCTCGAGGCAGCGCTCGAGCATCGTCGGCTCGTCGGGCAGGAAGCACAGGTTCACGCGGCCGGTGGCGACCACGTTGCGCCAGGTGTTGCTGTCGCGCAGCGAGACCAGCAAGAGCGCGCGCGGACCGACCTGCGGCTGCGGAAAACAGAGGCTGTAGGGGGCGACGTTGCGTTGGCCGTCGGCGTCGTGCGTCACCGCCGCGACCACCGGCATCGGGAAGAACGCGCCCGCTTGGTAAATCGGTCGATCGTCCGGCGCGAGTTCGAATGCTGCCGTCACCGACGCCGTGGCCTGCGTCGCCGCCTCTGCCATCGCCCACCTCCCGATACGTGCCCAAAGGCTCGGGGCAGGCTAGGCCTCTGACGCGGCGTTGCCACGAGAATCGGACGTGCCGCGCAGGGCCGAGAGTCGCTGTTCGGCCCGATCCAAGGCCAGGGTGACGGTGCCGTGGGCGAGGCCGATCCCACGCGCGAAGGCCCGAATCGAGGCCATCGGCGCGTAGGCGAGCATGGTCGGGTCGCCGGTCCGCCGGACCAACTCGAGCGTCATCGGCGCCTGGCACGCCAAGAGCGCGACGGCCAGGACCAACTCCGCGGCCAAGCCGGGTGTCGTGCCGGCAAAGGGCAGCAACGCCAACATCGCCGTCGCCAGCACCGGCTGCGCGAAGTCGAGGACGCCGGCATAGCCGTCGCCGCCGGCGCGCTGCGGATGCGTCGCCGCGAGCCAGACGCGCCAATAGCCCTGCTGACGTTGAACGCGCAGGTACGAGGCGAGCCGGTCGAGGTGATAGTGGCGGACGATCGAGGCGCGCTCGAAGCGCAGGCGCCAGCCCGTGCGGCGCACGCGGTAGGCGAGCTCGGCGTCCTGGCCCTTCTTGAAGCGCTCGTCGAAGCCGCCCACGTCGGCGAGGGCGTCACGGCGATAGAGGACGTTGAAGGTCGCCAGGAATTCGACCTCCTCGTTCATGCGCGCGTGCCGAGCCACGATCTCCTCGTGGATCAGCCGCGAGAGCAGCGCGTTCGGCCGCATATTGCCGTAGGTGCCGCCGACGGCCGCGACCCGCGACCCGTCCGCACCCAGCGCAGCGACGTGCTCGAGCAGGCGATCGAGCGCGCCCGGCTCGGCGACGCAATCGGCGTCGACGAACCAGACGTATTCGGTCTCGGCCATGCGCCAGCCGATATTGCGAGCCGATCCGGCCCCCTGGCCCTTGCCACGCACGACCTCGACGCCCTCGCGAGCCGCAGCCACCGCGGCGGTCCCGTCCCGCGAGCCGTCGTCGACGACGATGATGCGCTCGAGCGCCGGGCTGCGCGGATGCAGCAGCGCGTCCAGGCACGGTCCGATGGTCTCTTCGCCGTCGCGACACGGGATCACCAGCGTCACGCCGCCACTCATGCCCGCTCCTCCGGACGGCGGGCCTGCTGCACGGCGAGCTCCCGCACGAGCAGCGTCAGCTCACGCTCCAGCCGGCGCTGCGCCATCGAGAGGCGGAACGCCACGAGCAGACCGCCGAAGACGGCGCAGTAGAGCACGACGTCGGCGCCGCGGCCGATACCGAGCAGATGCGCGAATCGCGTCGTGACATCGGGTACCGCGAACGCGAGCGCCGCGAGCGACCACAGCGCCAGCCACGGCAAGAGCGGGACGCGCCGCGACGGATTTCGGGCCATCGCGAGCGCGCTGAGCAGCGCCATCGCGCTCGCGGCGCCGAGGCCGAGCAACTGGAACAGCGACATGGTTCCGAACATGGGGACTCCGGGCTCAGCCGAGCAAGCGACCGAGGAGGTAGTCGACCGCGATGCGCAGCGCCGCCGAGCCGCGTTGGCCCTTCTGACGGCTGTAGTCGGTGTACTCGATGCGCACGCTCACCTCGCGGAAGGGCAGGCCACTCGCCGCGATCTGGTCGACGATCTCGCTCGCGTGCGCCATCCGGTCCAGGCGCAGGTCGATGTGCTCGACGCACAATCGCCGCGAGAGGGCGCGGAAGCCGTTGTGGGCGTCGGTGAGACGAACGCCCGAGGTCAGCGTGCCGAAGAGCCGCGCAGCGCGCAGGAGCAGGCGGCGGCCGACCGGGACCGCTTCGGCGTGATCCAGGAAGCGGCTGCCGAGGGCAGCGTCGACTTCGCCGCGCAGCACGGGCCCGACCATCGCCGGCAGATCGGCGGTCCGGTGTTGGCCATCGGCGTCGAAGGTCACGAGGACCTCGGCACCGCGCTCGAGCGCGTAGCGGATGCCGGTCTGCAACGCTGCGCCCTGGCCGCGGTTGACCAGATGCCGCAGCGTGTGGGCGCCAGCCTGCCGAGCGCGTTCGGCGGTATCGTCGGCCGAGCCGTCGTCGACCACCACGACATGGGGCCAGCCGTCGTCGAGCGCACCCGCGACGACGGGCGCGATGGCACCGCCCTCGTTGAACGCAGCGATGACGAGCCAGACGCGGTCGCGGTCGTTGGGGGAGACGGTTTCGATGGTGGCAGCGGGCTCGGACATCGCGCAGCGAGGGTAGCCTGCCGGAGGTGTGCCTGAGAAGTAGCGGCGCGCCTTGACACCGTCGGCGGCCCCCGCGACCGTCACGAACGCCCTCAATGCCGAGCCGGAGGAAATCCACGGTGCGAGCACCTGCCACGACGCGACGTCCCGATTCGCTGCGCCAGCGTCGCAAGCGGGCCACACGCGACGCGCTGATCGCGGCCGCGATGGAGCGCTTCGTCGCGAGCGGCTTCGACGCGACCACGGTCGAGGAGATCGCGCGCGACGCCGGCGTCAGCCGACGCACCTTCTTCCGCTATTTCGCTAGCAAGGAATCGGTGTTCTTCGCGGCACAGGAAGACCGCCTCGGCGAGTTCGAGCGAGCGCTCGCGGTTGGCGGTCCCACCCCGGCCGCCGCGGTCGAGGCGGCCTGCGACGCCGCGCTCGCGATGGCAGCGCGGTACGAAGCCGAGCGTGACGCGGTGCGGACCGAGCAGACGATCCTGCTCGGCAGCGCGTCGCTCCACGGCCACGACGCCCAGCTCGACCACCGGTGGGAGGATGCGCTGCGCGGCACGCTCGTCCGCGGCGGGCTCTCCGATCGCGACGCGACCGTCGCGGCGGGTGCCTTGCTCGGCGTCATGCGTGCCGTCCTGCGGCGCTGGTTCGTCTCCGACGCCGCGTTCGACCTGCGCCACGCGGGACACGCCGCGCTCGCGCGACTGCGACCGCTGCTCGACGCGATCGTCCACGAAGAGGAGCCCTGATGCAGCGCCGACCCACGGACAAGGGGGTTCGCCCCGTCCTGCGTTCCGTCCTTCGACCGCTCGCGCGCGGCCCGCTCGGCCGACGTCTGGCACCGGGCGTCTCCGAGCCGGAGGTCGTCGTCGAGGCGCCGACCGGTCCGCTGCTGACCGCGGGTGCCGTCGAGTTGGCTGCGATGATCCGCCGCCGCGAGGTGAGCCCGCGCGAAGTGCTGCAAGCAGATCTGGACCGGATCGACGCGGTCAATCCGCAGATCAACGCCGTGGTCGAGTTCTGCCGCGAGCGCGCCTTCCGCGAGGCCGACGCGTGGGGCGAGACCGTCCGCCACGCCAGAGATCCCGAACAACTGCGCCACGGCGCCGACGCGCTGCGCGCCGTCCTGGGCTTCACCTACTGCGCGATGTTCAACCCGCTCGAGCTCCCGGCGACGGCGGTCCCGGCCGGGTTCTCGTCGCACGGGCTGCCGCTCGGGGTGCAGGTCGTGGGTCGGCGGAACAACGACCACCTCACGCTCTGGGTGGCGGCGCGCATCGAGGAGGCGCTCGGCGGCTGGCAGCCCGCGCCGATCCGCGGCGACCGCTAGCGGCACGCCGCGACCTCGCATTCAGAGCAGATCGGCGTGGTTCTCGCGATCCATCCCCCTCCGCGAGCCGCGCCCCCAAAATCGCGCTTGGCGACTTTTTGATCGCGGCTCTAGACCGTCGAGTTTGACAGCGGCCCGTGCCAGCCGCGAGCCTCCGGGGGCAGGAGAACGCGACCGTGCACGAGACCGACGAGATCCGCAGCCGACTCCAACGCGCAGAGGCCGACGTCGAAGCGTCGTTGGTGTTGGCCCGCAACGACGCCCGCCCGGTCGCCCCGGACGCCGCGTTGGGGCGCCTGACCCGGCAGGACGCGATGCAGGCGCAGCAGATGGCGGTGGCGCGCGTCGGCCGGCTGGAGCACCGCCTGCGCTTGATCGAAGCGGCCAAGTTGCGGCTGGACGACGACGACTACGGTGAGTGCGTGCGCTGCGGCGAGCCGATCGCCGCGGCGCGCCTCGAGGCACGCCCCGAGGCTCCGTTCTGCCTGCGTTGCGAGCGCGGCGTGGCGTAGACCGAGGACGGCCCCGCGCGGCGTCCTCAGTCGACGGCGATCTCGTCGAGTAGGAGCCAACCGGTGCGGACGAACCGCAGCCGAATGAAGCGCACCGTCTGCTCCTCGATGTGCAACGCCACGTCGGCGCGCCGCCCCTCGTCGATCTGGGCAAGGCTGCCGTCGCCGAGCGCGAAGAGGTGGTCGTCCGACCAGGTCTCACCGTCGAGGCTGGTCGCCATGCGCACCACCGAAGGCTGCGTCACCCCGCCCACGGCGGTGTTGCTCATGCCGACCCGCACCCGCTTCACTGGGCGGTTTTGGCCCAGATCCAACGTGGTCCCGGGCTGCCCTTCGATCCAGCCGACCCATTCGTAGGCCGGTCCGAAGCCGAGGTCCGAATCCCAGGCGTTGCCACCACGTCGGCCGTCGATGAGCTGTCCGGCCGCGAAGGAGTCGAATCCGGCGTCGTCGGTCTCCGACGCGGTGACGGCGAGGTTGTGCGCCTCGTCGTGGTAGCACCACGCGCCGCATCCGGTCTGCTGCTCGAAGGCGTCGACGATATCGCAGCCGGTCGTGGCTTCGACCGCAGTGCCGACCGCGAGCAGCGCGCCGAACGCGAGGCGAAGCATCGGCACCGACGACACACGCAAACCGCGACCTCTCCAACGATAGGGGGACGGACGAGCCCACCGCGAGGGGCGAGGGGTATTCGTTCCGAGCGAGCGGCGCCAGAACGCGCGCCGCCGAACGCACCGCGAGGCCTTCGCGACCGGGTTCGATTCTGCTAGCGTCCGCGCCGAGCCGAGCGGGAGGGAGAGCGTGGTCTACGGTGGCATCCAGGGCGGTCGGATCGAAGTCATCTGCGGGCCGATGTTCTCGGGCAAATCGGAGGAATTGATCCGCCGATTGCGCCGCGCGATCATCGCGCGCCAGCGGGTCCAGGTCTTCAAGCCGGGAATCGACACCCGCTATGCCGACGACGAGGTGGTCAGCCATTCGGACAACCGCCTCTCGGCGACACCGGTCGCCGGCGCGCGCCAGTTGCTCGAGCACGTCCACCACCGCACCGAGGTCGTCGGCATCGACGAGGCCCAGTTCTTCGACGACGATCTCGTCGAGGTCTGCGACACCCTGGCCAACCGCGGCTGCCGCGTGCTGGTCGCCGGCCTGGACCTCGACTCGCGCGGCCGCCCCTTCCATCCGATGCCGGCGCTGCTCGCCATCGCCGAGGTCGTCACCAAGAGCCAGGCGGTCTGCATGATCTGTGGCGCACCGGCGAGCTTCTCCCAGCGGCTCTCGGGCGGCGGCGAGCAGGTCGAGCTCGGCAGCTCGGAGCGCTACGAGGCCCGCTGCCGTCGACATTTCGAGCCCGAAGAGACGCGCCAGCTCGAGTTGCTGCGCGCCCGTGAGGCCGTGCTGCGAGTGCCGAGGAGCGAATGAGCGAGACCGCTTCGACCGCGACGCCGAGCCAGCCCGATGTGGCTCGTTTCGGAGCCGCCCTGCCGCGCGACGCCGACGAGCTCTCGGCCGACGAGAACACCGCTCGCTACCGCGTGTTCCTCCGATTCGAAGCGCTGCGAGGCTTCTACGAGGCCGTGTACGGCAAGACCGACGGCGTCCTGCTCGAGGACCTCCCCGCGCCGCCGCCGAAGCCGCGCGAGCGCAATCCGGCCACGCCGGGGTTCGCCGTGGTCGCGAGTCCCAAGCTGCGCGACGCGGAGTGGTCGATGATCGTAGTGCAGAAGGCGCCGGTGAAGGATTCGCCGCTCGCGCACGACGTACTCATCGTCGCCCGCGGGGACGAAGATCTCGGCGGCTACCCCGACCCGAGCCCATGGATGCGCAAACCGCCGAGGTCGTAGCGGGCGCGGGTCTCCGACGCGCGCCTAGCCTCGATCGCCATCACCGAGCTCGGTACGCGCCCGGGCATCGAGCGACGTGCACATTGCCACGAGCGCGGGCTCGGTCGGCGTCGCGAGCCGCGTCGTCACGTAGGCGCGCTCCTGGATCGCGTCCGTCACTCCGATCACCTCGACATCATAGCCGTGCACGATGGCAACGCTCATGCGGGCCGGCGCCGCGAAGACCCCGACGCCCGCGCCTCCGAGCGCCTTGACCACGGCGGAGTCGTCGACAACGGCGGCCAGCTCTGGGGCGAGCCCATGCGCCTCCCACCAATGCTCCAAGCCGGCGCGAAGGGCGGTCCCTGCGGGCGGCACGATCCACGGAACGCGACCGAGTCCGCCGGGAAGATCGGATCACCATTCCGAGTCGGTTTTTTCGAACAGTTCGCTCGGACACGACGATCCCAGGGTCAGGGCGCCGGTTCGTGCACCTCTGCGACGCGTGCCGCGTCGAGCAGCAGCTCCCATGGCGGCGGCGACAGCTCGTCACGGAGATGGTCGAGGAAGGCTCGCACCGTCGTCGACAGGTGCCGGGAAGATGGGTACACGGCAGCGACCTGCCCTTCGCCGGTGCACCAGTCGTCGAGCACGGGTACCAGGAGACCGGCCTCGACGTCGAGCGCACCGACCACGTCGGGGAGCTGCGCGATTCCGCTGCTCGCGACGCAAAGTGCCCGCAACATCGTGAAGTCGTTGGCCGAAGCCCGCCCCTGCACGCGTACCTCCTGCTCGGTGTTGCCGCGCCGCAGAGAGAGGGTCTCCTCGAATCTGGAGCCGCGGAAGAGCACGAAATCGTGTTCGGGCAGTTGGTCCGGAGTCTCCGGCGCGCCTCGCCAGGCGACATAGTCGGGGCTGGCGAACAGAGACATCCGCGTACGCCCGAGCCGTCGCGCCACCAGGCTCGAGTCTGCCAAGCGGCCCGCACGGATGGCGACGTCGAAGCCATCGGCGAGCAGGTCGACGACGCGGCCGGTGAGTTCGATATCGACGTTGACGCCGGGGTAGGCAGCGAGGAAGCGCGCGATGATCGGTCCGAGCCAGGTGTGGCCCATATCCACGGGCGCGGTGAGCCGAATCGTGCCCTTCGGCTCGGCCTGAAGCTCACCGACCGCCGCTTCGGCTTCGTCGAGCGCGAGCGCGATGCGGCGCGCCCGCTCGTAGAGCACCGAACCGGCCTCGGTCAGGCGTAGGCGGCGGGTGGTGCGCTCGAGCAGTCGGACGCCGAGGCGCTCCTCGAGCGCTGCCACTTTGCGGCTGACGGTCGACTTCGGGAGATCGAGCGCGCGGCCAGCGGCCGTGAAGCTCCCGGCATCGACGACCCGTGAGAAGATCAACACCTCGTTCATGTCCATTGGCGATTCTCCGCGGCGAAATCGAACCGTCGTTGCGGTCGTGGAACAGAGATCGCCGTATGCGCGTCTTTTGCAAGGGCGGTGGGCTGGCTACGTTCGGAGTCGCGAGGTTGGCCGTCAGCGGCCGGCCGAGGAGTTTTCGTCATGGACAAGCCCGCCCTCACCGAACAGCCGATTCACCCCTTGATTGCGGGGCGATGGAGCCCTCGCAGCTTCGATCCAGACCGCGACGTCGATGCTCGGACGCTGACGGGGCTGATCGAGGCGGCCCGCTGGGCGCCCTCGTGCGCCAATGAGCAGCCGTGGCGCTTCGCGGTGGGCGCGCGAGGCGAGGGCTCGCCCTCTGCGCAGCGCTGGCAAGCGATCTACGACGCGCTCGACGTCGGCAATCAGCTCTGGTGCCGTCACGCCGCGGCCTTCGTCGTGATGGCGGCGACCCGCACCTTCGAGAAGAACGGCCAAAGCAATCGCTATGCGTGGCACGACGTCGGCGCCGCGGGCGTCTCGCTAGCCCTGGAGGCGCACGCTCGAGGCCTCGGCAGTCACCCGATGGCGGGCTGGGACGCGGACCGATTGCGCGCCGGACTCGACCTCCCCGAATCGCTGGATCTGGTGGCGGTATGGGCGATCGGTTGGCCGGCATCGGCCGACGCCTTGCCCGAGCCCTTCCTGGGTCGCGAGCTCGCGCCGCGGAGCCGCCGCCCGCTGGCCGATTTCATGGTCTGAACAACAAGAAATCCGAGGATTTGTATTTTCGGTCTCGCGGTATAGATGTTTCTGCGTAGGGTCCGCGCTCAGCCCCTCTGACTCGGAGACCGTACGATTCCTCACCACGACCTGTTTCGCCGCGCGCTGCGTATCGCGCGCCTCGCCAGCACCGCCAACCACGAAGGCCTGAGCAGCGACGCCGTCGTCGCTCGTCACGAGCGTGAGCGCGACCGCGCCCGCGAGTGGAGCCGTCGCGAGGTCCTGCAGATGGGCGCCGGCGCCGCGCTGGCCTCGACGCTCGCGTCGCGCGACCTGCTCGCCGCGCCCAAGGTCAAGCCCGGGTTCTCGGCCAAGATCGCCATCCTCGGTGGCGGCCTCGCCGGACTCGCCGCCGCCGCGAGCCTCGGCCGCCGCCATCGTCGCCTCGAGGTCGTCGATCTGCACGTAGAAGGTGACCCAGCCCGGACCCTCGGGCGCCGGCGACACGCCGATGCCCGGACCCTCGGCCGGATCGCCGCGCAGGACCATGCCGTACTCGGGCATCTTCGGGGCCGGCTCGAAGGCCCAGCCGAAGAGCTCGCCGTAGAACGACTGCAGCGCCCCGCCGTCCTTGCCCGTCACCTCACACCAGCTCACGTTGCCATGTCGCATCACATCTTCCTCCCACGCGGCGTGCTTGCCGCGGCATGGGAGGCACCCTACGCAGGGACCGCTGACAGCATCCTGTCAGGGGGATCGGAGCGGACGAGCGGCCTGCTGACAACGTGCTGTCATCAGGCTCGACGGAGCTGCACCAGCGCCAGCCCCCCGAGCACCGCCAGCGCGCCGGCCAGCTGCTGCGTCGAGGGCGCTTCGGCGAAGAGCAGCCCGCCCCAGATCATCGTGCCGACCGGCTGCAAGAGCAGGAGCGTGCTGCCCTGCACCGCGCCCAACCGCGGCAACGCGGTCGAGAGCGCCCACCAACCGCCGACCTGCGCCACCAACGAGAGCAGCACCAGCCAGCCGTGCGCGGGCCACGTCGGGACCAGCGAGAAGCCGGGATCTGCGGCCAGCCCGCAAAGCAGCGCACCGAAGCCCATCCCCGCCGTAGCGTCACGCAGCTGGCCGAGCGGCATCCGCTCTCCGCGACAGGCGCGTCGGTGAATCATCAGGTAGGCCGCGTATGCCAGGGCGCCGGTCAGGCCGAACAAGCTGCCGGTGAGCGGGTCGGCGCCGAACGCCGAGGCGTCGCCCAGCCCGGAGAGCAATGCAACGCCACCGAGCATCAGCGGCAAGGCCGCGAAGAAGCGATTCGGCGGCCGCTCGGACAGCAGCGCCCAGGAGCCGAGCCCGACCCAGATCACCTGAGTGTTCGCGAGCACCGTCGCCAATCCGGTGCCGATGCGGTCGATCGCCCCGTGCCAGAGGACCAGATCCAATCCGAAGAGCACACCGCCACCGAAGGTCAGCCAGCGCACACGCGTCGGCACCGTGTGGCGCCGCGCCATCCAGAGCAGCAGCGGCATCGCGTACAGCGCGCGGAAGAACGCACCGGAAGCGGGCGAGACCGCGGCAAGGTGGAAGAGGATGGCCGCGAGCGAAATGCCGAAGACGCCGGCGATCGCGATCAGACGGTCCATCAGTCCGCCGCGACGCCCGCCGGCGGGGCCGGCAGCGGCGGCAGAGTGCCGTCGACGACCAAGCGATCGATGAGCCGCAGCACTTCGTCGACCTGCGCGCGCCGCTCCGAAAAGCCCATTCGCTCAGCCTTGCCGATGTCGTAGTGGACGTCCCACGTCATCACCATGGATTGGTGCAGGAACGCCTGTGGGAAGGCGGCGCCGAGCGGCATGGGCACCAGCCCGGCGCGTTCACGCAGCGCCTTCCAGGTGGCCTCCGGGTCGGCGACGACCTCGCGGAGGTGCATCGCCTGCTCGGACACCTCGGCCTCGAGCCCGAAGCGCGCCGCCAGCGCCGGCCAGACCTCGGGCCAGCGCAAGGGCTCACCGTTGGTGACGTTGAAGGCCTCGCCGCGCGCTTCCGGCGTGCACGCCGCCCACGCCATCTGCGCCGCGATCTGCTCGGACGACGCGGCCTCGAAGCGCGCCTCGTACACCGCGCGCCCGCCGAGGAAGCGCAGCGGCACGCCGGCCTCGCGGCAGAGCGCTGCATAGACCCCGAGGCCGTTGATCAGGGAGTAGGGCGCGCCCCGCACAGCCCCCAAGATGAAGTGCGGACGATGCAGCGAGACCCCGATCTGCCCCTCGGAAGCCAAGTCGAACGCCAGATCTTCGATCGCGAAATACCACGACGGACCGGGGTGCCGCGGCGAGTCCTCGGCGAGCCGCCCAGGATAGCCCGGGTACAGGTTCGGGCCGAGGTGCACGCCGTAGAGGCGCCCGCCCGTGAGCACCGCGAGGTGGCGCACCGTGGCAGCCGCGGGGCCGCGCAGGGCGCGGACGAGCGCACCGAACATGGCGGCGTTGCGGCCATTGTCGACGATGCCCGCGCGGCGGCCGATCAGGCCGTAGACGCCATCGCCGATGCCGGGCAGGGCGTCCCAGACGCGCGAGAACGGGCTGGCCATGCGAAGCATGCGCTGCATCGTGCGCGGATTCAGATCACCGGCGTTGCCAGCGGGATGCGCGTGGGCTGCGTAGTACACCCGGGTTGGCGCAAGCGTCTCGAGCTGCGTCGCGAGCCCCGCCTCGTCGAGCAGGTCGCAGGCCACGCCGTCGATGCGAGCCTCGTAGCCGACCGGCACCGAACCCCGCCGCGAGAGCGCGAACACGGGCTCGTCGGTCGTCTCGGCCAGATGGCGCGCGATGCCGTCACCGGCCACGCCGGTCGCGCCGAGGACCAAATGCCGCGCGGTGTTGCTGGTCGGTTCGGTCGCCACACGCACTCCTACGGGGGCCGTGATGCCCCGGGGAAGTGTGGGGCGCAGGGTGACAGGGTCCGCCTCGCTCGGCTAGCGTTTGGCCCGCCACCCGGCGCACGGAGGGGCCATGACCATCATCATCACCGGAGCGTCCGGTCATATCGGCGGCAATCTCGTCCGCTCGCTGCTCGAGCGCGGCGAACAGGTCCGCTGCATCGTCCACCACGACCGCCGCGCGATCGAGGGCTTGCCCGTCGAGACCGTGAATGCGGACGTCACCGACGCCGACGCGATGTTGCGCGCCTGCGAGGGCGCCAGCCTCGTCTACCACCTCGCCGCGGTGATCTCGATCGACGGCAACAAGGGCGGTCGCGTCGAGGCGGTCAATGTCGGCGGTACCCGCAACGTCGCCCGCGCTGCGCTCGCGAACGGCGCTCGGCTGCTCTACACCAGCTCGATCCACGCGATGCAGCAATACCCGCTCGACGTGCCGATTCGCGAGGACCGCCCGCGCGTGCCGTGGGGCGACACGCGCTGGCCCTGGTACGACCGGACGAAGGCCCAGGGCGAGCGGGAGGTGCGGGCGCTGATCGAAGAAGGTCTCGACGCCGTGATCTTTCACCCGACCGGCGTGATCGGTCCGCTCGATTTCGGCGTCTCCCGCCTCGGCCGCGTCTTCCTCGACCTCTACCACCGCCGGCTGCCCTCCTTGGTCGACGGCGGCTTCAACTGGGTCGATGTGCGCGACGTCGTCGACGCCTTGCTCGTCGCCCGTGACCCGGCCCGCGGCCGCTGCGGCGAATCCTACCTTCTGACCGGCCACTACCGGGACGTGAAGGCGCTCGCGACCACCGCCGCCGCCATCACCGGCAAGGCGCCGCCGGCGATGAACGTGCCGCGCTGGCTCGCGGCGATGGGCGTGCCGTTCTTCGTCGGCTGGGGGCGGATGACGGGCAAGGAGCCGCTCTATACCTTCGAGTCGCTGCACGCGCTCGACAGCAACCGCGAGATGCTGCACGAGAAAGCGAGTGATCACCTGGGATTTCAGCCCCGCTCGTTCGCCCGGAGCGTGTACGACACCTATTGCTGGCATCGCGAGGCAGGCAACATCCCGCACGACGCGACGCTGACCGAGCCGACGGACGAGACGACGTAGCGCCCCTGCCGCACGCGCACACGTGGTGGTCTACGTGTTCGCTCGAAGGCTTGCCAGCCCGGCTCGAGCTCGGCCCAGAACGCGCGCTCGGGTACGTCGCCGCGCGCGGCGAGGGCGCCGGGCGTCATGCGAAACGGGAAGATGTGCAGCGGCACGGCGCGTTGGCCACCGACGAGCGCGTCTTCGACGAGCGCGTAGATCTCTTCGATGCCGGCGTCGGTCATCGCGAAGCAGCCGATCGACACGCAGCTGCCGTGCACCATGATCGCCGAGCCCGTGCGCCCGTGTGCGCGGTCGTAGGCGTTCGGATAGCCGACGTTCATCGCGAGGTGGTAGGCGCTGCCGGGATGGAGCTGCCGACGCGAGACGCTGTAGAAACCCTCGGGCGCCTGCAGATCACCCTCGCGCTGCTTGGGACCGAGGTCGCCGCTGAACGAGCAGATCGCGTAGCTGCGAAAACGCTCGAAGCGAGGGCCCTTGCGCAGCCAGACCTCGAGCTTGCGCTCGGACTTGATCACCCGCAGCAGCGCCGGGGAGCGGGGGGTGAATCCCGACGCCCGCAGCGAAGCGCTCAGACGCGCCCGCACCGCCTTCATCTGCCCGCGACTCGGGCCGCGCTCGGTCCACTCCGGGCCGTTGTCGCGCAGCCAATCCCGCAGCGTGCCGCCGCCGACCCACCACCCGAATCCGCCGGCCAACAGCACGACCACGGCGGTGGCCCACCTACGCCGACGCGCATGGCGTGGCCCGCCTCGTTCGCTCGCGCTCATCGTGCGACCTCCTCGGCGGTCGCGACCGCATCCGGCAGCGTGCGCGCGAGCCGCAGTCCGACGTTGAAATAGTGCGCGTCGCCCGAGAGCACGAAGCGATTGGGGACTCGGCAGTCGCGGGCCGGGTTGTACCAGCCGCCGCCTCGCGCGACGCGACGGGCCGGGGTGACGCGGGCCGGGCCATCGGCGGCGTGCGGACCGGGGTGCTCGCCGCTCCAGGTCCACTCCCAGACGTTGCCGAGGAGGTCGTAGTGCCCGCCCGGCGAGGCCTCCAATTGCGCGACGGGAAAGGTGCCAGACACATGTCGGGGGGGAACGCCCGAGAAGGTGCCAGACACTTTGACGGGAGACGCTTGGTCGGCAGCGACGACCCGGCCTGCGTACCAAGCGACCGCGTCGAGTCCAGGCGCATCCGCGCCCGCGGCCGCCCGCTCCCACTCGGCCTCGGTCGGCAAGCGATAGCCGCGACAATCGGTGCCGGAAAACCGGGCCGCGTCACAACGCAGCCGCCCGTCGCGCCCCAGATCGCAGCCCTCCAGCGCATAGCACGCCGGCAGCCCTTCACTCGCCGAGCGCGCGTTGCAGTACGCCAGCGCGTCCCAGAACGTCACGTCTTCGACCGGACAATCGCCGCCGCAATCCGCGAACGTGGAGGGCGTCGTGCCCATCACCTCGGCCCATTGCGCCTGCGTGACCTCGGTCTCGGCGAGTTCGAAGGCGTGGCGCAGCACGACCACGGCCTCGCGCTCGTCGGGGTCGCGCGGACGGGCGTCGGGCGGGCTGCCCATGCGGAACGCCCCGGCCGGCACCGGATGCCACGCCATCGCCCGTGGCGGCGTCAGGGCGACCAACGCCGCCTCTGCGCGTCGCAGCGCCAGGCGAGCCCCCGCGTCCTGTGGACGCGCACCGGCGACCAGCCGCTGCAGCTCGCGGCGCCTGAGCTCCAGCGCGGCGGCGAACTCGCCGGTCTCGACCGCAGCGGCCGCGATGGCAACGTCCGTGTCGTCGTGCTCGCTCAGCGTGGGCCCGCCGGGTTGCGTCGCGAAGAAGAACGTCCCCTCGCCGCGGCGAGCGCTCTGCGGATGCTGCGCTGCGCCCCAGCGCGCGTGCACGTCGCGCGCGACCGCCGGCCGCACATAGGCGACCAACTCGTCGCTGCTGACCCAACCATCGGCGTTGGCGTCGGCCGCCCCGTCGATGCCGCGCAGGACGTGGCGGGTGAACACGCCGCGGCCGGCGAGGGCGTTGGCGGGCTCGTCGCGAGCGCCGGCGACCAACGCGACCCGGACGGGACGGCGCGCGGCGAAGCGCAAATCGGCCGCGACCGCCGCCGGAGCCCCACGCTCGGTCAACGCCAAGCCGGCATGGCAAGCGTCGGCGAGCAGCAAGACGTGGCGCGCGGGCAGGGCATCGAGCCACCCGAGTAGCGCGCCGAAGCCGACGCCGTCGCGCGCCGCGGCGGCCGGGTCGGCGGCGGCCGGCAGGAAATAGCCCTCCTGCGGGAGTTCCCCGTCCACTGCGGGCCCGGCGACGCCGTGACCGGCGAGGTAGACGACGAGGCGGTCCTCCCGTCCGAGTGTCGAGGGCAGCGTGCGTTGCAGTCGATCCAGCAGCGCGGCGCGATCGGCGGCGGCGCCGAGCAGGACCTCGACCTCGAAGCCGCGACGGGCCAACGCGGCGGCGACGGCGCGGGCATCGCGCTCGGCGCCACGTAGCGGCGGCAGATGGTCGTAGGCGTCGACGCCGACGATCAACGCGCGCGAGCGACGGTAGCGTGGTGTGGCGGTGACGCTCGCGTCGGCACGACCTCCCACGTCGGGCGGCGCGCGATCGGCGGGCGATGGCAGATCTACGGCGCTCGACGCGAGCGCGAAGCCGACCCCCGCGGCGACCAGCACCGCGAGCACCAGGATTCGCACCTCCTTTCCTCGGTCGCGCGTCTCGGTCACAGCCATCGCACCTCCCGCGTCTCTCGGCTCCGACGCACGAGCGCGCGGATCGATCTGTCCGCGTTGGCGGCGCCGGCCCCATGCGGCACCCTGCGCGACGATGACGCCGCCGCGCACGAGCTTCGGACCCGACCGCCTGCGCGCCGCCGCCGGCCGCGTCGCCCGCCACGCGGTGCAGAGCCTGCTGCCGACCGTGCTCGGCGTGCTGGTCTCGATGACCGTGGTGCGGCGCCACGGCGAAGCCGCCTGGGGCGCGTGGGTGCAGGTCACGCTGGCGCTGCAGCTCGGCGCGCACGTCGTGAACTGGGGCCAACGCGAACAGGTGATGCGCACGCTCGCGCGAGACGACGCGCCGCTCGGCCCGACCTTCCGTGCCCACCTCGGCGCCCGCGCACGCTGGCTGCTGCCGCTGGTCGCCGTCGTGGTCGGCGGCTTCGGCGCCGCGACGGGCTGGCCGCTCTGGTTGGTCGGCGGTGGCGCGGTCTGGCTGGCGTTGCGGGCCGTCAGCCTCGCCTTCGAACCCGTTGTGCTGCACGAGCAGCGGTTCCTCCGCGCCGCCGCGGTCGATGCGCTCGCGACGCTCGCGATGCTCGGGGGCGTGGTCGGTCTGGGCGACGCCTCGCGCGCGACCTTGATCGCGCTCGCATGCATCGGCGAGGCGATACGCGCAGCGGGCCTGCTCGGATTGTTTCCGGAGGTGCGGGCAGGCACGAGCGCACCGAGTGGCCGGAACGACGACGCATTGCTGCTCCGCGCCGGGTTGCCCTTCTTCCTGCTCGGCGCGACGGGGATGCTCGGCTCGCGGGCGGACCTGTACTGCGTCTCGGCCATGCTCGACGGGGCGGCGGTCGCGCGCTACGCGGTGCTGATCAACATGCTGCTCTGGCTGCAGTCGATCGCTGGGCTGCTGCTGCTGCCCTTCGTGCGCCGCATCTATCGCATGGAGCAAGACGCGCTGCTGCGGCTGACGATGCGCTTTGGCGCCCTCGGGCTCGGCGTCGGGCTGGTCGGTAGTCTGGGCGTCGGCGCGCTGCTGCGCTACGGGTACGCGATGCCCTTCGATGCCCGGACCTTCGCGGTCGCGGTCGTCTTCGTCGCGCAGATGTTCGTGCAGACCCCCGCGATCTACGCCCTGTACAAGGCCGGTCGCGAGGGACGCGTGCTGCGCGCCGCCACCGCCGGCGTGGTCGCCAACGTGCTCGGCAACCTCACGCTGCTGCCGCTGCTCGGCGTCCTCGGCGCGCTGCTCTCGAGTACGTTGGTCGGCTGCGCGCTCGCGGCCTACTACGCCCATCAGGCGCGTGGGCTGGCGCTCCAAACGCCGCGATAGCGCTGCGGGCGACGCGGATCGACGGTCGCGGCGAGCCAGCCCAGCGGTCGCTCCAGCGACGGCTGCAGACGCAGCCCCAGGCGGCGCATCGCGCGAGCGTCGGCCGGCCGGAACAATCCGGGGCCACGAAACGGGAAGAGCTCGCCACCCGCGCGTTCGCCGCGCGCGCGCAGGGCCTCGAGCTCGCGCAGGCGCCGCCGCGCGTCCCGGACGATCTGCACCCCGAACACGACCAGGAGCCCGCCGGGCGCGACCCGCCGCATCCACGCCTGCAACAGCGCCACCGGCTCGGGCAAGAAGTGCAGGCCATGGTTGAGCACGACGAGGTCGACCGGCGTCGCGAGCAGCTCGGGTCGCCGCAGGTCGCATTGCACCGCGCGCCAACGCTCGGCGTAGTGTCGCTGCGCGCCGAGACCGTGGCGGTCGTCGCGGAAGAAGTCGAGCGCGGTCGCGTCCATGCCCATCCGCACGAGATGGTGCGTCAGCCAGCCATTGTAGGGGCCGACCTCGACGACGCTGCGCAATCGACGTGGGTGCCGCCGCAGGGTCGCCTGCAACCACGCGAGGTCGGCGGTGCGCTCCTGCCACTCGGCGTCGTCGTCCGCTGCGGCGGCCGGCAGGTTCGGATAGTCGAAGGGGCGCTGCTGCACCCCCGCCAGCTCGCGGTCACGGCGGACCAGCGCGTCGAAGGCATCAAGGCGCACGCGCTGATCTGGGGGCAGCAGGCGCAGCACGCCGTGTTCACGGGGATAGCGGTGCCCGGCCGCGCAGACGGGCTCGGCGGCGTCGACGTCGTCGAGCTGGCCGAGGCAGACGGGACAGCGGAAAGCGATGGTGCCGGCGTTCATCCGGCCGCGGCGGCGTCGCGACGGACGCGACGGCGGCTGTCGACATCGCCGGCGACCTCGGGCTCGCCGAGCAGCGCACAGTCGACCAACGCGACGTCCGGTCGTTGGTGCGGGGTGCCGCGCACGTCCAGGGCGGCGCCGGCTCCGACGTTCTCGACCCGGCAGCCGTGCAGGTGGACCTCG
>JBEARB010000022.1:0-23317 GCA_041163625.1 Pseudomonadota bacterium | reverse complement strand
GGGATCGCCGGAAAGCGGCCACGCCAGCGATCGTTGCCCAGCACCATGCCCGCGAGCGGAACGTACCAGCTCAGCGACGACGCGGGCGGGTTCCAGCTCGAGAGCGGACCCGTGGCGGCGGGGTTGAAGTCGAGCGAGACCAGCGCGCCGGTCAGCGTGACCGTCGAGGCGTCCGAGCGCAGGTGCTCCTGCGTGTTGCCCGAGACCGTCTGGGTCTGCGGCATCTTGTTCGCCACTTCGGGGAAGTAGTCGTATTTGTTGTAGACCATCAGATCGAACGTGCCGTGGCTGCGAAAGCGTGCGCCCTCCTCGGGGTAGCACTCACCGAGCGCACCAATGCCGATCTGCTGGCGGAGGGCGGGGATGCAGCCGTTGAGGTTGAGCGACGCCGGGTTGGCTTGATCGCAGCCGGTCAGACCAGCCGAGAGCAGCAGCAGGGCGCCGACCAGGATTCGCGTCACGGGTTGCGTCGTCATGGTGGACCTCATTTTCCGACCGTCATCGACTGCGCTCGGTTCACGATGCGCGGCGTGATGAAGATGAGCAGCTCGGTGCGCTTGTCCTCTTCGGACCGATTGCGGAACAGCGCGCCGATCAGCGGCAGGTCACCGAAGAACGGGACCTTCTTGATCGACTCCGAGGTGGACCGCGTGTAGATGCCGCCGATCACCGTCGTCTCACCGTCGCCGAGCAGCAGCTCGGTCTGCGCCTCGCGCTGGGTGATGGTCGGGTTACCGTCGGCGGCGCGGTTCGAGAAATCCGGCTCGTTCTTGGTCAGGTTGATCTGCATCAGGATGTTGCCGTCCTGCGTGATGTGCGGCGTCGCCTGCAAGCGCAGGTCGGCGTTGAAGAAGCGCGTCTGCACGCCCTGCGCCGAGACCACCGAGATCGGGATCGAGATGCCCTGGCGAATCTGCGCGGTCTTGTTGTCGAGCGTCATCACCTTCGGACTCGACACGATCTTCACCGTGCCCTCGGACTCCGCAGCCGAGAGGCGCAGGTTCAAGTTGGCCGCGCCGCCGAGCGAACCGAGCGTGATGCCGATCGCACCACCAGCGCCCTGACCCGCCGCCGCCGGCAGATTGACCGCGTAGTTCGGCGTGTTGATCGCGACGCCGTCCTTGTTCGCCTGGCCGCCGTCGGCACCACCGGCCACGCCGACCACCGAGGGGAAGGCCAAGCCGGTCTCGTTGCCGTAGACGCTCGCAGCGGCGACGTTGCCGCCCCACTGGATGCCGACTTCTTTGGTGAAGTTGGACGACGCCTCGACGATGCGCGCCTCGACCAGGACCTGCGGGGTCTGCGCGTCGAGCTTGCGGATCATCTCCTCGACCGCCGCGACATGCTCCTCGGTGTCCTTGACGATCAAGGCGTTGGTGCGCTTGTCGACGCTGACCGTGCCCTTCTTCGAGAGCAGATCCCGCGCCTGCTTCATCAGCTCGGAGCTGTTGCCGTAGTTCACCGGGATGATGCGGACGACGAGCTGCTTGACGTCCTCGAGCTTCTGCCGACGCTCGACCTCGAGGTCGAACTCCTTCTTCAGCTTCTCGACCGTCGAGACGCGGATCACGCCCGACTGCCGTACGTAGTCGAGACCACGCGCGCGCAAGATCACGTCGAGCGCCAAGTCCCACGGGATGTTCTCGAGGTGGAACGTGACCGTGCCCGCGACCTCGGGACCCGCGATGATGTTCACGTTGCCTTCCTTCGCGAGGAAGGTCAGCACGTGCTGGATGTCCGCGTCCTTGATCGTCAGGTTGATGCGCTTGCCCGTGTAGCGGCGGGTCTTGCGCCACGGCGTCTTGATCGGGTTCGCGTTGACGCCGGCGCCATCAGCGCTCGCGGCGCTGCCGCCACCACCGGCGTCGCCGTCCTCGGGGCCCATCACCGGCTGCGGCGCGCGAGCGCGCACGTCGCCACCGACCCAGACCGGCCGCGGCGTCCGCGCCTGCGCTGCGTTGCCCGGTGCCGGGTCGCTGCGCACGAAGTCCCAGACCAGATGCCCGTCGCGCAGGCTCACCGCCGAGCTCGTACGGCCGATGAGGTCGACCACCACGCGCGCCTCGCCGCGAGCGTTGGTCGGCGAGAATGCCGTGACCCGCTCGATCGGGCCGCGCAGGCTGCGGGTGTCGTAGACGCGCTGCAGATGCTCGGGTAGGTGGGCGTCGGCGATGCGTAGCACCACACGATGCTCGGTGCGGCTGAGCACCTCGTAGGTCGGCGAGCCGTCGATCGGCAGCATCACCTGACCGCGCGTGCGGCCTTCGGCGGTGATCTTCAGGTCGAGGATGCGAGCCTTGCCGGCGTCGGCCTTCTTCTCGTCGGCCGCGGCGCCAGCGCCACCCCGCGCACGCATCCGCTCGAGCGCAGCCTGCTGACGAATCTGCTGCCGCTCCTGCTCGGCGACACGAGCACGCTCGGCGGCCTCTTCCTCACGACGACGCTTCTCGACCAACTGGGCCGCGAGGACCTCGGCGCGGCGCCGAACCTCGTCGTCGCCGGTCGCCTTGCGGCGCGTCGCCGCCAGCTCGGCTTCGAGCTTGGCCGCGCGCTGCTGCTCCTCGGCGACGCGCGCACGCTCACGCTCACGGGCCTCGCGCTCACGCTCGGCGCGGGCCTCGAGGATCGCGATGCGGGTCTGCTGACGACGCACGAAACCGTCGAGCGAGGCCGGCTGCGCCGAATCGCTGCCGCGCGCCTCGGCCTCCTTGCGGCGTTGCTGCTCGGCGACCAGCGCCTCGCGCAAAGCGGCTTCGCGGCTGGCGTGCGACTTGCGCAGCGCCTGCTCGCGGGCGGCGTACTCCTTCTCGAGCTCGGCGCGCGTCTCGGCGATGCGGGCCTCGAGGCGCTGATGCGTCGCGCGCACCTCCGCGTCGAGCTTGGCGTTCTCGGTCTCGAGGCGGCGACGGGTCTCGTCCAGGGCGCGTTGCGCCTCGGAGACGCGCGCGGCATCGGCCTGTCGGTCTGCGCGCAGACGCGAGAGCTCGCCCGCACGCTTGGCCAGCGCCTGCGAGAGCTCGGCGCTGCGGCGCTCAGCCTGCTCACGCTTGGCCGACTCGGCCTTGGCCTCGCGCCGCGCCTTGTCGATCGCCGCGTCCCGCTGCTTCAGCTCGCGGCGCGCGGTGACCAGACCCTGACGGATCATGGCCATCTCGCGGTTCATCGCCTTGGCCTCGGCGCGACGGCCCGAAGTCTGCGCTGCCTGAGCGCGCTGACGCGTGGCCTCGAGCTGCTTCTCGAGCGTCGCGACGCGCGCCTCGGTCTCGTTCTTCAGCGCGTTGAGCTGCGCGCTGCGCTCGTCGAGCAGCGCGGTGACCTTGGCCGCACGCGCCTCGGACGCTCGCGCCACCGCCGCAGCGCGACGCTCGGCCGCCTCGATCTCCTTCTCGTAGTTCGCGCGCAGGGTCGCCTCGCGCCGCTGCGCGGCCTGCTCCATTTCCGCCCGCACCGCCGCCACACGCTCGGAGAGCTGCGAGGCGAGGCGCTTCTCGGATGCCTCGCGCGCGGCCGCCGCCGCCTTGACCTCTTCGCGGGCGGCCGCCACCCGACGCTCGGCGTCGGCGAGGGCCGAATCACCGGACTCGGACTTGCCCTTCTGGTTGCGCAGCGCCGTCAACTCGGCCTCGCGGGCCGCCAACGTGCGCGACAGCTCGGCCGCGCGCTGCTCGCTCTCGCGCGCCGCCTGCGCGTGACGCGCCGCCTCGGCCTTGGCCGTGCCGAGCTCCTGCTGGCTGCGATCGAGGTCGCTGCGCAGGCCACCGAGGGCGGTCTCGAGGCGCGCTCGCTCCGCGGCCGCGCGCTGGGCCTCCTTGCCCTTGCCGGCGGCGAGCGCGCGACGCTCGGCCTCGCGGGCAGCGGCGAGCTGCTGGGCGACCTCGCGCTCCCGCGCGCTCAGCTGGTCGCGCAGACCGACGAGCTCCTTCTCGCGCTCCTGCAAGAGCCCACGCACCTGAGCCGCGCGCTTCTCGGCGGCCTCGGCGCGCTCGCGCTCGGCGCTCTCGCGACGACGCGACTCGGCGAGCGCCTTCTCCTTGGCGGCGCTCTCCTGCTGCGCGGCGACGAGCTCGTTGCGCGTCTCGGCGAGGCGCGCGCTGGTCTCGGACTCGACCGCACGCAGGCGAGCGTCGCGCTCGGCGAGTTGCTTCTCCATCCGGCTGCGGACCTCGTCGACGCGACGCTGCGCGTCGGCCAGGCGGGCGCGCGCCTTCTCGCCGTCGGCGCCCTTCTTGGCGAGGGCGGCGAGCGCGGCGCTGCGCTTGTCGAGCTCGCGACGCAACTCGGCGGCCTCGCGCTCGGCGGCGACCTTCGCGGCGGCGTTGCGCTCTGCTTCCTGACGCGCGGCGCGGACGGCGCGGTCCTGCTCCTGCACACGCTGGTTCAGCGCAGCGCGCTCGGTGGCGAGCCGCCGCTGCTCGGCGGCGGCGGCGGCGGCCTCCTTCTTGCGGCCTGCGTCGCGGGCGGCGCGCTCGCGCTCGGCGGCGCGACGGCTCTCCGCCTCGATCAACGCTTCTCGTCGCGAGAGCTCCTCGCGCACCTTACGCAACTCCTGCTCGCGCTCCTGCAGCAAGTTCGCGACGCGGCTGGCGCGGTCCTTGGCTTCGGCGGCCTCGCGTTCGGCCGCGATTTTCGCCGCCGCGTTGCGCTCGGCATCCTCTCGGGCGGCGCGGATCGCGCGGTCCTGCTCTTGCACACGCTGGTTCAGCGCAGCGCGCTCGGTGGCGAGCCGACGCTGCTCGGCTGCAGCGGCGGCGGCCTCTTTCTTGCGGCCGGCGTCACGGGCGGCGCGCTCGCGCTCGGCGGCGCGGCGGCTTTCGGCCTCGATCAGCGCCTCACGGCGGGTGAGCTCCTCGCGCACCTTGCGCAGCTCCTGTTCGCGCTCCTCGAGCAGATTCGCCACGCGGCTGGCGCGATCCTTGGCCTCTGCTGCCTCGGCGCTGCGACGCGCGGCGAGCTCGCGGGCGGCGCCGAGTTGCTGCTCGAGCGACTCGTTGACCTTCTTGGCGGCGCTGAGTTCCGCCTGCACGGCCGCGACGCGGCGGCCGAGCTGGGCCTCGATCGCGTCGAGCTCCTTCTCACGGGCGGCGGCGCGCTGCGAGAGCTCGGCACGCAGACGAGCGGCCTCGGCCTGCAGCGACGCGGCGCGCTGCTTCGCCTCCTGTGCGACCTTCTTGTCTTTGTCGTTGCCGGCGCTGCGGGCCTGCAGTGCAGCGAGCTGCTTCTCGCGCTCGACGAGCGAGCTGCGCAGGCGCTCGGCCTCTTGCTCGGCGCGGGTGCGCGCGGCGGCGTTCTGCTGGGCTTCGGTGCGCATGGCGTCGAGGGTCCGGGCCTGCTCGTCGAGGCGCTGCTGCAGCGCCCCGCGCGCCTGTTCGAGGCGAGCCCGCTCGGCGGCGGCAGCGGCGGCTTCCTGCTTGCGGCCGGCCTTGTTGGCCTCGGCCTCGCGGCGGCGGGCCTCTTCGAGGGCGGTGCCGAGGCGGGCGTCGCGCTTGGCGAGCGCGTCACGGGTCGCGGCGAGCTCGGCCTCACGGCGCTGCAGGAGCGCGGCGACCTGCTCGGCGCGCTGGCGGGCGGCGGCTTCCTTCTCGGCGATGCCGGCCATCTGCTGGCGAGCGGCGGCGAGATCGCGGAGCGCCTTCTCGGCACGCTGCTCGGCGAGCTGCCACTTCTTCTCGGCGGCGGCGCGCTCGGTGTCGAGGCGCTGGGCGTCGGCGAGGCTACGCTGGGCACCCGCCAGATCGCGGCGCGTGCGCTCGAGCTCGGCGCGGGCGCGCTCCGCCTCGGCGCGCGCGGCGGCGCTCTGGCTGCCGGCCTCTTTCAGCTTGCGCTCGAGCGCCACGTCACGGCGCGCGATCTCAGCCTTGAGGCGGGCGACTTCTTCGGCCTGCGCGGTGCGGCGAGCCTCGCGGGCGGCCTTGACCTCGTCGCGCAGCGCGGCGGCGGTCTGCTGGGCCTGCGAGAGCTTCTGCTCCATCTCGGCGATGCGGCGCTCGTCACGCTGCACGGTCACGGTGCGAGCCTTCTCGATCTGCTCACGGAGCAGCGCGATGCGGGCCTCTTCGGCACGACGCTGCGCGACGGCGGCGGCGAGGCTCTCGCGCTCGCGGTCGAGGTCCTTGCGCAGGGCGGCGCGCTGCTGCTGGATGCCGGCGAGCGCACCCTCGCTGTCGCGCAGACGCTGGCCGGCGGCGGCCGCGGCCTGCTCGAGCTGCGCGACGCTCTTGGCCTTCTCCTTGCCGGAACGGACGGCCTCGAGCTCCTTGGCGAGCCGGTCGCGCTCGGCCTCGGCGCGCGCACGCTCGGTCTCGGCGGCCTGCTCGCGAGCCCGGATGGCGCGCATGTTCTCGAGCAACTCGCGCTCGCGTGCGGCGGCGCTACGCGCGGCCTCGGAGTTCTCCGCGATCGTGCGGGTCTGCTCGGCGGAGAGCTGGCGGTCGGTGCCGTCGACGACGATGACGACGGCGTTGCCGTCGGCGCGGACGTGGTACAGGGCGTCCTTGTCGAAGGTCACGACGACGCGGGCGTAGGTGGCGTTGCGCTGGCGGAAGGGCACGACCTCGACCGAGCGGACGACGCCGTTCTGCACGAGGGTCGGACGCTCGATCGCGGACGGATCTCCGCCGGCGATGTCGACGAACAGGCGTGCCGGCGCGTCGAGGCGGAACGTGGTGAAGGTCGGTGCGGCCTCGCCCCGAACGGTGATGACCGTGGTGTCGGTCGCTTCGGCGACGTCCACCGCGGCGATCGCGTTCATGGTCGCCTTCTGCTGCGTGGCGCGCTGCGGCGTCGCGAACGCGACCGGACCGGGCCCGAGGAGGCTGACGGCCAGGGTCGCTGCGACGAGGCGGCTGCTCGTCCCGGATCGGTTCACGGGGTCCTCCCTCACTTCCTACGCGCTCAGAACTCTTGCTTCTGCTCGGCTTCCTCTCCCTCGGACGCGAGTTCCGAGAGCGGGGGCTCGAGGCTGAAGACGTACGGATCGGCCTGACCCGGTACGCCCACCAGCATCTTGTACTGCAGGATCGCCTTGACGCGCCCACCTTCCTGTCCGAGCGGGTCTCCGCGCTCGAGCGTGAAGCGGCCACCGAGGCTGTCGGTCACCAGCGCCTTGGGGCGCGCGGTGCCGGTCATCAGCATGATGACCTTGTAGTCGGCCAGCGGCCGACGGGCGCGCGGGTCGACGGGCTTGTCGTCTTCTTCTTCGATGATCGAGCAGGCCGGCTTGCCGGGCACGCCGCAGCCCTTGTTCATCGGATCGTCCTCGTCGCGCTTCTCGATGATCGGGCGCGGCGTGAACAACACGAGGTTCGGCAGCATCGGGTTGGCCAGATCGTCGACCTTCGCCTCGGCGTAGCGGGTGTAGAGCTCGGAGAGCGGCTTGTAGCGCGGGTTCTCTCCGAGCAGGTCCCACTTCTCCAGCACCGGATCGGGGCCGGTCGGCTCGGGCGGCGGGCCCTCGGCCGGGCGACGGCGCGGCTTGTCGTCGTCGCAGCCCACGAGCATCACGCTCGCGAGCAACGCCACCACCAGCAGCCATGGGAAGCGCGTCACCGGCATCACGTCCTCTTGCGCTTGCCTTCCGGACCGGTCTCGGTGCCCTCGAGCGGCGGCGATCCGGTCCAGGTGTAGGCGTAGGCGGTGAACGTCGCGCGCACCACCGACTTCTTGCGACCGAGCGAGAAGACCTCGATGTTCTGCAGTTGCTTCTCGGCCTCGGTCAGGCTCTCACCGCGGCGCTGCAGCTCGGGCGGCAACGACGCCTTGAACTCCTTCTCGAGCTCTCCGAGCTGCGGCGGAACCACCTCGATCGAGAGCCCGCGCAGATGGATCACACGCCGCGTCGGCCCCGCGTAGGTGCGCAGGAACGTCAGCAGGTCGAGCAGCGACCCCGTCACGGTCATCCGCACCGGCACCGCGTCGACCAAGTCCTGGTGGCGCGTCTCGAGGCGGTCGAAGCGGCTCACGACCAGGTTGTTCTGTAGGGCGTCCTTCTGGATCGTCTCGATCAGGTCGGGCACCTCGGCCGCCGACGGGAGCATCTTGCGATTCTCCTTGTCGGCCTCGACCAACTCGTCTTTGAGCTTGCGCAGCTGCTCGAGCGCCTCGGGCGTCGCCACCTGCGAGAGCCCCTGCGTCTCGGCGGTGGCCGAGTCCAGATCGCGCTCGCTCTGCTTCGTGCGCGTGAGCTCCGGATCGATCAGCAGGAAGTAGGCACCGGCACCGATGACCGCGAGGATCGCCAGCAGCACGCCTGCCTTTTGCGCCGGGGGCAGCTTGAGGAATTGCTCCATCATCGCTCGGCGCCCTCCTCTGCCGCGGGCTCGGCCGGGCGCGGCACGATCGGCGCATCGGCCGCGGGCGGCGGCGCGTCGGCCGCGGGCTCGTCGGCGGCAGGCTCGGCGGCGCTCGCCGGCGCGGGCGGCGGCACCACGACGACGTCGTCGGCGTTGCGCTGCGAGGGCGGCGCGCGCTCGGAGGGCAGCCGCCGCAGGGTGCCGTCGTCCTTGCCGGCCTCGGCGCCCTCGGCGGCGCCCTCGCCAGCCTTCTCGGCGGCCTCTGCGGCGGCGGCCTCGGCAGCAGCCGCGGCTTCGGCGCGTTGCTCGGCGGTCAGGTACGGCTCGACCAAGTAGATGAGCGTGGCCTTCACCGTGAACGCGACGTGCTCCATCCTGAGCGTGCCGTCGCGCCGACGCTCCTGGAAGACCAGCTGCACGTCCCGGAAATGAGCCGCCGACTCCAGGCGGCGCAGGACTTCGGCGACGTCCTCGTGGTCGAGCGCCTCGCCCTGCAGCGTGACTTCGCCCTCGGCCTCGCGCAGCGAAGTGAACCAAGCGCGGTTGGCGTCCCAGGTGGTGCGCCAGCCGGCGGCCTCGAGCTGCTTGAGCTCCTCGGTCGGGGTGGCAGCCTCGTCACGCGGCTTGAGGATGAACGAGAGGTAGGTCAGCGCACCGACCGGCCCCTTCTTCTCGCCCTCGAGCTCGTCGAAGAGCAGCGCGGTCTTGCGGAGCTCGGTGACCTCCTTCTTGACCGCGCCCATCTCGGCGTGCAGCTGTTTGGCCGCCTCGAGCTCCATCTTCGCCTTGCGGACCTTGCGCGAGAGCGAATCCGCCCGCTCGCTGGCCGAGGCGTGCATCGAGTAGAGCACGGCGCCCTCGATCACGAGCAGCAACACGAAGAGCAGCACGCCGACGTTGGGGATATCGGGCACGCCCCGGCCGCGCCGGCGCTTGCCCTTGGCGCTGCCGGCGAGGTTGATGCGGATCATGGCGAGCATGCCGATCACGAGCGGTCCCCCCGGGCGCGACAGCCGAGCCCGACCGCGATCGCCGCGATCGGCGCCATGCGTTGCAGGCTGGCGAGGTCGAACTTCTTGGGATCGACGATGACGTTCTGGAACGGGTTGATGGCCCGCACGTCGGCGCCGAGGCGGCGCTCGAGTCCCTCGATCAAGCCGGTCTGCAGGGCGGCTCCGCCCGAGAGATAGATCGTCGAGATCTCCGCGTTCATCGAGGTGGCCGCGAAGAAGTCGAGCGAGCGCTGGATTTCACTGACCATCTGTTCGCTGACGCGCTCGCTGATGCGCTGCACCTCGCGCAGGACGCCGGACATCGAGAGCGTCGTCTCGGACGACGTCTTCATGTGCTCGGCCTCTTCCCACGGCACCGCGAACTGCTTGGAGATCTCCTCGGTGAGCAGGTTGCCGCCGGTGGTGATGTCGCGGGTGAACGAGCTCACGCCGCCGGCGACGATGTGGATGTTGATGGTCGAGGCGCCGATGTTGACGAGCGCCACGGTCTCGTCGCGCGGGACCTCGTGGTTGAGCTCGAAGCAGTTGTAGAGCGCGAAGGCGTCGACATCGACCACGGCGGGCTCGATGCGCGCGTCGCGCACGACCTCGGCGAACTCGTCGATGATGGCGCGCTTGGCGGCCACCAGCAGCACGTCCATCTGACCCTGGCCCGCGTTCGGGTTGATGATCTGGGCGTCGACGTTCACGTCCTTGATATCGAACGGGATGTACTGCTCGGCCTCCCATTGGATGGAGTCCTCGAGCTCCTCGACCGTCATCTCGGGCAGCGAGATCTTCTTGATGATGACGGCGTTGCCCGAGAGCGAGATCGCCGCGCGCCGGTTGCGGATCTTGTTCAGCCCGAAGACCTCTTGGATTCGGTCCGAGAGCTGCGGTGCGTGCATCACCTGGCCGTCGCGGATCGTGTCCGGCGGCAGCATGATGGAGTCGAACGCCACGAGCTGCGGACCTTTCTTGGTCTCTTTGAGCTGGCAGACCTTGATCGACGAGGTGCCGATATCCAGGCCCACAACGTGCTGCGCTGCCATGCGTTCGCGCTCCTGCCCACGGATAGAATGGGCCACGGGCGAGGGTATGGTGGGGGCATGCGGGCGTCAAGAAATCGCAGGTGCCGTGAGAACGCTGGAATCATCAACAAATAGACACCTTTAGACCAACTGTTCCTTGCTCGGAGACCAGAAGCAGCTCCGGAAACGAGGGGGGCACGCCCTGCCGCGAAGCGCGATCGTGCGGCGAAGCGAGTGCAAGCGAGCCGCGCGGTTGACGCCCCCCGAGAGCAGAACCTACCCTGCCGCGCGGACGGCCCGCACCGAACGAGGGCGGCGCGATCGCGGAGCCCCCCGCGACCTGGGAGAACGACACGATGCGACTGCGATCTTCGAAGCTGATGCTGCTCCTCTCGACCGCCCTCTGCGGCGCCCTCGCGGCTGGCTGCGCCAACACCTCCGGCACCGGCGGCGGCGACAACACCTCGGACACCGGCGGTGGCGGCGGCGGCGGCAACGACGCGGCGAGCGGTAGCGACGGCGCCAGCGGTGGCGACGGCACCTCCGGCGGCGACACCGGCGGCTCGGGCCAGGTCGTCTCGATCCAGGAGATGCAGGAAGAGATGGAGAAGCTCGACTGCACCAAGTTCTCGTTCACCAACGGCCCCAAGGGCGTGAAGCTCGAGAACGTGGTCCTCGCCTCGCCGATCCAATTCAAGGCCATCAAGAGCAAGAACGGCGATCGCGACGCGGTCTACGTGCAGGAGAAGGGCGGCGGCCTCTGGAAGGGCATGTACGTCACGGCGCCCAACGGCGGCGAGCTCGGCAAGCTCAAGACCGGCGCGGTCGTCACCCTCGAAGGCGACGTGAAGGACTACTACTGCGCCACGCAGTTCGACGCCAAGGTCATCTCGCCGGTCGCCGACGCCACCGAGCTGCCGGTCGCCACCACGATCACGCTCGACAAGCTCGGCGACAAGGCTGCCGAGACCGACAACGAGGCCGCCGAGAGCGTGCTGATCTCGATCGAGAACGTGGTCGTCAGCGACAACGAGCCGCTCGGCACCGACGGCAAGCCGCACGGCGAGTTCTACGTAGGCAAGGACAAGACCGACAAGTCGGTCCTGATCGCGCCGGGCTTCAGCACCACGTTCTCGAAGCAGGGCGACGACGGCAACTACCGCGCCATCTTCGAGGTCGGCAAGGAGTTCAAGAGCATCCGCGGCGTCGTCACCTACTCGTTCGGCAAGTGGCGCCTGATCCCGGTCGGCGACGCGGGCCTCGACGCGAAGTAGTCGACATCGTCCGGAAATAGCAGCGACGCCTGTGGCGTTGCAGCGGCGCGGACGCGAACGTCCGCGCAGGAGTGCATGATGGAGAAGTCCAACGCATACGCGATCGCCGCCGTCCTGGCCGTCGCCGGCTTCCTGGTCGGCCGCATGGACGCCCGCCCGGCCGCCGTGCCCGTGATGGCGCCGCCGGCTGCCCCGACCGCGGCCGCGCCCGAGGCCCCTGCACCGGCCCCGGCGGCGGCGGCACCGGCCGCGGCGGCTCCGGCTCCCGCGGCAGCTGCCCCGGCCCCCGCGCCGGTCGCCGCTGCCAAGCCGCAGAGCCTCGACAGCCAGAGCGACGAGGGTGCCGGTAAGGGCGCCGATCTCTCGAAGATCGCAGGCTCGCCGGCCGATCGCGTGCCGTACCTCGGCGTCGACAAAGATCCGATGGTGCTCGTGACGGTGTTCTCGGACTTCCAGTGCCCGGTCTGCCGCCGCTCGCACGATCCCATCAAGCAACTCGTCATGGACTTCCCCGGCAAGGTAAAGGTCGTCTTCCGCCACAACGCCCTGGAGATGCACGGTCGCTCGCAGCCCTCCGCGGTCGCCACGCTCGCCGCGCAGAAGCAAGGCAAGTTCTGGGAGTTCCACGACAAGCTCTTCGAAACCGGGCGCCTGGACGACGCGGGCTTCCTCGACCACGCTCGCGCCATCGGCCTGGACCTCGCGAAGTTCCAGAGCGATCTGCAAGACGGCCAGCTCGTCGAGTGGGTCAAGCGCGAGTCGAAGATGGCCGAAGACCTCGGCGCTTCGGGCACGCCGGCGTTCTTCGTCAACGGCATCCGCCAAGTCGGCTGGGGCAGCTACCTCGCGCTCAAGTCGATGGTGGCGCGAGAGATCGCCGCCGGCGACCAGCTCGTGCAGGCCGGCACCAAGGCTTCGGACGTCGTCCGCAAGCGCATCGAGCAGCAGGCCAACAGCAACCACAAGAACGAAGGCGAGGGCGTCCTCGACGGCAAGAAGTGGGCGAACCTGCTCCTCGCCAACCTTTGAGAGCGCTGGGGCTGCTCGCCCTCGCGTTCGCCTGCGTCGGCGCGGCTTGTAGCCCCGACACCAGCGCCCCCACGACCGGCTCGGACACGACCGACGCCTCCGCGGGCGACGCCGATGCGCTCGGCTGCCCCGCCGACGGCCGGCTCTTCGGCGCGCCCTCGGCCAACACTGGCCTCTCGGCCGAGCAATGCGGGCCGCGCTGCGGCTGCTTCGAAGCGCGGGCCTGGTCGGCCGAGACGCTCGCGGCCCTCGAGGCGCGCGTGCTCGACGACGCCGCGTCCGCGCCCGCCGTCGACCCGTACACCGTCGCCACCCTGGACGTCGCGCCGCCGCCGGCAGGCTCGGTCTGCGCCGTCCTGCCCGGCGAGGGAGGTCACTACCGCCTCGAGAGCTTCGCCGACGCCGACGCCGCCGAGGCGGCGGGCGGCTTCGTCACGCACGCCGGCCGTTGCGGGTTGTGCTCGTCGCTCGCCGACTTGGCGGTCTACGCCGGCTCGCCGGACCTGACCGCGCCGGTACGTGCCTGCGGCATCGAGGGCATGGGCAGCGGCCACGACGCCAACGTGGCTTGCCTCGAGAAGCTGGGCTTCACGCCCGCCTGTGCCGCGATCTGGGCCTACAACACCCAACACACCCGCGAGCGCTGCCTCGACGTCTGCCTCGCCAACCTCAAGGCCTCGCATCACCTGCCCGACGGCAGCCTGAACCCCTGTATCGCCTGCGACGAGGTCGAGTCCGGCCCGGTCTTCAAGGCCGTCGCCGGCCGCACCCGCCGCAACTCGGGCCTCGCCTCGGCGCTCTGCCGCCCGTGCGAGACGGTCGCGCCGATCGCCCACGCGCACCCCTTCTTGGAGCCGACGCCTTGAGGCGAACGCGCCGTCGTTCGGTGCGCCCGATCGTCGCGGCGATCGCGGCGTTGGTGGTGGTGCGCCTGCTCTACACCGTCTGGGTCGCGGGCGAGTTCCGCGTCGTCCAGCCGCGCGGGTCCGAGACGTGCCATCCGCTGCCCGGCGTCGTCGGCGGCGAGGATTTCGCCGTCGATCGCGCAGCCAACGGCGGCCGCGGTGTGGTCTGGATCGCCGCGGACGACCGGCGCGCCGCCGCCGCAGGCCGCGCGGACACCGGCCACCTCTACCGCCTCGACGCCGACGGGGCACGCGCCGTCGAGGTGACGCCCGACGTGGACTTCCCGCTGCACCCGCACGGGCTCTCGTTCGCGCGCACCGCGACGGGCACCGCCGACGACGGCGCGGTGACCGGCCAACTGCTGGTCGTGAACCATCGCGGTGGCGGCGTGTTCGCCTCGGCCGAGGACGCCGTCGAGCGCTTCCACGTCATCGGCGAGCGCACGCTGCGCCACGTCGGCACGGTGCAGGACCCGCTCCTGCGTCCGATGAACGACCTCGCCGCCCTGCCCGATGGCCGCTTCTACGCCTCGCTCGATCACGGCAATGCCTCGGGCGTCCTGCGAAAAGTCGAGGATTTCGGGCGATTCGCGTGGTCTGGGGTGGCCTATTGGGATGGCCGGCAGGCGCGTCAGGTGGTGCGTGGGCTCCGCTACGCCAACGGCGTCGCGCTCTCGGCCGATGCCGCGCAGGTCTACGTCGCCACCACCGTCGACCGCGCCGTGCTGGTCTACGACCGCGACGTCGCCTCGGGCGAGCTTCGCGAGCGGGCGCGCATCGAGTGCGGCACCGGCGTCGACAACCTCGACGTGGCCCCGGACGGTTCGATCTGGGTCGGCGCCCACCCGAAGCTGCTGACCTTCCTGCGCCATGCGCGCGACCCCGGCGTGCTCTCCCCCTCGGAGGTGCTGCGCATCGATCCCGAGCACGGGACCGTGGAGTCGGTGCTCGAAGACGACGGCAGCAAGCTACCTGGCGCGGCCGTGGCGGTGCTCTTGCCCGAGACCCGCAGCGGGCCACGCCTGTTGGTCGGCCCGGTCTTCGCGCCGCATCTGCTCGATTGTCGGCCGTTCACGCCCCGGGGGCGGTGAGCTGCGGGCGAATCCGCGCGGAGCGCTCGCTCGGAGCCGGCGCACGACCGAGCCGCAGGAGCATGAACGGCAGGCCGACCTCCGCCGGCAGCGCGGCGCCGACGTCGCGGGCGAGGCGATCGACCGCTTCGGCGAGCCACGCCGGCAGCACTGCGCGCTCGGGCGCGTCGGCCAAGGCGGCCAGGAAGAGCGCGCTCCCCCAGGGGTGCACGGCCAGCCCGCGCGCGGTGGCGGCCAACCAGGCGCGGAGCAGTCCGGCACCGGCGGCGCGGGCGCGCAATCGGTTGAGGTTCGAGAGGTCGAGGAGGTCCGGATCGGCGAGGTGGAAGCGCGTCCCGATGCCTTGTTGGGCGAGCGTCTGCGCGATCGCGGCGCCGACCGAGAGCCCGGCCACCGCGATCGTCCGGGCACGCAGCCGACGCTGCTCGTCGGGCGTGATCAGCAGGCGGTTGCGGTCGGTGCGCAGCGCCGCGAATTCCTCGGGCGGCAGCAGGCGCAGGAGCGTCGCCGACCACGGCAACAGCCCCCAACGTCCGTAGCGCTCGCGTCCGCCGGCAGCGGCGTAGACGGCGGCCCGTGCGCCGGCGGCGTCGGCGAGCGGGCGGCCGCCCGTGCGGCTGCGCAGTAGGTCGTCGACCTGGGCGTCGAGGGTGTCGAGCACGGCGCGCAGGCCGGGATCGGCGCGGAGCTCGGCGAGGGCAGCGCGGTCGACCGGGTCGGCAGCGTCGAAGATCTGCACGTCGAGTCGGTCGGGGTCGAAGAATTCGCTCATCGGAGATCCACCGCAGGCAACCAGAGTTCGAAGCGGGCACCGCCCTCGGGCGGCTCGACGTCGCGCAGGCGTCCACCGTGCAGGGCGGCGATCTCCGCGGCGATCGCGAGCCCCATGCCGGTCCCCTTGCCCGGATCTTTGGTCGTGAACAAGGGCGTGAAGATCCGCTCCCGCACCGCGGCAGGCACACCGTGGCCGTCGTCCTGCACCGACAGGACCACCTGCTCGCCGTGGCGCTGCGCCTCGACGCGGACCGTGCCGGCCTCGCCGATGGCATCGAGCGCGTTCAGCACGAGGTTCGCGAGCGCTTGATCCAAGAGCTCGGGTCGAGCCTGCACGCAAGCGTCTCCGAGCGCGGCCTGCAGCTGCACCGGGCCGCCGATGCGATGCGCGAACAAGGGCTCGAGCGTCCGCCACTGCGCGGCGAGCTCGACGCGCTCGGCACCCTCGCGGCGGCCGTCGGGGCGCGCGAAGCGCTGGACCGCCTCGACGATGCGTTGCACGCGCAGACCGCCGCGCTCGATCGCTCCGAGCAGCTCGACGCGGTCCTGCTCGCCGAGGTGTGAGATGGCCGGATCTTCGCGCAACAAGCGCACCGACTGCAGCTAGGCGTTGACCGGGTTGAGCACCTCGTGCGCCATGCCGGCCGAGAGCGCGCTGAGCAGCTGCGCCTTCTCGGCCCGCACCAGGGTCTGCTGCAGATGCCGCAGCCGCACCTGCGTCGCCACCCGCGCGAGCAGCTCGTCGGCGGCGAAGGGCTTGCGCACGAAGTCGTCGCAGCGCGCGGCGTAGCCCTCGAGCAGCGGCTCCTGCCCGTGGAGCGCGGTGACGAGGATGATGCCGATGTGGGCCGTCTCGGCCTGCTCACGGAGCGCACGGACCAGGCCCAAGCCGTCCAGGCGCGGCATCATCACGTCGCTGACGACGACGTCGGGCAGATCGTGGGCGACGCGCTCGCAGAGATCGACACCGCTCATACCGGGCATCCGCTGGTCGGTCAGCAAGATCGCGATCCCGGGCGTGCGGTCCATGAGCTGCAACGCCTCTTCGCCGCCCGAAGCGGTGAGGACTTCCAACTCGTCGCGAAACGTCGCTCGAAAGACCAGGAGGTTGTCGACCTCGTCGTCGACGTACAGCACGGGGTAGGCGCGCGCGAAGTCGGCGGCCCCGCTCATGCCGACACCTCGCCCGCCGGTAGCCAGAGCTCGAAGCGAGAGCCGCCGAGTCGCAGGGGCTCTGTGAGACGCAAGTCGCCGCCCTCGCGGCGCGCCAAATCGCGCGAGAGCGCGAGGCCCAAGCCAGCGCCTTCGCGCCGGGTGGTGAAGCCGCGCTCGAAGACCCTGTCGCGGGTGGTGGCGTCGATGCCGGGGCCATCGTCCTCGACCGAGAGCACCACACCGGCGCCGTGTGCGGCATCTGCCGGCGCCTCGGCGGTCGCTGCGAGCCACAAGCGCACCGGTCGCTGCACGCGCTCGCCCGCTTCGAGTGCGTTGAACAGCAGGTTCGCCAGGACGCGGCAGACAGACACGCGGTCGACCAAGACGACGCGCTCGAGATCGCCGTCGAGTTCGACGCGACCCCGACGTGTTGCGCCGGTCAGGCGGAGCGCGAGCCGCAGCAGATCGCCGACCCGTTCGACCGTGGGCGTGGTGTCTTCGCGCGCAGCCCGGCGTAGCTCGGCCTGGAGGCGGCCCATGTAGTTCAAGCCCTCGCGCATCGCGGCGAGGCCTTGCTCCAGATCGCTGCGTTCGATGACAGACATGCGGTCGCCGATTTGCGCGAAGACGTCGGCGACCGCGTCGTAGCCGAGATCGGCCATACCGACCGCGGACGCGAGGTCGTGCAGCAGTTCACGCCGCAGCGCGGCCGCGGCCTCGAGTTGCTCGCGCTCGAGGAGCGCCTGCCGCAGCGCCGCGCTCGCCCAGGCGGCCTCGACCTCGGCGACCGACAAGCGCAGCAGCTCCTCGAGACGATCGAGGTCCCAGGGCTTGTCGACGTAGGCGTGGACAACGCCACGGTTGATGGCGTCGATTGCGGATTCGCGCTCGGCGTCGGCGGTCAGCAAGACGCGCCGGGTATCCGGCCAGCGCTCGCGCACCAAGTCGCAGAGATCGATACCGCTGCGCCCGGGCATGCGCTGGTCGGAGACCAAGACCGCGACGGGACGTGTCGCCAAGAGCTGCAGCGCCGCGTCCGCATGCTCGGCCGCAGAACACCGAAAGCGCATTTGGAAACGCGCCATCAGGACCAATCGAGTGTCGGGCTCGTCCTCGACGAAGAGGACCTGCAGCGGGTCTGCGACGGGGTCGGAGGGCATCGGGAAGCTCGCAGCGCGCGGCTTGGGGTTTCCCACACGACGAACGTGGTGGATGCTGAGCATCGCTCGCTTCGAGCTCGGCATCAAGGTGAGACGCCTACCGCACCTCATCATGTCATCATCCGTTGGAGGCCTGAATGATGCGCGCTCTACTGGTGGCGAAAGACGATCGCGTCACGCGAGCCTGCTGGCGAGCGCTGCAGACATCGGGCTGCGCGGTGCAAATCGTCGGCGACCTCCGGGCCGCGCAAGCCGTGATCGAAGCCGTGGTGCCCGATATCGTCGTACTCGACGCCGTCAGCGAACCGAACGCAGCCGTCGCTGCGGCAGAGGCCATCCGTGCAACTCGGAGCGGTTGCCTGCTGCTGGCGGTCGGCCCCGCCGGAGCGCCGGCGCTCGCCTGCGCGCTCCGTGACGTAGGCGTCGATGTCGTCATCGACGCGAGCGACGATGGCAGCGAACTGCTCGATCGCACCCGCCGCGCGCTTTCGCACGCGCTCGAGCGTGGCGACACGATTTTGGTCGACGCACTCGAGGTACGCGATACGGGCGCGGCGTCCAATCCCGTTGCCACCAGGGGCTTTCGGCGCAAGAGCGATTGCGGCGCGATGAGCGCGTCGGAGCGTTTGCGCTGCGAGGCGACGGTCCTCGGCTTGGCCATGCACCTCGGCGCGGCCGACGAGCTCGATCTACCGGCTGCGGTGTCGACTGCAGTCGCGAGCTTCTGTAGCTCGTTCGAGCTGAGCCTGATGTTGGTCTTCCGCACCGGAGACGCCCCCTACGGCCTGATCCCGTGGCGGGGCTGGCACGCCGGGCAAGAACTCGGCAGGGGGGCGACCGAGGCGGTGGCGGCGCGATTGGACGTCGTACCGTCGTTGGCGGAGGCCATCCGAACCGAGGGCCCCCTGTTCGCGGCGCTGCCGGCGGCGCTGCCCGAGGGCTCCGAGTTGATGCAGACGGCGCTGCCGAGCCTACAACTGGGGCCGGTCGCGGCGCTGTCGCTGCTGGCCAACCAACAGCGACAGGGCCTGCTCTTCGCCGCGAGAGCGGCAGGCTCGCAGACGTTCGCCGAGACGGACATGCGCGCCCTGGAGCTCTTCTCCGAGGTGCTCGGTGGCGCGACGCGACGGCTCGATGCGCAGGCGGCACGCGCGACCGAGCGGCTGCCCGAGATCGACGCGGCGCACACGCGGCTGCGCGCGCTCACGGCGCTCGGACGCGAAGTCGGGCAGGTTGCGTCGGTGCTCGACGGCCACCTCCGCGTGCTGGGCGAATCGGTCGCCGGTGATCTGCGACGCGACGTGGTGGCGATGTCGCAGGCGACCGACCGAGTGCATCACCTGAGTCTGCAGATGCAGGCGTTCACCGAGGCGGCCAGCGACCGGGTGGTCGAGCTGCACCTGAACGACTTCGTGGTCGATCTCGAGCCTCTCGCGCGCGCCGTGCTGGGCCCGGGCACGCAGGTCTCGGCGGTCTGCGACGCAACGCACCCGTGGGCCCGCGTCGATCCGCAGCGCCTTCGAGGGCTGATCGCCGAGGTGCTGGTCGAGGCGAACACGGAGCGCAAGCCCAGCGCGGTCGTACTGCGCAGCCGCGACGCCGCGCAGGTGGGCGCGGTGGCGATCGAGGTCGTGCTGCGACGAGGCGAGGTGCCGAGCGACGCCATGCAACGACTCACGAGCTCGGCGCGTTCGTGCGGCTTGGTGCTGCGCTCCGAGGCCGCCGAGGAAGAGGGCCAGGTCGTCTCGCTGTGGGTGCAATCGGTCCGACGACGTCGCCGAGACGCGACGACGTCGCCCTTCAAGCGCACCACCCGACATCGCGCCAGCTCCGTGCTGGTCGTCGAGGACGAGCCGATGCAGCGGCGCATGGTGGTGCGTGTGCTCACGCGTCTCGGTTTGCGCGTCGCCGAAGCCGCCAGCGCCGAGGAGGCGATGGAGATTGTGGCACGGCAGCCCGACGCTTGGGAGTTGCTGGTGACCGACGTGTGCCTACCGCACGCGAGCGGGACAGCGCTGGCGCGCGAGTTGCTGCTGCACAACGAGAAGCTCCAGACGCTCTTCATGTCGGGCTACGCCGACGTGACCATGGTCGAGCGCGATCTCGGCGTCGCCGTGAACTTCCTCCAGAAGCCCTTCCGACAGCAGGACCTGAGCGACCGCGTGAGCGAGCTGCTCGCCTCGGTCGCGTAGGCCGCCTGCCCGACGCCTGCCCGCGGCGACGCGGCTCAGCTGCCCGCCGGCCCCACGATCGCCTCGACGTGCTGGCCCACCGTCAGCCAACGCTGCGCGGCGGCGAGCACGTCGTCGGCCGTGACGGCCAAGTACGCGTCGATATCGGCCTGCCAACCGCCATCGCCGGTACCGTAGAGCTCCGAGAGGCAGAGCGCCGTCGCCCGCGCGCCGCTGCGCTGCAACCCGATGGCGTAGCTGCCGGCGAGCGAGCGACGCGCGCGATCGAGCTCGCCGGCTTCGACCTTGTCGTTGCGCACCCGGTCGATATGGGCATACAGGCCCGCGAGCGCCTGCTCGGTCTTCTCGGGAGCGGTGCCGATGTAGAACGAGAAACTGCCGCCCTCCATGCCCTCGGTGCTGCTCGCACCGACCGAGTAGGCCAACGATTGCTTGTCGCGCAGGTCGAGGAACAGGCGCCCGCCCTGGCCGCCGAGCAAGGCCGAGAGCACCTGAAGCGCGAATCGGTCCGGCGCGTCGAGCCGCGTCCCGGGGAAGGCGAGCACGATGTGACTCTGGGCCTTGTCCGATGAAAGTCTGGGGCGCACGACGCCCGTCAGGGGCGCGGGCATCGCCGGCTCGGGAGGATCGAGCGAGACACGATCGCGTGGCAACCCGGCTTCGAGGCGAGCCGCGAGCCACTCGGGATCGACGTCGCCACAGGCCGCCCAGACACCGTCACCCGGGGCCAGGCGGGCGCGCAACCAAGCGAGCAGGTCGGACCGACTGAAACTGCCGACGCTCTCGAGAGAACCGAGGGCATCGAGCCCATAGGGGTGGCTGCCGAAGAGCGCGGCCGAGGCCGCGCGGAAGGCTTGCCGAGCGGGGGCGTCCTGCTGATGCCGGATGTCCTCGAGCTGCGCCTTGCGGGCGATCTCGAGCTCGTCCTCGGGCAGCACGAAATCGACCAGGCTCTCCAGGCCCAGACCGAGCATGGCCTCGCGATGCTGCGAGAGACCGGAGATCGAGAGGCCCACCGAGTTACGGCCCGCGACGGCGGAGACCTCTCCGGCCATCGCGTCGATCGCCATCGCGATCTGATCGGCCGAACGCGTACTGGTGCCGCGAGTGAGCAGCTCGGTGCCGAGGCGCCCGCGACCCGCGGTGGCCGCGGTCTCTTCGCGCAGGCCACCGAGGACGGCCATGCGCACGCCAAAGACCGGTACGCTGCGGTCGGGCAGCACGAGCAGCCTGTCGCCGGTCGAGAGCGTGAGGTGGTGCACGCCGTCGCGGACGACGGCGGCGCCGCGGACCTCGCCGGCGGGCGCGACCGGCGGGCGACCGATGGCGGCCATCGCCTCGAGCAGCTCGGCCTCGGTCGGCAGGTCGGCGCTGACGTTGCCCTCGGCGTCGCGGGCGTCCTTGCCGAGCAGCAGCACGGCGTGGGCCTGGTCGCCGCGTAGCCATTGGCGCGCGACGCGACGCACGTCCTCGGCCGTCACCGCTGCGATCGCCTCGTGGTAACGGGCCTCCCAACCGGGATCGTTGCAGGCCTGGGCGTAGAAGCCGTTGCTGTGCGCCTGGCCCTGCACGGTCTCGAGCTTCCAAGTCGCCTCGGACAAGATCAGCTGCCGCGCCCGCTCGATCTCCTCGAGCTCGAGGCCCGCGTCGACCACCTTGACGATCTCCTCGATCATCGCCGCGAGCGCCGGCCGCACGCGGTCGTCGCTGGTGCCGAGGGCGAAGGTGAACAAGCCGCCGCGCTGCGGGGTCCAGCACGAGCAGCCGATATCGTTGACCAGGCCGAGGTCGCGGCGCACGCGCCGGAACAGCCGGCTCGCCTCGCCGCTGCCGAGCACGAGCGAGAGCACGTCGAGCGCGGCGACGTCGGGATGATCGAAGGCCGGCGCGGCGAATCCGATCGCCAAGCGCGTCTCGGAGAACACGCTCGGCAACCGCCGCGCCGACGCCGGTCGCGCCTGCTGCTGCGGCGCCGGACGCTCGGCGGCGGCACCCTCCTCGAAGCCCGCGAAATCGGCCTCGACGGCGGCGCGCACCTCGTCGACGCCGACCGGACCGACCACGCTGACGATGGCGTTGCGGGCGCGGTAGTGGCGCCCCCAGAACGCGCGCATCTTCTCGCGGTCCATGCCGCGCACCGACTCGATGGTGCCGAGCACCGGCAGGGCGTAGGGGTGCTCGCCGAAGACGTCCTCGAACAAGGCGCGGTACAGCACGCGGCTGGGGCTGTCGTCGGCGCGGCGGATCTCTTCGCAGACGACCTCGATCTCGCGCTCGAGCTCGGTCGGATCGAAGGCCGAATGGCAGACAGCGTCGGCCAGCACGTCCAGGCCCGTGCGCCATTCGTGGGCCGGCATCACGACGTGGTAGACGGTCTGATCGAGGCTGGTCCAGGCGTTGATCTGCCCGCCGACCGCCTCGACCGCGGCGGCGATCTCGCCCACGCCGCGCCGCTCGGTGCCCTTGAAGAGCATGTGCTCGTGCAGGTGGGCGAGGCCGCGCTCGTGGTCGCGCTCGTCCGCGCCACCGACACCGATCCACACCTGCACGGCCACCGCCGGCGCGTGGGGCACGGTGCGCACACAGAGGCCGAGGCCGCTGGGTAGGCGCTCCCACCGCACCTCGCCTGGGGTCGTCGAGGTCGCGTTCGTGGGGTATTCGTCGGGCATGAGGCACTCCTGGCACGGCCACGGTGGGGGAGATCCCGACCGCCGACCTGCAGCGTGGCGGCAAGGTAGGACAGCCTGCGTCGTGGCGCTATCGACGCCGGCATTTTCGCCGTCGTCGCGCCGCTTCCCATGCCGCGATGCATCGGCCATCGTCGGAGTCGACCGTCCCACCACTCGCGGAGACCTCGTGCGCATCCCCTCGCTCCCCGCACCGCCATCTGCCCGCCCGCGCTCGGTGCTGCTCGTCGCCGCGGCGCTCGTCGCCCTGCTCGCCGGGGCGCGCGCCGCCGACGCGCTCGAGCGTTGCGGCCCCAACGTCTGCCGCGGCGAGGACCGCTGCTGCAATTCGAGCTGCGGCCTCTGCGCGCCCCCCGGCGGCGCGTGTATCCAGCCCCATTGCGGCTGGGAGCCCGACCAAGCCGGTGGCCACCGCCCGAGCCTGGACCCGCGCGCGCCGAGCCCGCTGCCGGCCCATGCGCTGACCTTCGTCGGCGGCTGGATGCCCGCCACGAGCGGCCGCGAGTACCGCGCGTACGGTTTCGCATCACCCCGGAAAACGAGAAAACGGTACGGCAGCGGCGGAACCGGCGACAGGTCTTGCGATTGCGGTGGGGCAGACGCTGCCGCCCTCGGTGCGGTGTCTCTCGGACCAGCTCACCCGCGCGGCGCTCTCGACGCCGCTCAACCTGGCCGAAGGGCTCGGGCGCACCGGCCGGGATCGGCTGCACCACCTGCGGATCGCCTACGGCTCGGTGCG
>JBEARB010000021.1:0-5289 GCA_041163625.1 Pseudomonadota bacterium | reverse complement strand
TTCGACAGCGCCGAGAAGTCCGGGAACGTCACCGCGCTCGCCAGCTTGCCGGGCAGCGAAACCAGCAGCTCGGGTCCGAGCTGATAGTCGTGCGCGGCGAAGTGGTACATGTGCGGGGCCGCGAAATGCGCCGCCGAGGCGAGCGGGACGGCGACGAGCAGCACCACCATCGGCGCCGGCAGCGTGCGCAGGCGCGGCACCGGCAGGTGCGGCCAAGCCAGCAGCAGCGCCATCGAGAGTAGGCCGATGCCGGCGACGTAGGGGTTGGCGTGGCCGATCTCGTAGGGCACGTCGGCGAGCATCGCCAGCGGACCGCCACCGTGGGTCGGCGCGCCCAGCAGCACCGGCGCCTGCTTGGCGACGATGATGACGCCGATGGCGGCCAACATGCCGTGCACCACTGCCGGCGGCATCACGGTCGCGAACTTGCCTGTCCGCAGCAGCGCG
The DNA here is from genome assembly GCA_041163625.1 of Pseudomonadota bacterium. GTDB lineage: Bacteria > Myxococcota_A > UBA9042 > UBA9042 > UBA9042 > JACKFC01. The sequence continues at coordinate 4,842 of JBEARB010000021.1, read as the reverse complement.
AGCACGACCTGGATCACCGCCGCCGCCACGCCGACCGCCAAGGCCGCCCGGTAGCCGGCGACCATGTCGCCCGCGCCGAGCTCGGTCACCGCGCCGATGGCGATGACGATGAGCCCCGCCGCCGGGCCCTTGATGGTCAGGCGCGCGCTGCCGAGCGGGAGGCCGAGGATCCCGCCGACCACCGCCGTCAGCACGCCGGCGACGGGCGGGAAGCCGCTCGCCATCGCGATACCGAGGCAAAGCGGCAGGGCGATCAGGAAGACCACGAAACCCGACGATGCGTTGCGCACCCACCCGTCCCGAGCACTCGGCATGGCAGCCCCCATCCGCGGTCCGAAGACCGCAGCTACGCCTCCGCCCTCGCGCAAGCGCCGTGCCAGCCGGGCCGAAACCACGAAAACATTCGAAGATACGTATGAAATGAGGCCGGGGATGCGCGCCTCGGGGGCCGGACCGGGTGGGTCGAATCGATACGGCGGGTCGAAACGACGCGGCCCGATCACGACGGACGTGTCGGATCGATCCGGCGCCCTCGCCGGCGCGTGCGCGGGCGGAGGCGGCTGCTGGCTAAGGGGTGTCGAGCTTTCGGTAGAGCGTCTTGCGGCCGAGGCCGAGAATCCGGGCCGCTTGCGCTTTGTTGCCGCCGCAGGCCGAGAGCACGCGGTGGATGTGCTCGTGTTCGATCTCGGCCAGCGTCGGCAGCGTCTCGGGATCGAGGGCGCCGGCCACGGCGAGCTCCGATGCCGGCGGCTCCTCGCACGCCGCCTGCTGCATGCGCGCCGGCAGCAGCGCCGGAACGATGACGCCCCCGGTGGCGACGATGACCGCCTGTGCCATCGCGTTGTGCAGCTCCCGAACGTTGCCCGGCCAGCCGTAGGCGAGCAGCAGGGCGCTGGCATCGCGGTCCAAGACGGGCACGGCACGACCGTTGCGAGCGGCTTCTTCCTCGAGGAAGCGCTGCGCGAGCTCGAGCACGTCGCGACCGCGTGCGCGCAGCGGCGGCACCAACACCTCGAAAACCGAGAGGCGGTAGAAGAGGTCTTCGCGGAAGCGGCCGGCGGCGACCTCTTGCTGCAGGTCGCGGTTGGTGGCGACGAGCAGGCGGGCCTCGAAGGCGTGCTCGACATCGCTGCCGACCGGGCGGAAGCGGCGCTCATCGAGCGCGCGCAGCAGCTTGGCCTGGGCCTGCAGGGGCAGCTCGCCGATCTCGTCGAGGAAGAGCGTGCCCTTGCCGGCCCGACGGAGCAGCCCGTCGCGCGCGGTGGTGGCGCCGGTGAAGGCCCCGCGGACGTGGCCGAAGAGCTCGCTCTCGATGAGCTGCTCGGGGATGGCGGCGACGTTCTCGGCGACGAAGGGCGCGGCGGCGCGCTCGCTGAGGTCGTGCACGTGACGGGCCACGCGGGTCTTGCCGGTGCCGCTCTCGCCCAAGATCAGACAGGTCGCCGAGGTCGGGGCGACCGCCCGCAGGCGCACCTCGAGGCGTTCGATGGCGGTGCTGCTGCCGTCCAGGCCCGCCGAGCGGGCGACGCCCTGCGCGCGCCGGCGCAGCGTGGCGACCTCGCCGTGCAGCCGGCGCAGGTCCGCGGCACGCTGCACCGAAAGAGCGAGGACTTCGGGCTCGAAGGGCTTGGTGATGAAGTCGTAGGCGCCGAGGCGGATGGCCTCGATCGCCCGGTCCATCGAGCCGAAGGCCGTGATGACGATGACGGGTAGCTGCGGATCGAGCGCGAGCGCTTGGCGAGTCAGATCCAGCCCATTCGGCCCGCCGAGATGGATATCGGTGACCATCGCCGCGAAACGACGCTCGCCGAGCCAGCCGAGCGCCTCTTCGGCCGAGGCGGCGGTCTCCACTTCGAAGCCGCGGTCTTGCAGCTCGTCGACCAAGAGGTCGCGCATCGCAGCGTCGTCGTCGACGATCAGGACGTGGCTCACGCGATCTCCTCGCTGCGCATGGGCAGCTCGACGTGGAAGCGAGCGCCGCCGCCTTCGCGGTCGTCGACGCCGACGCGACCACCGCGATCTTCGACCAGGCTGTGCACGATGGCGAGCCCCAGACCGATTCCGCCCGTGGTGAAGAAGGCTTCGAAGATCTGCTCGCGCTGCGCCTCGGGTACGCCGGGGCCGCGGTCGAGCACCTCGATGCGGCACAGCCCCACCTCGCGGTCGGCGCGAACGTGCGCCTCGACCGTGCCCGCCTGCGGGCTGACGCGCACTGCGTTGACCAACAGGTTCACCACGATCTGCTCCAGCCCGAGCCGGTCGCCGCGCACCCAGACCGGCGCCTCGCCCACCACCGGACGCACCCGCACCCCGCGCTCCCTGCCCAGGTTCGCGACCAGATCGACCGCCTGCAGTACCGCCTCGCGCGCGTCGGCGCTGGTCTCGGTCGCTCGTTCGCGGCGGACGTAGCCGAGCATGTTCGAGAGCGTGCCCTCGATGCGCTCGACCTGCTCGAGCGCGGCCGCGGCTTCTCGCTGCGCAGCGGCGTTGCCCTCGGCGACCCGCTGCAGACGTCGCAGGCGCCCGAGCACCACGCCGAGCGGGGTGCCGACTTCGTGGGCGACGCGGCCGACCATCAGGCCGGCGGTGGCCAAGCGCCCCTGATGCTGCAACCGGTCGCGCAACGAGGCCCGCTCTTGCGCGTGCCGTTCCTGCGCCGCCCGCGCCTCGCCGAGCTCTCTGTGCATCGCCGCGAGCGCCACGCCGAGGTCGTCGAGCTCGTCGCCGCGCCCCCGCGGCACCGCCGGCGCCGGCTCGCTGCGGGCGGCGGCCCGCGTCACGGCGATGAGGGCGTCGACGCGGCGACCGACCAGGCTGCGACCGCTGACCGCCGCGAAGAAGCCGCCGGCGATGGCGACCACGCCGGCGAGCAGCAGGAAGTCGAGCAGCGCGCGCTCGTGGATATCGTGCAGCGGCGCGAGCGAGGCGCGCAGCTCCAAGGCCAGACGTTCGTTGCCCTGCAACGGCACCAACGCGCGGAGCTGCTCGCCGGCCGCGTCCACGTGATGCAGCGCCGCGGGATCGACGGTGCGCCAAGCGGCGATATCGAGCAGGTGCGAGCGCTCGTTCGGGTCGTCCGGGACGATGGTGACGACGTGGGCCGAGATCTGATCTTCGTGCGCCGTCAGCGCCGCCGCGCGCGCCCGGGCCGCTTCGAGGCCCCCGCGGGCGAATGCGGCCGCGACGTCGTCGCCCATCAGCGCGCCGACCAACGCGCACTCGCGCACCAGATCACGCTCGCCGATGTCGATGTCGCGGCGCAGCTGCAACAGATCGGCGGTCAGAAGAACAACCAGCGTCCAAGCGACGACGTAGGCGACGATGCGGGTGGTGATCTGCACGTGGCGCTCCCCGACAACCCCTGCCTGCCGGTCAGCGCTTCAGCCTATGCTGCTACGGCCAATATTCCCAATGCCAATCCTCGCTGGGCACCGTGCGCTTGAAGCCATAGGCGCCGGCATGCCGCGTCAACCAGCGGTAGACGCCCGGGTCGGCGGTGTTCAAGTCCACCGCGCGGCCGTCTTGGTGGTTCGAGTAGCCGGGCTGCGCCGCCAAGTTCCCCCGGCCCTGCTCGTAGAGCCGACGCAGATGCGCCTGCTCCTCGTAGGTGCGGAAGCCGCTGACGATGCTGATGTAGACGCCGTCGCGCTCGGCCGCCGCACGCATGCGCAGATACGCTGCCGCCGTCTTCTTCTCGACCGGCTTGCCGTCGATCGTCACGGTCTCGACGACGCCGGCGCGTTGGCCGTTGTCCCACGCCTGGTGCCGCTGCGTCGGCCCCGACACGCCCGGCACCGCCTTCTGCAGCGCCTTCGCGGTCGTCGCCCCGACCCGGCCGGTCGTCTCGAGTTCGTGTGCCTTCTGGAAGGCGAGTACCTGCTGCCGAGTGGTCGGTCCGAAGCGACCGGTGCGCTGCACGCCGTGGCCCGCGCGCGTCAGCAGTTGCTGCATCCGCTGCACCGCCGGACCACCCGCACCGTCGCCGAGCTCGTGCTCGCCGCGAACGACGCGCTGCCACGCGACCTCGGCCTCGATCGCCGCCGCCGTGCCGGGGCCGACCACGCCGTCCGGCGCGAGCTCGTGGTCGATCTGCAGCGAGCGCACCGCCGCCGCCGTGCCGCCGCCGAAACGGCCGTCGACGGTGACGGCGTGGCCGGCGGCGACGAGCTGCGTCTGCAGCGCCCGCACCGCGGCGCCCTGGCTGCCGTTGCGCAGCAGCAATCGGCCACTGCGGACATCGCCCCAGGCACCCCAGCTTGCGTCGTGCCCGCCCTCGCCGTGCGCGTGATCGTGCGGTCGCGGGGGCGCCGGCGCCGGCGCCGGCGCGCTACCGGCGTGGTCGAGCGCCGACGCGGTGGCGGGACCGATCACGCCGTCGGCCGAGAGTCGACTCGCCGCTTGGAACGCGCGCACCGCGCGCTCGGTCAGCTTGCCGAAGTCGCCGTCGACCGCGACGCGGTGACCCGCCTTGTTCAGCCGCGCCTGCGCAGCCTCGACCGCCTTGTTGCGGCTGCCGCGCGCGAGCAGCACCCGGCCCTGCAGCACCGACTGCCACGCCGCGTCGGTGGGCGAGGGCGGCGTCTGGTTGGCGCGTTGGGTCTCGTAGTCGCCAGCGGGGCCCCGTTGGTGCGCGCCGCCGCCGGCGGCGTCGTGGACGCCGTGCGCGTGCGGCTGTGGGGCCGGCTGGTGGTGGACGGGCGGCGCGTTCAGCTGGGGCATCGCGTCCTCGTCACGCGGTCGTGTGCCGCGTCTGATTCGAGATTCGGGGTGCATGGGCCCCACGTCGAGAGCCGCCCTCGGACATGGGAAATTGTCTGGGGTCCGAGCACCCCGCACGACAGC
>JBEARB010000020.1:0-26144 GCA_041163625.1 Pseudomonadota bacterium | reverse complement strand
GCAGAGCGCGAGCAGGCGCGCGCCGCCGAGCAGCGCGACGCGGGCCGAGGGCGCGGGACCGGGCGCGAGCAAGGCCGAGGCCGCGGCGACCAGCGCGAACGCGAGCAGCGCGCCACCGACGCGCGAGAAGCGCGGCGCCCGACCGGCGGCCGAGAGGCGCATCAGGCCGCCGAGGACGGCAGAACCGCCGGCGGCGCCGACGGCGGCTTCGAGGGCGGTGACGCGCAGGCCGCCGAGCTGGAGCGCGAGCGCGTCGGTCTCCCAGGGCGCGAGCAGCGCTGCCGCGCAGACGGCGAGGTCGCGGAGGCGGGCGAGGTCGCGGAGGCGGGCGAGGCTGGCGTCGGCGCGGGGCAGGGCAGGCTCCGGGGGCGTGGCGGCGGGCGCGCGGGGGCTGGTAGCAGCGTGCGTGCGCGGCCGGTGGCTGGCAAGGCGGTGGGGGGTGGGCGTTTGCGGCGTTTCCGCTTGCGCTGGATCCCCCTCCGCTGCCGCGACACGCCGCGATTGGGCTGCTCGACGCTGGTAGCGACGCGAATTCGGCGCTACCGTCTCGCCATTGCGTCCCCATGCACACGGCCCGTAGGCTACGGCCCGTGACCAGGAGGCTCCATGCGAATTGCACGAATCGGCGCTTGCGTTGCGCTCTTGCTCCTGACCGCTTGCGGTGCGGCGCCCGCCGAACAGGTCGCCACGCCCGCACCGAAGCAGCGGCAGTTGAGCAATTTCGAGAAGGCCAAGGCGATGGTCGACGACATGGCCGCGCGCATGGAGCAACTCACCATCGACGTCGAGGGGGCGCACGGCGACCAGGACCGGATCCGCGTGCTCGGGGAGGACTTCAAGGCCTACGCCGAGCGGCAGAAAGCCATCGGCGAAACGATCAATGCGGCGCTGACAGTCGAAGAGAAGCGCGAGATCGAGGCCTACGCCCGTCAACGAATCGGCCCGCTGGTCCAGCGATTCGTGCAGGTGCTGAAGGAGGCGCAAGGCACCGAGCAGGGCGCCGCCGATGACGGCGACACGCCCACGGACTAGAGCCGTTTCCCGGACGTGGAGGCCGCCGGTCGTCCCCTCGTTCGACAACGCCCCCGAACCAAGCGATCCTGCCCGTCCGCCCGACCCCCGAGGAGGACCGATGGGACCCTGGAGCCGCCCCGACGCCCGTTCGATCCCGGGCCTCTCGCCCCTGCGTCGCTTCATGCCGGCGCTGCTGCCGCAGCGGAACGGCGCGGTGGTCTACTTCGAGCAGATCGTACCGGTGCAGGCGCTGCAGGCGTTCATCGACGCGCGCAACGCCGAGCGCCCTGCCGATGCGCCGCCGATCAAGCTCTTCGCCGTGCTCGTCACCGCGCTCGCGCACACGCTGACGCTGCGACCGACGCTCAATCGCTACGTCGCCGGCGGCAAGCTCTGGCAGCGCGACGCCATCAGCGTCGGCTACGTCGTCAAGAAGGCGATGGCCGACAGCGCCAAGATGACGACCGTGCGGATGACCTTGCCCGAGCCGCCGACGCTCGACGCCGTCACCGCGCTGATGGCGGCGCAGCAACGCATCGGTCGCGGCGACGCGCCGTTGACCAGCGAGAAGGAGATGGCCGTCGTCACGCGCCTGCCCATGCCGCTGCTGCGCGGGTTGATGGCCCTGCAGCGCCTGCTCGACGGCTGGGGGCTGCTGCCGGCGATGATGACCCGCGACGACCCGCTCTACGCCAGCGTGATGTGCGCGAACCTCGGTTCGGTCGGGCTCGACGCGGGCTTTCACCACCTCTTCGAGTACGGCACGACGCCGCTCTTCCTCACCATCGGTCGCGTACACCGCGCGCCGATCGTCGACGACGCCGGTGCGGTCGTGGCCGCCGACGTGGTCAAGCTCTGCTGGAGCTACGACGAGCGCATCGCCGACGGCTTCTACGCCGCCCGCAGCTTGGAGATTTTCTCGGCGCTGCTGCGCGAGCCCGAGCGGCTGCTGCGGGCACCGGAACCCGGCCCGGGCCACGAAGCCCGAGGATGAAGTTCGGCCCGACGGGATCCGCTGCGATGCGCTACCTGGTCGCGGTTGGCGTCGCATTCGCCGCGTTCTTGGCCGCCGACTCGCGGTCTTCGTCGGCCTTGGTCGCGAGGCCCGAACCGTCGTCCTCGCCGCCGACCCGCGTCCTCGTGCTCCCGCTGCGCCCCGCGCCGCCGAAGGCCGATCTGCAAGCCGTCGCCGACGCGCTGCGCACCTTCTACGGCTTCGAGGTCGTGATCGCGAAGGCGACGCCGATGCCGAAGTCGGCGTGGACCGCGCCGCGCCGACGCTGGCGCGCCGACAAGCTGCTCGATTGGCTCGAACCACAGACGGTCGCGCTCGACGACGGTCTCGGTAGGTAGCACGAAGGGCCCGAGCGTCTCGCGCTGCGCGAAGACCAGCGCGCTCGCGTCGCGGTCGATGCGGACGGGGCGGCGCGGCAGCGCGACAGCCATCACGAGCACGCCGACGCCGACGACGGCGAGGACGGTCGGCGTCGCGACGGTCATCACGCGCTCGGCGGCGGCGGCGCCGAAGCCGCGGGCGAGGCCGAAGACCAGCGCCAGCACGGCGAGGCCGGCGAAGCCGCCGAACAAGCCGAGGACGACGCGGCTCCTCAATCGTCCGGATGCGGGTCGAGGAAGAAGTCCGGCATCAGCTCCTTGCCGGGCACGTTGGCGTAGCCGGAGAGGTCGTGGATGCCGGCTTCGGCGAGGACCTCGTCGTCGAGGAAGAAGTGGCCGGTGCAGGTGGCGGCGTCTCGGGCGCCTACCTCGACCCGAAGACCGGCCGCGTCGACGTCGGCAGCGGCTTCGTCGTCGACGGCGAGGCGCTGCCCTTCCTCAACGACATCGAGCTCGGCAAGGACGGCAAGATCTACGCCTTCGGCAGCGACACGCTCAACCACGTCCACATCACCCGCGTCGATCCGAAGACCGGCGCCCGCGAGCTGGTCTGGCGGCGGCAGGCCGATGCCGACGCCGGCGACGCCAACTTCCCCTACGGCCAATGCTTCAGCGGCCGCATCGACAACGCCTACGCCGGCGGCTTCGCCTCGGTCCAATACGCCGAGCGCGCCTACGCGCTGGGCAACGACGGCAGCTTCTACATCGGCTGGAAGAACGACGGCGTCGGCGTGGTCAACGTCAGCGCAGACGGCAAGACCTGCACGATCGTCTCGCGCTGGGCCTCGAACAACAAAACCAAGCTGCCAAGGGCGCGCTGGACAACAACAACCACAACGGCTTCGGCGCCGTCGGTCCCGATCCGAAAGACCCGAATATCCTCTACTTCGTCGTGTTCTCGGGCGTGATCAAGTACGATATCGACACCGGCAACTCGCACTTCGTGTCGATGTAGCGCTACGCTACTCCGCGCCCGAGCCCGCCGCCTCGCGCGGGCCGCTTTCCTCGCGGAGGAGTCGATGCGTCGCCGCCCCTTGTTGCCGCTCTTCGTCGCGTGCGCGCTCGCCGTCGCGGGCTGCTCGCCGCCCACGCAGGGCGGGGGCAGCGTCGGCGGCGGGGATGCCGACGCCTTCGGTTTCGTCGATACCGGCAACGGCGGCCTCGGCGACGGCAGCGGGGACGGCGCGAACGCCGACATCGGCGCGGACACCGCCACCGACACCGCCAGCGGCAACGACAGCGACCCCGGCGACGACGCCGCCACCGACGGCGGGCAAGGCGACGCGGCCACCGACGGCCAGGCCTCCGACGACGCCGAGGTCACGGACATCGACGCCGCCGCCCCCGACACCATCGACGCCGGCCCCTCACCGACCTCGGCGTGCGCCACCTACGTCTGCGGCCAGACGACGTTCTCGTTCACCCCGCCGAGTGGCACCGTCTCGGTCAAGCTCGCCGGCTCGATGAACGCGTGGAAGCTCGACAAGGCGCCCGAGCTGCTCGATCCGGACGGCGACGGCACCTTCGAGCTGCTCACCACGCTCTCGCCGGGCACCTACCAATACAAGTTCGTCGCCGACGACAGTTGGTACCAAGACCCGACCAACCCCGACGGCATCGACGACGGCTACGGCGGCAAGAACTCGCTGCTCGTCGTGCCCTCGTGCAACGGCCCGCTGGCGCTCGAAGGTCACGCCACCGACGAGGCCAATGGCAGCTTTTCGGCCACGTTCTCGGTGCAGACCGGGCCCGTCGCGCTCTCGGACCTGGTGGTCACGGTCGACTGGCTGCCAGTGCCCGTCGGAGCGTTGAGCTGGAAGGAGACCGACAAGACCATCGGCCTCGTGCTGACGGGCCTCGCCAAGGGCGTGCACGACGTGCGCGTCGGCTGTGGCGCGCACGAGCAGCTGCTGAAGGTGGCGGTCGGGGTGCCGACCGATTGGCGCGACACGGTGCTCTACTTCGCGATGACCGACCGCTTCGTCAACGGCGACACCGCCAACGACGCGCCCTTCGCCGACGTGCCGGCGGCGACGAATTGGGCCGGCGGCGACTTCGCGGGCCTCGAGCAGAAGGTGCAGGACGGCTATTTCAGCAACCTCGGCGTCGGCGCGATCTGGATCTCCTGGCCGGTGGTGCAGCCGAGCAAGGCCGAGCCGGGTGGCCGCCCCGACGCGAGCGGTTGCAACCTCGACCCGAAGAAGATCCCCTACGTCCCCATCGCCTACTCGGGCTACCACGGCTATTGGCCGGTCGAGCCCGACGCGGTCGAGCCGCGCTTCGGCACGCTCGAGTCGCTGCGCTCGTTCGTCACCGCCGCCCACGCCAAGGGCATCCGCGTGCTGCTCGACTTCACCGCCAACCACGTCCACACCGACTCGCCCTGGTTCAAGCAGCACCAAGAGGACGGCTGGTTCCACCTGCCCGCCGAGGTCTGCGCCGACATCGGCTGGGAGACCAAGCCCGTCGAGTGTTGGTTCACCAACTACCTCGCGGACTTCGATCACGACGGACCGGCCCGCTACGCGCTGCTCGACTCCGCCCTCGCCTGGGCCAAGAAGACCGGCGTCGACGGCTTCCGAGTCGACGCGGTCAAGCACGTCGAGATGGGTTTCGTCGAAGACCTGCGCCGCCGCGTGCAGGACGAGCTCGAGCTCACCGGCTTCCCGTTCTGGTTGGTCGGCGAGACGTTCACCGGTGACGCCGGCGCCATCAAGGCCTTCGTCTCGCCGACGCGCCTGCACGGTCAATTCGATTTCTCCGGCAACTACGCGATGCTCGAGACCTTCGCCAAGCAATGGAAGGGGCTCGACGGGCTCGACGCCGCCTGGCGCGGCGCGTTCGGCGTCTACGGTGCCGACGCGCTGATGTCGACCTTCCTCGGCAACCACGACATCGCGCGCTTCCTCAGCGTCGCCGCCGGCACGCTGACCTGCGGCATCTGGGACATGGTCAGCGACCAGGCCGCGGGCTGGAAGAACCCGCCCGGGCCGGTCGAGAGCAGCGAGCCCTACGAGCGCCTGCAGCTCGGCTTCGCTTGGCTCTTCGCGGTGCCCGGCATCCCGCTGCTCTACCACGGTGACGAATTCGGCATGCCCGGCGCCGGCGACCCCGACAACCGCCGGATGATGCGCTTCGGCAACCAGCTCACCGCCAACGAGGCGACCACGCTCGGCTACGTGCAGCAGCTCGGCAAGGCGCGGGCGGCGCATCCGGCGCTGCGCACGGGTAGCTGGGCCGAGCCGCTGTGGAAGGAGGCCGACTTCATCGCCTTCGCGCGCACGCTCGGGGACGACCGCGTGGTGGTGCTGATCCACCGCGGCGGGGCCGAGAAATCCGGCACGCTCGACGTCTCGACCGTCGGCTGGAGCGACGGCACGGCCCTGGTCGACGCGCTCTCGGGCGCCGAGGCGGGCACGGTCACCGGCGGCAAGCTTGCGTTCACCGTGCCGGCGCGCACCGCTCGCTACCTCGTGGCGAAGTAGGCAGATGGGCGAGTCGCGCCTGCGTCGGGCGGGCTTCGTCGCGCTGGCGGCGGCCTTCGGCTTCTGGCTCGCCACCTTCGCGCTCGCCAACGACGACACCGGCTTCCATATCGCGACCGGGCGATGGATCTCGGCCCGCGGCGAGGTGCCGGCGCTCAATCCCTTCAGCTACGCCGAAGACGGCGCGCATTGGTTGCAGCACCAATGGCGCTCGGCCGTCGTCATCGCCTGGCTCGTCGCGCACGTCGGCGTTCCTGGCCTGGTCCTCGCCAAAGCCGGCCTGGTCGCCCTGCTCGTCGGCCTGCTGGCGTGGTCGGCGTCGCGGCGTGCGGCGCTCGCTACCGTCGCGCTGCTGCTCGCCGTCGCGCTCGCCGCGGCGGCGTGGCGCTTCAAGGTGCGGCCCTACCTCTTCTCCGCGCTGGCGCTCGGCGTGACCACCGCGGCCCTGCAAGCCTTCCGCGAGCGCGGCGGCCGCGGCGCGCTCACGGTGGCGGTGGGGACGCCGGCGCTGGCGCTGCTGTTGCACGCCGGCGGCCTGCATTCGCTGCTGGTGTGGGCGGCGGCGGGGGCGGCGGCGCTGCTGCCGAACGCGAACCTCGGGGCGCCCGAGGTCGCAGCCCGTCCGCCCGGTCGCGCCTTCGTGCTCGCGGCCGCGGCGGCGGCGGTGGCGCTGGCGCTCGCGAGCCTGCTCGTGTTCGCGCCCGACGGCCTCGCCGTCTTGGCGCTGCCGGCGCGCTTCTCGGCCGACGGCTATTGGAACCGACACCTCGCCGAGTTCCGCCCGCTCGGGGCGGGAGCGATCTGGGCTCCGGCGTGGCTGGCGCTCGGCGTCGGCGTGGCGCTGCTGCCGCTGGCGTTTCGCGCGCGTCGCGTTTTCGAGGCGCTGCTGCTGCTCGGCTTCGGCGCGCTGGCGCTGCGCCACGTGCGCATGATCTTGCCCTTCGCGGTGGTGCTGCCACTCGCCGGAGCCGCGATCGCGGGCGATTCGCGTGCCTGGCCTGCCTCTTGGCGAGGCCGGCTCGGCGATCCCCTGCACGCCCGCCGCCTGACGCTCGGCGTCGCCGCGCTCGCGCTGCTCGTCGCCGCCTGGGCCGCGCAGACCCAAGCCGAGCAATTCCGCATGGGCGTCGACGACGGCGCCATCGACCGTCGCGTGCTGCCCGTCGAGCTGCTCGACCGCGCCCGCGCGCTGCCCGAGCAGACCTTCGTCAGCGACGGTTTCGCCGGCACCTGGCTCTGGCGCAACCTCGGCGCCCCGGGCGGCGCCGGCGCGTTCGAGAGCCCGCAGCTGCGCCATCGCGTGCTGGTGCACAACTGCCTCGAATGCTACGAGCCGGCGACCTATATCGAGCGCTATCAGGCGATCCGCTACGCGAAGCCGGGTTGGCAGGCGCAGGTGCAGGCGCTCGGCATCCGCAGCTTCGTGCTCAAGTACACCAGCGCCGGTGAGCGGCGCTTGCAGCAGGGTCAGCCCAACGTCCGCCAAGCGCTCTTCGCCGATCCCGCCTGGCTACTGGTCGACTTCGACGACGTCGCCGCGATGTACGTCCACCGCGACGCCCGCCCCGCCGACCTCGAGGTGCTCGCCGATTTTCCCGTCGATCCGGACAGCGGCAGCCTCGCCCCCGGCACCGCCTGGCCCACCGCCCTCGCCGCGCTGCGCAACCACGCCGACGCGCACCCGACGCAGACCCGCGCGCTGCTGCTGCTCGGCCACCTCGCCGCGCGACACGGCGATGTGTCCACCCTCGCCCGCGCCGCCCACGACGCGCTGCTGCGCGAACCCCACGGCTACGCGGCGCGAACCCTCGCCGACGCGGCGCGTCGTTTGGCCGGGCAACGCGCCGCGAACGGGGGTGTGCGTGGGGGCCGGGTGCCGTAGGCGTGCCCGTGTGTCCGCGTCGCCGAGTCGAGCGGCCGACCGCTCAGCCGGGGCTGTCGCCGGGCTGGTTGCGCATGAACGAAGCGACCTGGCCGAGCTGCGAGAACAGCACCTCGCGCGTCAGCTGCGGCACCTCGGGCGGCAGTCCCTCGAGCGCCTCGGCCATGCAGAGCATCCACGCTGCGGCCTCCGGCGTGCCGATGGCGAAGGGCATGTGGCGCGCGCGCAGCCGAGGGTGCCCGCGCTTCTGGATGTAGAGCGGCGGGCCGCCGAGCCACCCCGAGAGGAACTCGAAGAGCTTGTCGCGCGAGCTCTGCAGGTTGCGTGGGTGCATCGCCCGCACCGACGCGGCCTCGGGCAGCCGGTCCATCGCGTCGTAGAAGCGATCGACCAGCGCGCGGACCTCGGTCTCGCCACCGAGTTGGTCGTAGAGGGGCCGCGCGCCGGTCGAGTCGCTCATCGAGGGCTCCGTCCTACTGGCAGGTCTGGCTCGTCTCTTCGACGCAGGCCTGCTTGCCGGTGCCGTCGTCGTCGCAGTCCAGGCCGTTGCCGCAGGGGATGCCCTCGCCGCAGGCCGCGCCTTTCTCGAGCGCCGGCACGCACTTCTTGCTGGTCTTGTCGCAGAAGCCGGCCACGCAGGCGAAAAACTGCGGGAAGTCGATACCGGGCGGGGTGCAGTCCTCACCCAACTGCGGAAGCGTCGAGCAGGTGCCCGCGGTGCCGCCGTTCTCAAGACCCTTGCAGTAGAGGTCCATCGCGACGCACTGCATGTGCGAGGTACAGGCCTCTCCCACCTTGGCGACCGGCAGGCACTTGGCGACTTTGTCGGTCATCTTGCCGATGACGCCGCAGACGTGGCCGGCGGCGCAGATCGCGGTCTCGCCGGGATCGGTGCACGCCTCGTTGGCCGCGATCGGCTTGGCGCACTTGCCCTCGGCGCAGGCCAGACCTTCGACGCACTGCTCGCTGTAATCGCAGTTCTCACCTTCTGCGCCGAGCTTGCGGCACTTCGGCACGCCGTTGCCGCCGCCGTTGTTGTAGTCGCAGAACAGGCCGGTGCCGCACTCATTGGTGTCGCAGTCGTCTCCCTCGGCGCCAATCTTCTCGACCACGCACTTATCGCTCTGGTAGTCGCAGACCAAGCCGCTCTTGCAGCCGATGTCCTTGCACGACTCACCCTCGGCGGCGAGCGCCTTGCAGGTGCCGTTGCAGCCGAGGTCGTCCGTCACGCAGGCCGCGTCACCCTTGCACTCGACGTCGTTCTCGCAGGCCGCGTCGAGCTCGAGCTTGCCTTGGAAGGCCAGGTCGCACGCCTCTGGCTCGTTCTCGAAGCCGCATTGGACTTTCATCGCGGCGAGGCATTCAGCGGCCTTCTGCGCGTCGTACTCGACCGTGCCCTTGCTGACGTAGATGAGCTCGTCGGGGTTGCCGAATTCGCCGCTGGCCGCTGCGAACAGCTTGCAGTTCTCCACCGTCGAGAAGCTGAACTCGAACGCATCGCCGCAGGTCGTGGCGACCGTGCACATCGCGTCCTCGACGGCTTTGGGCAGGTCCGCCGCAGCGATCGGGGGGGGGCCACTGGTGCCGCCAGTGCCGCCGCCGCCGCCGCCGCCGCCGGTGGTGCTGGTGCCGCAGCCCGCGAGCACGCCGGCTGCCGCCATCGCTAGGATCGGAGTCTGAAAGATCTTGCGCATTTCGTGGTCTCCTCCGCGCGCTCGGCGCTTGAATGCGCCGCCAAGCTATCCGGAACGAGACATTTCGCAAGGGAAGGTAGGCAACGGACCGGACGGGCGGTGAGGGCAGAGTTGGGAGAGGGGCAGGTTGTGTTGCTGCCCCCACCGCCGCGTCCGGTGCGTGGGGTGGCCCACCGGGGAGGTGGGCCGTCGTAGGGGCCAGGCGACGGCGGGGGCGGGTTGGGAGAGGGGCAGGTTGTCTGTCCGCCCCCGCCGTCGGTGCTGGCAGGATCGACGCGACTTTCGCGTCTGTCCGTCCCGAGAGGGCGTCGCCGGCGCACGGCGGGCTCAAGCGGGAGTCGGTCGGTGTGCTCGCGCCGGGGGTCGGGGGGCCGGCCCCCAGCGTCGCACGCCAACCCTTAGAGCAGGAGCCGTGCCAAGTCCGGCCGCGAAACTTGCAAGCTCACGGTATCAAAACGAAATATTCCGAACGAAGCCCTCCGCCCGGACCGGCATTCACTGTAGAAGACGTGTGCATGTGGCTTTATTGAACATACGTTGTGTGGATTTTCCCATCACCTTCCGCCCTGCCGCCGAGGGATGTAGGCTCGCGGCGGCGAATAGGAGGCTCGATGCAGGAACAACCCGACCCGCAGCCGGCAGCCGAGGCCGAGCTCGCGCCGACCGCTTCGGCGGCGCCGGCGACCGCGCCGAAGGCTTCGATGTTGCGCCGAGGCGAACCGCTGCCGGCGTCGATCTTCGCGCGCTTGGTGTTGATCTTGGCGGGCCTGGTGTGGCTGGCGATCGGCCTGTACGCCATGGCGGATCCGGTCGCCGTCGCCGACAGCGTCGATTTCGAGCTGCGCAGCGACCTGGCCCGGCTCGAGATCCGCGCGATGTACGGCGGCCTCTCGATCGCCGTCGGGGCGCTGCATTTCGTCGGCGCCGTCCGCACCGTCTGGCTGGTGCCGACGCTGGTCGTCGCCATCGTCCTCACCCTCGGCTTGGCCGCCGGCCGCATCCTCAGTATCGCGGTCGACGGCTTCCCCGGAGTCTTCGCGCTCGGGCTCCTCGGCAGCGAACTGGCGCTGGTCGCCGTCGCGAGCCTGGCGCTGTGGCGCCTGAACTCGGCCGCCCGCGCCGCCCGCAAGGCAGCGACTTCGGCATGATCGGGCTCGCGCGTCTGGAGCGGCCGGCCATGCGCCGCGCCGCCTTGCTGGTCGTTGCCCTGTGGACGGTGCACGCGCTGGTCTACGCGCTGCGCCTACCGCTGGTGATGGACGAGCTGCAGGGCGCCTTCGCCGCCTGGGAGCTCGGCACCGGCGTGCCCTACCGCGATTTTGTGCCCTACAAGACGGTGCTCGGCTACGCGTTGCAGGAGCCGGTGCTCGCGCTCTGGCCGGGCTCGTGGTGGGCCAAGCTGCACGCCGTTCGCGTCGAGATGGCGCTGCTCGCCGCGCTCGGCATGGTGCTGGCCGCGCATCGGCTCAGCGCGCTGCTGCGGCCCGGCGCGGTGCTGCTGGCGCTGGTGCTCTGGGCGGCGATGTCGACGTGGACCGAGCGCGCCTTCGCCCTGCGCGTCGACATGCTCACCGCGCTCTGCGGCCTCGCGGGCTTGCTCGCGCTGCTCGAGGGCCGCGTGGTCTGGGCGGGGTTCTGGTCCGGACTTTCGCTCTGCGTCTCGCAGAAGGGCGCCTACTTCGTGCTCGCCGGCGGTGTCGGCTCGGTCGCCTCGGCGGCGCTCGCGCGCCAGGGAACCGACGCCCTGCGCGCCGCCGCGCGCGCCGGTCTGACCTTCGCCCTCGCCGCCGCGGCGCCGCTGCTCGCCTACCTCGCCATCTTCGCGCTGCTCGCCGGCCCGGGCCCGGTCCTGGACGCCGTCTTCCTGCGCAACCGCGCCATCGCGCTGCAGAACCTCTACGACCTCGGGATCAAGTACTTCTGGTTCCAGACCTTCAAGCGCAACCCGCTGTTCTGGGGCGCGGCGCTGGCCGGACTGGCGCTGACCGTCAACGTCCGCCGGAGCGCCGCCGCTAGCCCGCCGGACCTCGCGCTCGGCAGCTACGGCGCCGTGCTGCTCCTGCTCGCGCTCTGGCACAAGCAGCCATGGCCCTATTTCTTCGTGATGGTCGTGCCGACGCTCTTCGTGCTCGTTGCGAGACTGTTCGACCACGAGCTCGGCCGCGACGGTCGCCTCGGTCGGCTGGTGTTGGTCGTGGTCCTGGCGCTCGGGCTCGCCCTGCCGCTGACGCGCGTCGTCAAGGGGCTGCGCCGCGACGCTGGCTCGCAGCGCGCGGTCGTGCTCGGCCTCGAGCGCCTGCTCGGCCCCCGCGACGGCTACCTCGCGGGGATGCAGGCGCTGCCGTCGCGGCGGCACGTCCTCGACGCCCAGCTCGGCTGGCTCGACGCGCGCCGCATGGAGACCGTGCGACGTGGCGACACCCAGGCCATCGCCGCCGCGTTGCGCCGCGACCTGCCGCTGCTCGTGGTCGAGAGCTACCGCACCCGCGGTCTGCCCGCGCCGATCCGCGCCGTCCTCGACGCCGAGACGGCGCCGTTGTGCGGCGCGCTGCGCCATCGCGTCTACCGCCTCGGCGGCACCGCCGCGGTGCAGGTCCCCGCCGGCCGCTACCGCCTCGAGGGCCCCGGTCCGGTCAAGCTCGGCGACGTCGCCGAGCCCTGGCAGCCCGGAAGTGTGCGCTCGCTGCCGCAGGGCGCGGTGCGCGGCGCCGGCGCCGCCGTCGCCGGCTCACGCCTGGTGCGCGTGGCCGACGGCGACCCTCTGCTCGCCGACCTCGATTGCCGCCCAGAGGACGACCTCTTCGGCGGCGTCTACGATTGGTAGCCGGGCCCGTCTGCCGCGTCGTAGCGCCACTGGTCGATGCGCTGCCACTCCCAACCCACACGCCGCCGCTCGAGCGATTCGGGCCAGGCGCCGTAGCGCGCGGCGATGGCCGCGATCGCGTCGAAATCGGCGCTCGCGCCCAGCACCGTGATCAAGCGCCCCTCGGCCGCGAGGTGCCGCGGTGCCTGCTCGAACAAGGCGTGCAGGAAGCGCAGGCCCGTACCGGCGCGGAAGGCGAGCGCGGCGGCGTCTTCGGCCTCCCCCTCGAACCAGGGCGGGTTGCTCATCAGCAGGTCGAAGCGCGCGTCCGGGGGTAGGGCTGCGAGGCCGTCACCGGCGACGAGGTGGACGCGCACGTCGTTGCGGGCGGCGTTGTCGAGGGTGGCGACCTGTGCGAGCGGGTTCAGCTCGACGGCGGTGACGTGGGCGCCGCCGCGGGCCGCCGCGATGCCGAGGGCGCCGCTGCCCGAGCCGAGGTCGAGCACGCGCAGGCCGGCGAGCGGCTGACGCCCGAGCCAGTCGACCATCGCGCGGGTCGAGAAGAACACCCCCGGATGGAAGACCCCTGGCGGAGCGACGAGCGTGAGGCCGCCGAAGCGCGAGGTGCGCGGGCGGCGAAGCCAGCGCTCCGCGGCCGAACGCAGCGCGCGATAGGCGAGGGCACGGGGCGATGGCGGTAGGCGGCGGCGCACGCGGCGGAGGATGCCGCTCGGTGACGCTGTCGCCAAGCGCTCGTCCCGCGAACGCAGTTGTCTGTGTCCTCGCGACAGGGTGCGCGCGGCCATCGGAGTGACGGTTCTCAGCGCACCTTCGGGCGCGCCCAGCCGCCGTCGATCAGCGTGTCGACGGTGCGGCGCACGGTCTCGTCGAGCGCGGTGTAGCGTAGGCCGAGCTCGTCGCGGCTGCGGCTGGCGTCGTAGCGGATCTCGACGCCCGCCATATCGGCGGTCGAGGCGCTGACGCCCTTGCCGAGCTTCGCGAGCGCCTTGAGCGCCAGCACCGGCAGCTGCCCGGTCGGCACGCGGTATTGCGGGTAGAGCGTGGCGATGCGGACGGCGAGGTCGCGCAGCCAGCCCTGCTCGGCGCAGAGGATGTAGCGGCCCTGCGCCGCGGGCTGCAGCAGCGCCTGGATGTGCGCCTCGGCGACGTCTTCGGCGTCGACCATCCCGATGTGCAGCGGCGGGCAGGCGGGGTAGCGTCCGACCAGCAGGTCGCGCAGGAGCACCGGGCTGCTGCGGATCTGCGCCTTGGTCGCGACGCGTCCGAGCACCACGGCGGGGTTGAGCACGACCAAGCCGAAGCGCTCGTCTTCCGGCAGCCCGCGCACCAGCTCCCACGCCCGCCGCTCCGCCGCTGCCTTGGCGAAGCCGTAGGGATCCCGCTCCAGCGTCGACTCGGTGTTCCAATCCGCCGCGCCGAAGGTGTGTCCGCGACGCGCGTCGCCGACCCGCATCACCGCCGCCACCGACGAGGTATGCGCCACCCGCCGGACGGTGCCGGCCTTGCGCGCGGCGGCGTAGACGTTTTCGACGCCGCGCAGCGAGGGGTCGACGATCTGCCGCTGCGGATCGGGCGCATCGAGGCGCGCGACGGCGGCGACGTGCGCGACCGCGTCCGCGCCGGCGATGGCGTCGTCGTAGCTGCCGGGCGTCAGCAGATCACCCGAGGCGTAGCTCAGGCGACCGTCGTCGGGCACCTCGAGCAGCTCGAGCATCCGCTCGATCGGAGCGCGCTTGGCGGGGTCGTCGGCGTCGCGGACGATGGCGCGGACGCGCAAGCCGTGGCGCAAGCCGGCGGCGACGACGTGCGCGCCGACAAAACCGTTTGCGCCGGTGACGGCGAGGAGGTCGCCCGCGGCGATCGGAGCGTCTGTGGCCATGCATCCTCCCTGGCGCGCCGAATTTCCGGGCGCCGCGTCGGGTCAGCCCGCGAGCCGCCCACGACAGAGTCGCGCAGCCCGGGTCGCCTCGGCAACCGGCCGTACGCATGCGTCCGAACCCCGACGTGCGCCGGAGTGGCGGCGCGCTGCGCCCTGCGGTAGCGTCCCCCCGCGACCGCCGCGCCGCCGCGTCTGCTGCGCCGAGGGCTCCGATGAAGCGCATCCAACTCTTCGAGTTCGAGGACCTGCCTTGGTTCCCGCACGCCCTGCGGGTGCGGATGACGCGCTTCATCGTGCCGCTGCACCGATTGATGCGGACGCCGCAGGCCATCGCGCCGCTGCTCGCCCGCGCCCTCGAGCACAGCGGCGAGCGGGCGATCTTCGACCTCTGCTCGGGCAGCTGCGGGCCGATGCTGCAGGCGATGCCCGAGGTCTGGCGGCAGCCGGGGCTGCAGGACGTGACGCTCACGTTCTCGGACCTCTATCCGCAGCGCGAGCATGCCGACGAGGTCCGCGCCATCGCCGACGCCCGCCTGCGTTACCTGGAGCAGCCGGTCGACGCCACCGCGCCCGGCGAGGACGCCCGTGGCGTGCGTACGATGATGTGCAGCCTGCACCACATGCCACCGCCGCTCGCGAAGCAGATCTTGGCCCGCGCGCGCACCGATCGCGCGCCCTTTCTCGCCTTCGAGATCAGCGACAACAGCCTGCCGAGATGGCTGTGGTGGGCGGCGATGCCGAGCACCTTCCTGATGACCTTCCTGCTGACGCCGTGGATTCGCCCGATGACCTGGCAGCAGCTCGCTTGGACCTACGTCGTGCCGATCTTGCCCGCCCTGGTCGCCTGGGACGGCGCCGTCAGCAACGCCCGCACCTACACCCTCGACGACCTCGACACCCTGCTCGCCGACCTGCACGGCCCCGGCTACCGCTGGGAGAAGGGCACGCTCGGCGGCTTCGGGCCGACCAAACAGCTCTACCTGCTCGGGCTGCCGACCGACGAGGAGACGCCATGAGTCGCGTTCGTTCGGACTACCCTAGCCTGCACAGACTCGCGGCGCTCTGCTTGGGCCTACTCGTGGCGCTCCCCGCCTGCGGCGGTGACGAGAACGCCGGCGAAATCGGGATTTTCGCAGGCGGTGGCGGCGGCTGCGTCGGCGCGGCCTGCGACGCCACGGCCAGCGGCGGCGACGGTGGCGGCGGCGCCGACACGACCGGAGGCGGCGGCGACGGCGGCGGCGGCGGCACCGACGCGAGCACCGACGCCGGCGCGGGCAGCGGCGGCGCCGTCATCGACGCCGAGCCGACGCCGCAGCCGGCGCTCGAGGCGCGGCTCGACGGCCAGGTCACGGCGGTCCAGTCGTTCTGGATCAACCCGAACCCGCAGGCCGACAACAGCAAGCTGAAGATCAAGATCGAACTCGAGAACAAGGGCGAGGTGCCGCTGCGCATCGACGCGCTCGAGTGGGCCAGCGAGACGCCGCAGATCGCGCTCGATTGGTACGATACGCCGCTCGGTCCGGGCGACTATCCGTACGAGCTGCAGCCCTTCCAGACGCTCACGCTCTCGGCCGTCTGGACGACCGAGCCCAAGCTCGCCGACCAGGCAATCGCGACCCTGACGGTGTACAGCAACGATCCGAAGCAGCCGACCGTGGTGCTGACGGTCGCCACGCCCTGTACCGACGCCAAGCTCGTGCTCGGCGACGCCACGCTCACCATCAAGAACGCCGGCCCCTACAACGGCAAGGTCGCCTGCACCACCATCGGCAATATCGGCTGCCAGGTGCTGACGCTGCAGTCCGTCGCGCTGCAGCCCGTCGATCCGCGCTTCAAGCTGGTCGAGCCACCCGCCGCAGGCACCCCGATCGGCATCTACGGCAGCGGCGACAACCCCAAGGACGCGCCCGCGCTGCTGCCCGTCTGCGTGCGCTTCGAGCCGACCGACGACAAGCAACAACCCGCCTCGACCACGCTCGTGGTCTACGCGCAGGGCCAATCCGCGCAGAAAAAGACCGCCGAAGTGAAGACCGCGTGGTCGCCGCTCTCGACCTACACCCTCGCCTGTGGCGGCAAGCAGGTCTTCGACCTCGGCGCCGGTCCGCCCGGCGGTACGGCGAGCTGCAAGCTGCAGAACCACGGCCCCGCGCCGCTGGAGATCGCCACGCTCGCGCTCGCTCCGGGCAACGCCGCGGCCCAGCAATCGGCGATCGACGCGGCCTTCGGCGTGCACATCGCGCAAGGCGGCGCGCAGCAGGCGCCGTGGACGCTGCCCGGCGGGAGCGTCGCCGAGCTCGTCGTCACCTGGAAGGCCGACGCCGACCCACCGCCCGCGACGCTGCGGGTCGGCCTGCGCCACGACGCCGAGCACGACGAGCTCGCGCTGCCCGTGATGGCGGGGCCCTGCAACGAGCCGAGCCTGCGCTTCGGGCCCGCGCCGCCGACCTTCCTCGCTACGCCCGGCCAGAGCGCGACCGGCACCGTCACGCTGGCGAACCAGAGCTGCGCGCCGCTGCACATCACCCACGGCTGCCTGACGAGCTACCAGGTCAGCCAGGACAACGCCTGCGAGACCGGCGCGCCCAGCACCGAATACGCGCTGGTCTCCGGCGCGCTCAGCCAGACGCTGCCGCCCTTCGGCACCGCCGCGCTGACGCTGCAATGGAAGCCGCTCGCCCCGCTCGGCAAGCCGCACTACGGCCAGCTGCACCTGTATTGGTGCCGTGGCGTCTGGGACGGCAGCGCCTGCTCGGGCAAGGTCGAGAAGCTCAGCATCCAGCTCGAAGGCAACAGCAGCGCCGGCGTCGTGCCACCCGAGGCGGCGCTGGCGGCGAAGGGACCGGCGCAGGTCGGCAAGACCGTCTGGCTGGCCGGCAGCATCACCCCCGGCAACCACCCGATCGGCGATTTCGGCGCCTTCCAATGGACGATCACGCAACGCCCCGCCGGCTCGGCCGCCTGGTTCGAGGCCGACATCACCGACGGCGCCCTGCGCGGCTTCGCGCCCGACCTGCCGGGCCAATACACCGTGGCGCTGCGGGTCGCGGCGTTCACGCCCGGTGCGCTGGCGACGCAGAGCAACAGCGCGCCCGCCACCCTCACGCTCACGGTGCCCTGACGATGCAACAGGACGCGGCATGATCCCGCACGCGCTGATCTACGCGCTCTTCTTCGTCTCCGGAGCCGCCGGCTTGGTCTACCAGGTCGCGTGGGTGCGCGCGTTCGGCACCGTCTTCGGCAGCACCGTCCACTCGGCCTCCATCGTCGCGGCGATCTTCATGCTCGGCCTCGGCGTCGGCAGCTTGCTCGCGGGCCGCCACGCCGACCGCCGCGGCGACGACGCCGACGGTGGCTTGGTCCGCCTCTACGGCCTGTTCGAGATCGGCATCGGCGTCTGGGGTCTCGGCGTCGCTGCGCTGCTGCCCCAGCTTTCCGGGCTCTCCAGCGCGCTCTCGACCTACGTCGCCGGCGCCAACGGCTTCTTCGAGCCCTCGCTCGCCTCGCGCGCGCTGGTCTACGCCATCGCCGTCGTGGTCCTGCTCCCGTCGACGCTGCTGATGGGCGGAACCCTCACCCTCTTGGTGCGCCACCTGGTGCGACACGAGCTGCGCCTGGCCGGCCATCGCGTCGGCATGCTCTACGGCATCAACACGCTCGGCGCGGCCGCCGGCGCCTTCGCGGTCGATTTCGCCCTGGTGCCGACGGTCGGCTTGTTGGCGACGCAATCGCTGGCGGCGGTGGCGAACCTCGCCGTCGGCGTCGTCGCGTTGCGTGCCGGTCGCGTGGGGCAGGGCGGCGTCGCGACCGCGGCGGCGACGTCCGCAGCGGGCGCGACGGCGGACGCGCGCGCCCGCATGTGGGCCGTCGCCGCTGCGATGGCGCTCTCGGGTTTTGCCGCGATGGGGCTGGAGATCGCCTGGTTCCGCATCTGCACCACGATCTTGTGGGCCAACCGCTCGACCTTCTCGCTGCTGCTGACGGTGATCTTGATCGGCATCTGGGCGGGCAGCTGGCTGGGCGGCGCGCTGCAGCGACGCTTCGGCCATCCCGCGCGCCTCTACGCGTGGGCGCAGGCGGTGATGGTGGCGAGCGCGCTCGGATTGCTGGCGCTCTGGGAGCCCGCGTTGCTGCCGCGCTCGGCGTTCGCGGAGGATTGGCTCGCCGCGGGGCCCTTCGGTCGGCGCTTCTGGGACGTCTGGTCGCAGCTGCGCATCGTCCTGTTCGTCGTCGGGCTGCCGGCGCTCGCGATGGGGCTCTCGTTCCCGCTCGCCAACGCGGTGGTGCAGCGCGCGCACGATGCCATCGGCGGACGCGCCGGCATGCTTTACCTCGCCAATACCGTCGGCGCCGTGCTCGGCTCGCTCGCGGTCGGATTCGGCCTGCTGCCGCTCGTGGGCATCCAGCACACCATCGCGCTGCTCGGTGTCGTCGCGCTGCTCGCCGGCGCGCCCTTGCTGTGGATCGCCGCGCGCGACGGCGGCGCGCCCTCGTCCTTGCGCTGGTCGGCCCCCGCCGCGATGGCCCTCGCCGGCGTCGTGCTCGCCGTCTTCGCCACGCTCCCCGAGCACCACCTACCGAGTCGGCTCTACGCGCCGATGGACCCGCGCGAGCGCCTGGTCGCCTTCAGCGAGGGCGTCAACGAGACCATCGTCGTCTCCGAATTCCCACAGGACGGCTCGCGGCGGCTCTATACCAACGGCTTCTCGATGACGAGCACGCGCTACAGCGCCCAGCGCTACATGCGCGCCTTCACGCACGTGCCGCTGCTGGCGATGCCGGCGCCCGCGCGGGTCCTCGTCATCTGCTTCGGCGTCGGCAACACCACGCACTCCGCCACGCTGCACCCGAGCGTGCAGCGCGTGGACTTGGCCGATCTCTCGCGTCACGTCCTCGAGCACGCGCCGCTGTTCCGGCGCTGGAACCACGACGTGCTGCGGAGTCCGAAGGTCCGCGCTCACGTCAACGACGGTCGCCAGCACCTGCGGATGATGCCGCCCGAGACCTACGATCTGGTTACGCTCGAGCCGCCGCCGATCGGCCAAGCCGGCGTCGCCGGGCTCTACTCGGTCGAGTTCTACGAGCTCGCGCGCACCCGGCTGCGCGAGGGCGGCCACCTGACGCAATGGCTGCCGGCGTACCAGGTGCCGCCGTCGATCATCGCCGCGATCATCGGGGCGTTCGTCGAGGTCTTCCCCGACGCCGTGATGCTCTCGGGCTACCACAGCGAGCTGATCTTGCTCGGACGCAAGGGCGGGCCGCCGATCTTGGAGC
The DNA here is from genome assembly GCA_041163625.1 of Pseudomonadota bacterium. Taxonomy (GTDB): domain Bacteria; phylum Myxococcota_A; class UBA9042; order UBA9042; family UBA9042; genus JACKFC01. Next base: position 6,700 of record JBEARB010000020.1, on the reverse strand, counting down.
CCGCCGAGGTCGCCGCTCGCCTCGCCGAGCGCCCCGCCGTCGCCGCTGATCTCGCCGCCATCGACCTCGGCAGCGTCGCCGACATCGCCGGCACCTTCGTCAGCTCCGCGCGGGCGCTGCGCGAGGTCGCCGAGACGGCGCTGCCGGTGCGCGACGACTATCCGATCATGGAGTACGGCTCGATGACGTACCATCAGACCGTGCTGCAGAAGGCGCTCTTCGTGCCCGGCGAGATCGGCTCGTGGTGCCCGCGCTGCTTCGACGCCGCCGGCGCCGAGGCAGCCGAGGTCCGCGGCCTGGGCGGCATCCTCGCCTACGCCGAGGCGCTCTACGCGACGCTCGCCTTCCGCGCGACCACCGTCGGCGCCGGTCCCGAAGTCGCGCCGCTCGTGATCACCGACCCCACGCGCCGCGCCGCCGCCGCCAACGCCTACGAGACGCGCCCGTACTGGCGTCGCGTTGGTCCGCCACCGGCAGACTGAACGGTCGCCGCGAAGTTTTTTCGGCCGATCGACGATTTTTTGCAGATTGGGTCTTGACGGATCTTTCGTCTTCCCCCAGACTCTCGCGTCCGGTCGGCAGGCAGGGGCTTCGCGCTTCTTCGATGCACAGCGGCAGGGATCCGACAGACGAGCACGCAAGTGAGCGTCACGAGGACGGAAAACCCAGGGGGGGAGGCAGCTCTCGAAAGAGGCAAGCCAACCCGCGGTTCTTTGAGAACAGGCACAGTTGCAGAGGTTCGGACGCAAGTCCGGACAGCGAGGCTGGACCTAGGAGGGACACGGTCTCTGTAGGGCAGGAACGAGACGACCCGGACGTCGGCGGCGAAAGTCGAAGGCGGCCATCCGGTCGAGCGAAGGTCCGAAGCTCAAGAGAGGCCGGGCGAACCTCGGCTACGGCGGTAACGTCGTGGCGGCGTCGCGGCAAAGGCGAGTGAGGCGCGAGCGAGCAGCGCAGCCAGGTGGAGACACCCGGGCACGGTGCGAGCGGACGCGGAGCGGAGCCGGCGTGACAGCGGCGTCCCTGAGCAAAGAAGCTCTTCGGAGCGGACGTGCAGGGCGAACGGCCAGTCGAGAACCGAAGGGGAGAAGACCCCGGAGGGGCGAAACGTCAGGGAAGGAACGGCCAAGAGCGACGGGTAACACCGGAATTCTTGGGACGGACCCGCACACTGCGGAAACCCGTGAGGCTGGGGCCACCAGAGAAGCATCGGAGATTCGTCGAAGATGGCAGGTACTGGGGAGAAACAGCGAGACGAGGAGCGTCGGCCGAGAGGCACGGCGGGCTAGGTGCGGGGGAAAACCTTCGGAGACGGAATCCCATGAGCGGCAGCAGCATGAAACAAGGCTGCAAGGTTCGGAGCGGAAAAAAGCGTCGAGAGGTTGCGAAAACCTGAGGGCGCAGCAGAAACCGGGCGAGGTAAACCCGGTAGAAGTCGCTGCTTCGAGCTGACGTCGTTGTAGGGAGAGGAATCCCAGGAGAGGGCGGCCAGACGCGGATCGTTTCCGGTGACGGAGCGGACGGGGCGCTGGCGGAGTCTCTCGGGTCAAACGCTGAACGTGAGCAGAAGGAACAGGAGTGGGAACGCGGGCGACTCAAATCGCCTTCGTCCCGCCGCGTGAGGACCGCGGAGGCCCGACTCGGAGCTGCGAAAGCAACTCGCGAAGACGGAAGGTCAGGGCGGGCGCACCAAACCAATAGGGTGCCAGCGCGGCGGATTGGACCGCTGAAGTTCGAGCAACACGAAGAGCGGAGGCGAGCCTGACCGGTGACGGCGGGTGAGCAACTCGAGATGAGGAAGAGCTCTTTGGAGGGAGCGAGCTGCGGACTGTGCACTGTCGATCGGACCCGAAGGCCCGAAGCGTTCTACGCTTCGGGCCTTCGGCGTTTTTGTCCCTTGCCGCGCCGGGTCACTTGCCTGGACCGTGACCCTCTGCGAGCGTGGCCGGCGATGACGATCGCCCTCACAGGACTGCTGATCCGCTCGGCCATCGCGCTGCTGATGGTGGTGGCTTGGCTCGAGCGCACGCTGCGACCGCGGCGCTCGTTCCCCCGCGATCCGGCAGAATTCGCGGCGCGTCCCGAGTGGGCGCTGGAGCATCTGCGTCGCGCCGGCGTCCTCGCAGCGACCGACGAGGTGGTCGGCATCCGCGTCGAGCGCGTGAAGCAGCAGGAGGCGTTCCGCTCGCAGGTGGCGCGGGTCGACGTCCGCCTTGCCGACGGGCGATCGATCGCGTTGATGGCGAAGTTCGCGCCGCAGCCCGAGAGCCTGCGCGAGCATGCGGTCTACCTGCTGCAGCAAAACGCGCCCAAGGAAGTCGCGATCTACCGCGCCCTCGGCGAGCGCCAAGAGCTCCCACTCGCGCGCTGCTACGCGGCCGAGATCCATGCGCTCTCGGGCGGTTTCTGCTTGCTGCTCGAGCGCCTCGAACCGCTGCGCGAGATCCCCGAGTCCGACGGCTGCCCTGCCGAACTCGCCGAGCGCGCGATGGACGCTTTTGCCACGCTGCACGCTGCGACCTGGAACGACGAGACGACCGAGGCCACGACCTTGGCGCGCACGCCGCCGGCGGTGGTCGATTGGCTGGCCGCGCAGCTCCCGGGACCGGACGCAGCCGTCTTCGCCACGATGCTGCGCACCGCCTCGCACCACGACGCCGCCGGGCCCTGCGCCATCCTGCACAGCGATGCGCGGGTCGGGAACATGCTCTTCCCGACCGAAGACGGCCGCGGGCGCTTCGCTTTCATCGACTGGCAGGCCGCGCGGCGCGGGCGAGCCATCTTCGACGTCGCTTACTTCTTCACGCTCAGCCTCGAGCCGGAAGTCCGTCGGTCGCACGGCGACGCGCTGCTCCTGCGCTACCACACGCAGCTCTGCGCGGCCGGCGTCGCGGACTATCCGCTCGCCGCGATGTGCGAGGATTTCCGCATGGGCGTGCTGTTGACCTTGGGCTTTGTGACGCTGCCGCTGATGAGCGCCGAGGCGAGCCGCACTGAGGAGAACCTCGAAGGCATCGACGCGCTCGGCACGGCGTGGGCGCGCCGCATGGTCGCCGTAGTCGAGGAGCTCGACTTCGCTTGGGTCGCGACGCGCTGTGGTGTCGAACCATCGGCGCTGCAGGCGGCCTTCGAGCGCAGCAACGACGGCGCTGTGCGCGATTTTCCGGTGGCTGCGCGGGATCGTGAGGCGGCGAGACAGGCCCGAGCACGGCATGGCGTCGGCGTCGTTGGGGCCAGCGCGCCCGAAACGCGCGTCGATGTCGAGACGCGGGTGCCGGCCTAGCGTTTCGGCGGGGCCGGGGCGGCGGCGGCGACCTCGACGCAATTGCGACCGGCGTTCTTGGCAGCGTACAGGGCTTGGTCGGCTCGCGCGATGGTGGCTTCGCTGGCCTCGCCGGCACCTCGTTCCGCGACGCCGGCCGAGATGGTGACGCGGATCGCCGTGCCGTTGGCGCGTGGCCACAGTGACTCGATGGCCGCGCGGGCGCGCTCGGCCACGGCCACCGCGGTGCCGGCGCCGACGTGCGGCAGGGTCAGCAAGAACTCTTCGCCGCCGTAGCGCGCGACGCTGTCGCCGCCGCGGAGGCAGCCTTCGAGCGCCGCCGCGACCTGGACCAGCACCTCGTCGCCGATGGCGTGACCGAAGCGGTCGTTGACCTGCTTGAAGTGGTCGATATCGACGAGTACCACGCTCATGGCGTCGCCTGCGCCCTCGTGTTCGCGCAGCGTCTGGCGCAGTCCGCGACGATTCAGCACCGAGGTCAGGGCGTCGATGCGCGCGATTCGCTCCAGACGGGCGACCGCGATCCGCGGTGCGCAGATCGCCGCCACGACCTCCAGGGCGGCCTCGTCGTCGGGGCCGAAGCGATCGCGTTCGGGCGCCACCGCGGCCAAGACGCCGATCACCCCCTCGCGGTCGAAGAGCGGTACGCCGAGGAACGAACCCAGCGGCGTGACCTGCGCTGGTCGCGCAACGAAGTTCGGGTGCGACTCCGCGTCGCCGGTGCGTAGGGTCTCGCCGCCCTCGGCGACTTGGCCGACCAGCCCCTCACCGCGCCGGAACCGCGCGCCCCCGCCGCCGTGCATGGTCTCGCCGTGGCGGCAGTGGACCAGCAGCGCGTCCCCCTCGCCGAGCAGCCGCACGCTGACGCGGGGCGTGTCGAGCAGGGCCGCGCCGTGGTCGACGCAGAGCTGCAGCAGGGCCTCGAGGTCACGGGTCGCACGGAGCGCACGTGCGAGACCGGCGAGGGAGCCGAGTCCGCCGCGGAGTTCGTCGTCCTTGGTGGCGTGTGAGTCAGTCACGCCCTGAGTCTAGCACACCGGCGTGATTGGCAAGCGCCAAGATCATGCCACGACCGAGTGCGCGGTCGCGAAGTGGCTTGTCGCGACGGCGCCGGCTCGCCATCCTCCTGGCGAGGGCTCGAGCCCCACGCCAGGAGGGTCCCTGTGTCGCAGACTCCGCGTATCGGTCGACGTCGCGTCTTGCTACGCCTCGCCGGGGCCGGTGGAGCACTCGCGTGGATCGGCTGCGGCGAGCGCAAGCCCGCGCCTGCTTCCGTGCCCGCGAATCCCACGCCGCCGTCCGCGGAGCCCCCTCCGGTCGCGGCGACGCCCAGCGTCGCGCCCGCCCCGGCGCCTGCGGTCCACACCGGGCGCGCCAAGCCGACGATCCGGCGTGGCACGGTCCTTGCCCCCGAGAAGCTCGCTGGCAGCGACGGCAGCGTGCGGCATCTGCTGAGCCGTATCGATCTGGACGCCGCCACCCTCCGCGCCGACCCCTTCCCGATTCCGTTCTACGGTCACGGCTTGGCGATCGATCCGAGAGATCCGGGTCGCGCGCTGGTCTTCGAGAAGAAGGGGCCGGGCTGTTGCTTGGTCGATCTCCGTGCGGGTCGGATGATCCGTGAGATCCCCGCACAGCCGGGCCGACAGTTCTACGGCCACGGGGTCTTCAACAAGGATGGCGCCTACATCTTCTGCACCGAGACCTACACCGAAGACGGGACGATGCGCGGGGTGATCGCCGTTCGAGACAGCAACACGCTGCGCTGGAAGGGCGATCTGCCGAGCTTCGGGCACGCCCCGCACGACGTCGTGCTCTCACCGGACCTGCGCCATCTGGTCGTCACCAACGGCGGCGGCACGCGCGAGAGCGGCCACGTACCCAACCTCGCCTGGATCGACCTGCGGACACACAAGGTGCACCAGCGCCTCGCCTTTGACCGCGACGACATCAACGCCGGCCACGTCGCGGTCGCCGAGGACGGCGCGGTCGCGGTCGTCTCCGCTCCGCGCGACGGTCTCGATGCCAAGGCGGTCGGCGTGCGCGGCGCGTTCAGCTTCTGGCGCGCCGGCGTCCGGCCCGAAGCGCTGCGTAGCGCCCGCGGACCGGTCGCCGAGGCGATGCGCGACGAGACGCTCAGCGTGGCGATCGACGACCGGCGAGGCCGGATCGTGGCGACCAATCCGAAGGGGAATCAGCTCTCGTGGTGGCGGCTGGCCGACGGGACCAACCTCGGCAGCACGACGCGCTACGTCGAGCCGCGCGGGGTCGCGTACAGCCTGGACGGGAGCGCGCTGCTGGTCTCGTGCGGCGAAGGCAGCGAGCTGCGCCTGCTCTCACCCGAGACCTTCGAGGAGCTCCCCGGCGGCGTGCTGGCCGAGAGCTTCACGAGCGGCGCCCACCTGCGCGTGATCGCGCTGGACCGGGCGTAGCGTTCGCTCGGCTAGTTCATCACCAAGAAGCCGCCGGCCAGGCCGACGAGGGCGTAGAGCTCCGGCACGCCGGTGGCGAGCAGCGCCTGGCCCTGCTCCATCTGGCCGTTGTTGATGCTCTTGATGCACGCCGCCGCAGTGCGCGCCTGGCCGAGCGCCGAGAACAGGCAGGGCAGGCCACAGATGATGCCGGCGAGGGTGACCTTGAACATCATCGCCGGGTCGCCCCAGGCCGACTTCACGTTGCCGATCATGAGAAATCCGATCGCGAAGGCGTACAGGCCCTGCGAGCCGGGCATGACGGCCGGGATGAAGGCGGCGCCGCGGCGATCCTTCTCGCAGGCGGCGTAGGCCGAGAGCGAGATCGAGAGCGCGAAGCCCGAGGAGAGCATGCCGACGCCGATGACCACGAAGCTCACGAAGAGCATCAGCTTGTCGCCGAAGCCGAAGGCGGCGGCGGCGGCCTCGGGCGCGTCGGCCAGGGCGGGGGCGGCAGCGAGCAGGACGCCGAGAGCGGCGAGCGAGCGCAAGTAGTTCATCTCAATCCTCAATTTGGCGGGGCGACCGCCGGCTGCAAACACAAAGGGGTCTAGGCGGCGGCCTCGTCCGAGAGGTCACCCGCCGGGCGCAAGGGCTCGTACCAGCGCTGGCCGCCGTCGAAGCACTTGCTTCCGAACTCCAAGAAGATCAAACGATTCGTGTGGATGTAGAGCGAGAGCAACGAGAGCACGAACACGAAGAAGTGTCCGACGACGGCGAACGCGATGGTCACCGCCAGCGGGAACAGGCCCGCGATCTGGTTGACCACCATCGCCATGATCGAGCCCGAGAGCGCGATGCCGAACAGGCGCATGTGGCTCATGATGTCCTGGCCCAGACCGGTGACGCCCGAGTAGAGCGTCCACATCACGTTCGGGACGTGCGAGCCCTTGCCGAAGACGTCTTCGGGCCAGACCAGCCAGCTCGCCACGCCGAGGCCGAACAT
>JBEARB010000019.1:0-3344 GCA_041163625.1 Pseudomonadota bacterium | reverse complement strand
CGGCGAGGTCGAGGATGAGATGCTCGACGCCGCCCCAGCCGAGCTTGGCGAACGCGTGCAGCACGATTGACGCGCCGACCCAGAGCATCGCCGCGGTGCCGACGCGAGTCAGCCAGCGCATGAAGCCGGGCATCCCGCGCACGATCGCGCGGCCGAGGCCGCGGACGAGCCCGCTGCGGCCGCGCCGCGCGAGGTGCAACCCGACGTCGTCGGCTTTGACGATGAGCGCGACCGAGCCGTAGACGACGATGGTGATCAGGGTGCCGGCGATGGCGAGGGCGGCGGCCTCGAAGACGATCGAGTCGGTCTCCAGCGTCGCCAGGGAGACCGTCATGATCTCCGCGGAGAGGACGAAGTCGGTCTTCACGGCGCCGCGCACCGTCGCCTCCTCGAGGTGGCCGGGGTCCGCCGGAGGCTGGTCCGGATCCGGCGGCGCTGCGTGCCCTGGCCGGAACGCGTGCCAGATCTTCTCGGCGCCCTCGTAGCAGAGGTAGCTGCCACCGAGCATCAGCAGCGGCTGCAGCGCCCACGGGGCAAAGGTCGACAGCAACAGCGCCACCGGCAGCAGCACCACGAGCTTGTTGAACATCGAGCCGCGCGCGATTTTCCAGACGATCGGCAGCTCGCGCTCGGGGGAGAAGCCGTCGACGTATTTCGGCGTCACGGCGGCGTCGTCGATGACCATGCCGGCAGCGTCGACGCTGGCGTGCGCGGCTTGCTCGACGATGTCGTCGAGCGAGGTCGCGGCGACCTTGGCCAAGGTCGCGACGTCGTCGAGCAACGCGAGCAATCCGCTCATCGGAGGCCTCCTCTGCCCGTCGGCGGGCGGCGGGAGCATAGGCGCAGCGACCGCGAACGACCAGGGTGAGCACGCCCGGGAATGGCGTCGCTGCGCCGGGTGCTTTGCGGGAGCGACGGCCCCGACGCCCGCTCGCGTTGGCAATTCTGCGGGGCGTCTCTAGGCTGGGGCGCGCCTGTCGCGTCCGCGGCTGGTGTGTAGCGCGGAAGGAGTGCGGGATGTCCGACCTGTTGGGGCTGTTCGAGCGCGGTGGCCCGACGATGTACGCCATCGCGGCGGTCGCCGTCGCCGCGTTCGCGCTCTTTGTCGAGCGTTGGCTCGCCGTACGCGGCTTGGTCCCGATGGCGCGGCGCCTCGGCCGACGGGTTCGCGACGCTGCCGCGGCCGGCGACATGGCGACCGTGTTGGCGCGCTGCTCGGAGGCCTCGCACGAGCTCGCGCCGGTCCTCGGGCGCGGCGTCGAGACCGCGATGCGGGGCGGCGAGCGCACCGAGATCTTCGCGGTCATGGCGCGTGAGGCCCGACGCCTCTCGATTCGGATTCGGCGCGGCCTGGGCCTGCTCGCCACGCTGGGCACGATGTCGCCGTTTCTCGGCTTGCTCGGCACGGTGCTCGGCATCATGCGCGCGCTGCGTGACCTCGGTGAGAAGGGGCAAGCCGGCTACGAAGTCGTCGCGGTCGGCGTCGCCGAAGCCTTGATCACCACCGCCGCCGGCATCGTCGTCGCCGTGGTCGTGGTCTTGCTGCACCAGACGCTGAAGGCGCACCTCGCGCACGTCGTCCTCGAACTGCAGTTGCTCGTCGAAGAAGTCGCCGACCACCTCGCCAAGGCTCGCGGCGCCGCGCCGCGCCCCGCGACGGAAGAGGGTGCCGATGCGGTCGGATGACGCTTGGCCCGACGCCGATGGCGACGACGAGGGGGTCGAGCTCAACCTCACCTCGCTCGTCGACGTGGTGTTCGCGCTGCTCATCGTCTTCATGGTCTCGTCGGCGGCGATGGTCGAGCAGGGCCGCGCCGACGCGGCCGGCGGCGAGATCGAGCTCTCGCTGCCGTCGGGCTCCGGCGCGAGCGCGGAGGCGCCCCCGGGCGAAGTGGTGGTCGCCGTCGATCGACAGGGCAACCTCTTCGAATCCGGTCAGCCGACCGACACACGAGCGCTCGCGGCCCGGATCAGCGCCGGAATCGCGCGCAACCCGCAGCTGCAGGTGCGCATCGAAGCGGACGAGAAGTTGACCTACGAACGCGTGATGGAGGTCATCACCGACCTGCAGAAGCTCGGCGTGCGCAACGTCGGCCTGGCCACGCGCAAGGCGGGCCAAAACGGCGACGCCCCGCCCGCCGTTCCCTAGCCGAGAGGCTGGGTCGGGCGAGCGGGGCGGGCCTAGCTCAGTCGCTGCGGTCGTGCCCGAAGGCACGCGGCGGCGGCGCGGCGTCTCGACTAGTCGAGATCGTCGTCGTCGTCGTCGTCCGTCTTCTCCTCGACCTTCTCCTCCTCGTGGGCTTCCACGATGAGGGTGAAGGCCGAGGTGACTTCGGCGTGCAGCTTGCAAGCGATCTCGTAGGTGCCCACGGCCTTGATCGGCTCCTTCAGGCTGAGATCGCGGCGGTCGACGATGAAGTCCCGCTCGGCGAGCAGGTCGACGACCTCACGCGGCGTGACGGAGCCGAACAGGCGGCCGTCATCACCGGCGTGCTTCTTCACGGTGATGCGCTGACCCTTCATGCGGTCAGCGACGGTGAGCGACTCGACGCGCGCCTTCTCGAGGCGAACCTCGGCAATGCGGCGCAGGTGCTCGAGCTCCTTGACGTTGCGCTCGTTGGCCAGGCTGGCCAAGTTGCGCGGGAGCAGGTAGTTGCGACCGAAGCCGTCGGCGACGGTGACGATGTCACCGATCTTGCCGAGGTTCGGCACGTTCTCGCGGAGGATGACCCTCATCTTCAACCTCCCTAGTCGATGCCCGACATGGAGAAGGGCATCAGCGCGACCATGCGAGCGCGCTTGACAGCCTCCTGCAGCTGACGCTGGTGCGCCGCGCAGACGCCGCTGATGCGGCGGGGCACGATGCGACCGCGCTCGGTGATGAAGCGCTTGAGCATGCTCGGAGTCTTGTAGTCGATGTAGAGCGTCTTGTCGGCGCAGAACGGGCACACCTTGCGGCGGCCGAAGCGGCGACGGCGGAACTCGGGCCTCATGCGTCCTCCTGGTCGTCGTCGTCCTGATCGTCCATGTCGTCGTCGCCGTCCTCGTCGTCGCGGCGGCGACGGCGGTCACGGCGATCCCGGCGGATGGGATCCTCGTCGTCCTGCGGGTCGGGCGTGAGAGCCTCGACACGCTCCTTCTCCTTGACGATGTCGAACTGACCGAGCGGCAGCGCGTCGCTCAGCGTGATCGTCTGGAAGCGGATGACGTCCGACGAGAGCTTGAGGAAGCGGTGAACCTCCGACAAGCAGTCCGGCGAGGCGATGAAGCCCCAGTAGTAGTAGTTGCCCTTACGATGACCGGAAATCGGGTAGGCGAGCTTACGCCGTCCCCAATCGACGAGC
>JBEARB010000018.1:0-48001 GCA_041163625.1 Pseudomonadota bacterium | reverse complement strand
CGGCGCCGCGCGGGGCCGCGGCCGCGGCTGCGGTGGGTCGGCCCATCGTCGGCTCGGCCTCGTGCATCGCGACCGCAGCCGCCGGGCCTTCGGCGAGCGGGACGTGCTCCTGCCGCACCTGGATGGCGACGCCGAGTGCGACCAGCGCCGCGACCGCCAGCACCGGTCCCGGCCGCAGCAACGCCATCAGCATCGCGACCAGGCCGTTCGGCTCCGCCGCCTGCTCGCGCGCCTCGAGGACGCGCGCCGCTTCGGACATCACCACACCACGCACCGACGCGGCGACCGGCTCGCGGTCGACCTCGTCGATGCGGCGCGAGAGCGCCATGTAGTCGGCCAACTCGGCCTCGAGCGCGTCGTCGAGCGGTTCGTCGAGGCCAGCCTCGCCGTCACCGCTGCGCGTCGCGAACGCGTTCATCAACCGCAGCGACTCGGCATCGAGTTCCGCCTGGTTCCGCGTCTTGTTGTCGTCCTGGCTGGTCATCTCCAGCCTCCTCGTGCGCCCCCGTGGCGCCTAGATGTGATCGTGCAGCGCAGCTCGAAGCGTCTGCAACGCATAACGCATGCGGCTCTTGGCGGTGTTCTCGTTGATCCCGACCTCGGTGGCGATCTCGGCGAACGAGAGGTCACCGTATTGGCGCAGCAGGAAGACCTGCCGCTGTTCGTCGGGGAGCGTCGCGAGGGCCGCCTCGTAGGCGACCTTGAACTGCCCGTCGGCCGTGCGTCGCTCGCCGTCGCCCTCGGGGACGTCGGCGGCGAAGCGATCGCCGAGGGTGCGCTCGTCGTCGCCGTCCCGGCCGATCGGCTGGTCGAGCGACGGCATCTGCCGGAACTTGTCGCGTCGCGACGCGTCCACGGTCAGGTTTCGCGCAATCTGGAAGAGCCACGTCTTGAACTTCGCGTCGGCCTTCCACGAGCCGCCGTTTCGAACCACACGCAAGAAGGCATCCTGCACGAGGTCGTCTGGCCGCTTCGCTCCCTGTTTCGCCGCATAGGCTCGCAGCCGATGGGCGTATCGATCATAGAGCGTGCCGAGGGCCTGACGGTCGCCTCGCTGAAATCGCTCCATGAGCGCTTCGTCGGTCGGTGCTTCCTCCTTCCTTCCGAATCCCCAGAACCACATCTCCCTCACCCCCACCGACGCACGAAGGTCATGGACGATCTACCGAAGCGCAGCGATCGAGCGGAAAACGCTAGCAGCCCACCGGCAAGTCGTCACGTTCCCGCGAGTTCGAGTCGCACCACCAGTTCGAAGTGCGGCGTGTTCGGCATCGTGTCGAGCCAGACCGCATGGCGGACGGCGTAGCCGGCGGCCCGCAGGGCGCCCAGATCGCGGCGCAGCGTGTCCGGCGCGCAGGAGACGTAGACGATCGCAGCCGGCCGCGTCGCCGCAGCGCGTCGCATCAACTCGGCGGCGCCCGGACGCCCGGGGTCGAGCAACCACAGCGCATCGGCCCCGCCGGGCAGGGTGGGCGCTTCGCCGACGTCGCCGGTCTCGATGCGCAGTCGGTCGCTGCCGAAGGCTGCGAGCGATGCGCGCGCTCGGTGCACCGCGGCCTCGTCGAACTCGATCGTCCGGACATGCTCGGCCGCCTCGAGCGCGAGCGTCGTCAGGTTTCCCGAGCCCGCGAACGCTTCCAGTGCGCGGCCGAATCGGGAGCCCCGGGCCTGCACGGCGTCGGCGAGGGCCCGGCCGACGGCGGCCCGGATGGCGCGGTTGCCGTCGGCGGACGCTTGCGCGAAGCCGCCGGCGCTGCAGCGGACCGGTGCGCCGTCGTCGCGCGTCTCCTCGAGCGTCGCGTCGGCCGCGCCGCGCACGAAGCGATCTCCGTCGAGCTCGAGCACCAGCCCGTGCAGGCCCTCGGACAGCGCATCGAGCGCGGCGGCGTCGGGCAGCGCCGAGCGCCGGCGACCGTGGACGGCGAGCACGATGCCTTCGCTGCCTTGCACCGCGAGTAGCTCGCCCCGCTCCAGCCACGGCCCGAACGCCTGCCGCCAGACCGGCAGGCGCTCCGAAAGCGCCGGCACCATCGCCGGGCACGCGTGCAGCGGGACCAGGCGATCGCTACCTGCCTCGAGCAAGCCGAGCGCCGGCTTGCCCGCGATCGTCCGGAGATGTAGGCGGACCCGCCGCCGCCAGCCCAGCGCCGGCGCCCCCCCGGCTCGCGACGGTGCCGCGTCCGGGGCCAACGCGCGCGCCGCCAATTCGGCCTTGACCGCGTGCTGGCGGTCCAATGCCACGTGCAACCAGCAGCAGCCGCCGCAGCGCTCGGCGACGGGGCAGGGCGGCGTGACGCGCGACGCACCCGGCGCCTGCAGCCGCAGAACCTCGCCGCGCAGCACGCCGCCGCGGCGACCCTCGATCCGCGCGTCGACACGATCGCCCGGCGCGGTTCCCGGCAGGAAGACCACCTCGCCGGTCGGCAGGCGTGCGACGCCGTCGCCCCGGCCAGCGAGATCCGTGACCTCGAGCGTGCGAAAAAGCGGCGCTGAACTGCGTCCTTGACGTCCCACGGGGGCCTCCCTAGCCTGCGCCCCCCTTGGTGGAGGCCGACATGTACCGTATCGCGCTCGTTCCCTCGCTGCTATCGCTGCTTTTCGCCGTCGGCTGTGGCTCGTCCGCCGGTTCGGGCGGCTTCGCCGGTGTGCCGTGTGCCCAAGACGGCACCTGCCCGTCGGGCATGGCGTGCGGCGGTCAGTACTGCGTCTACATCGACAACGACGCGACGCAGGACACCGGCGGCGGCGCCCAGGACACCGGCGGCGGCGGCCAAGACACCGGTGGCGGCAGCCAGGACACCGGCGGCGGCAGCCAGGACACCGGCGGCGGCAGCCAGGACACCGGCGTCGGCGGCAACACAATGGCGATCGCCGGGCTGCAGCAGGGCACGGCGAGCAAGGTCTGCAGCAAGACCGACGGCCAGTCGACGACGCTCTCGGACGTCACCCTCGAAGTCGGCGTCTCCACCGCGCCGATCGCCAAGCTCGGCAACCTGCGCGTCTTCTACGTACGGCCCGAGGGCGCCAACGCCAACAGTGGCGTCTACCAGGGCATCAAGGTCGTGGTCTTCGGCGAGGGCGCGCTCGACGTGAAGCTCGGCGACCGCGTGAAGGTGCGCGGCGACTTGGTCGAGTACTACTGCGAGACCGAGATCACCACGGCGCCCGAGAAGGTCGAGATCCTCGGCCAGGCTGCGCTCGAGCCGGTGCCGTTCCTGGTGCAGACCGCCGATATTGCCGCCGAGAGCGCGAGCACCGAGCCCTACGAAGGCGTCTACGTGAAGTTGGACAACGTCGGCATCGCGGCGGCCAACGTCAACGGCACCGACGGCAAGCCGCACGGCACCTTCGCGGTCGCTCCCAAGGGAGCGACCGGTCCGGTGGTGCACGTGGCGCCCACCGCAGGGACCACCTTCACCAAGAAGGACGAGTCGAGCGGCGACACGATCACGATCTTCGACGGCACCGAGACCTTCTCTGAGATCCGTGGCCACATCACCTACAGCTTCGGCACCTACCAGCTCCGGCCGACCGCGGACTCCGATCTGATCCCGTGAGCCGCGGCCCCGTCGACGCCGACGTCCGGCTGCATTGGCCGGGGCGGCGCGCCGTCTCGCTGCCGGATCCCGTGGCGCGGACGCCTCTGCTCCGCTTCGGCGATGGCCCCGTCCAGGCCGAGCTCGTCTTCGCCGACGCCGCCGCGGCCCTGTCGACGCTGTGCGCCGAACGCGGCGACGGCTTCGCCGACCTCGTCTACCTCGACCCGCCCTTCGGCACCGGCGACGCACACGGCCGTCGGCTGACGCTCACGACGCCGGTCGGGTCGGCGCCGATCACGCTGCCCGCCTACGACGACGCGCAGCCGCTCGCCGCCTGGCTCGAGGGCATGGAGCGCGTCTTGCGGGGCTGCCATCGCGCGCTCGCGCCGCACGGCACGCTCTACCTGCACATCGATTGGCGACGCGGCGCGCACTTGCGCCTGCTCCTCGACGAGATTTTCGGCACCGACGCGCTGCGCAACGAGATCGTCTGGGCGTACGGCCTCGGCGGTGCCGCGCGCGACCGTTTCGCGCGCAAGCACGACACCATCTTGAGCTACGCCCGCGACCCGGCCGCCTGCTTTTTCCGGCCGGTCCTCGAAGCGGCGACCTCCTCGCGCCTGCGCGGCCAGCCCAAGCTCGCGCGCGACGTCTGGACGAGCGCCGACGCCGAGCCCGAGACGCCCATCGACCGCGCTTGGCCCGACCCGGTCTTCGAGCTCACGCTCTCGAACCGCGACCCCCAGCGCACTGGCTACCCGACACAGAAGCCCGACGCGCTCGCAGATCGCATCGTCGCCGCCTCGTTGCCCGACGGCGGCTTGTTGCTCGAGCCGATGGCGGGCTCGGGGGCGCTCGGAGCCGCCGCGCTGCGACGCGGTGGGCGGGCGCTGCTCGTCGACCGCGGCGCGGTCGCGCTCGATACCTGTCGTGGTCGCTGCGCCGCGGCCGGCGTCGGCTATCGACTCGACGTGCTCGCCACCGCGCAGCTGCCCACGACACTCACGCTGGCCGCGCCGCTCGCGCTGCGGGCGGCCGAGGACGGCCGGGTCGAGCTGCGTCCGCTCTCCGGAGTGCTGCGCCCGGCCGCCTGCCGCCCCGGCGATCGCGCCACCCTCGAGGCGCTGGCGACCGAGGACGCACGCGCGCTGCTCTCCGCGTGGGGGTTCGCGCGCCGAGCGGACGACGGGGGCTGGCAGGTGCTCGACGTCGACGATCAAGGCGCCGCGCAGCACCGCAGGGCGCCGACCGCGCTGACGCCTCGCGCCGGAGCGACGCACGTCTTCGCGATCGATCTCTGGGGGGGATGGCACGTCGCGGCGCTCGACGCCGCGCGCTGAGCCGAATGTCTGGGCTGCGTGGGCGTCGGTCTAGCTGTCGTCGCGGCCGCTGTCGACCGCGTCGAGCAGGCGCATCAGCACGGCCGATGCTTGACGGAAGGACTCGAGATCCTTGGCGGCGACGGGCGTCGCCGGCTCGTCGCGGACGGCGACGGGATCGACGTGGGCGTTGTTCTTGCGCACGCCGAGGTGCAAGTGCGGCGCCGTCGAGCGGCCGGTGGTGCCGACGTAGCCGATGATCTCGCCGCGCCGAACCTTGGCACCGCCCTTCACGACCACGCGCGAGAGGTGCAGGTAGTCGCTGCCGTAGCCTCGGCCGTGGCGGAGCTTGACGTAGCGACCGGCCACGCGACCGCGGCCGGTGGCGGCGACCCTGCCGTCGGCGATCGCCTTGACGGGCGTACCGGTCGGCGCCGCGAGATCGATGCCCAGGTGCGGCTTCATCTTCAACAGGATCGGGTGCATCCGCATGCCGAAGCCGGAGGTGAAGCGAGCGCCCGGCACCGGGTCGTGTAGGAAGAAGCTCGCGAAGCCCTGTCCGTCCGGGCGGTACCAGCCGGCGCTCTGCGCCGACTCGAAGCGCAGCGCGGTGTGGCGACCGAGCGCCCCGCGGTAGTCGATGGCGAGCACGCTCTCGATGCGGACGCGCTCGCCGGCGGCGACCAACTCGTCGAAGACCACGCGCAGCTCGTCGCCGACGCGAAGATCCCGCTCGAGGTCGAGGCGCTCGCCGAGCACGGCCGCGACCTTGCCGATGAGCGCGTCGTCATGGCCGCAACGGGTCAGCGAGGAAGCGAGGCTGCCGCGGATGCCGCAGCGCAGCACACGCCGCACGATCTCGCCCGCCACACCGCCGCGCTCGGCGACGTAGCGCAGCGTATCGCCCTCGCCGTCGCGGCGGATGGTGACGTTGCTGTCGGGGCCGGCGGGCGCGACCACGAGCTCGCGCAGGGCGTAGGCGTCGAGCGGGCTGTTGCCGTCGAAGCGCGCGACCAAGCGGGTACCGGGGCGCAGGCGGCGCGGGTCGCCCTGCTGCCGGTACGCCGCCACGGCCTGACGCGCCGCGTCGCCGTGTACGAACAAGCCGGCCAGCGCAGCCTCGAGCGTGGCACCGGGTTCGAGCACGGCGGCGCGCTCGACCGGCATCGGCTTCGGATCGACCGGCTTGTTCTCGATGCGGGCGGCCGCGATCTCGACGGGCGCCACGACGGCAGCGGCGGAACCGGCCGGAACCACGGCCTCGCGCGGCTTCGGAGCGGCAGCGCGGGCGGCGCTCTCGGCCCGCGCGGTGCGCAGGGCGGCGAGGCGGGCGCTCGCGTCCATCGGCGTGACGTCGGGCGTGGCACGGAGGCTGGTCCACGCGTACGCACCGAACACCGTGGCCACTGCGAGCGCCGCCGCGATCGAGCCGAGCGAGGCTCGCTGGCGTCGAGGCTGGGCGCGTTGCAGGGGTCCGAGCTGCATGGGGCTCCTTGGTGGGCTGGGACGGTGCCTCGCATGCGCGCGCGCTGTCAACTTGTATCGTCGGCGTGGCCCGCGTACAATCCCGCGCTCGCCTGCCCGGATGGCGGCACTGGAGCCAGTGATGGACGAGTTCTTCCTGCGTGAGTTGGTGATCTTCCTCGGCGTCACCGCGATCTTCATCGGCTCGGTGCCGTTCCTGATCCGCGGCCACCACGCCGAGCCCATCGAGTCGACCCTCGACGGTTCCGGCGTCGCCGCGTCCCCGGACGCGAGCGCCTCGGAGGCCCCGCGCGGTGGCGTGAAGGTGTCGCGCAAGCGCCGCGCCCGCGCTCGCGACGGCGAAGACGCCTGAGCCGCCTCGGTTCCCGTTCCTGATCCCGACCTCGAATCGATCCCCGCGGGAGGCCCGCCATGACCAGCCCCGTCCTCGAGACGCGCGACTCCGTCGTCGTCCGCTTCGCAGGTGACTCCGGCGACGGTATGCAGCTCGCCGGCAGCCAGATGACCCTGGCTTCGGTGATGGCCGGCAACGACGTCGCCACCTTCCCCGATTTCCCAGCGGAGATTCGCGCCCCGGCCGGCACGCTGGCCGGCGTCTCGGGCTTTCAGCTGCATTTCGCCGCGGGCGAGGTCTACACGCCCGGCGACGCGGTCGACGTCCTCGTCGCGATGAACCCGGCGGCGCTGGCCAAGAACCTCGCCGGCTTGCGCAAGGGCGGCCTGCTCATCGCCAACGCCGACGCGTTCACCAACAAGACGCTGAAGCAGGCCGGCTACGCGCAGAGCCCGCTCGAGGACGGCAGCCTCGGGGACTACCAACTCTTCACCGTCGACATGTCGCGCCTGGTGCGCGACGCGCTGGCCGGCACCGACCTGACGACCAAGGAGGTCGAGCGCTCGAAGAACTACTTCGCGCTCGGCCTGATGTGCTGGCTCTACGAGCGTCGGCTCGAGGTCGTCGAAGAGGAGATCCGCACCCGCTTCGCCGGCAAGCAACGCTTTCTCGACGCGAATATCGCGGTGCTGCGAGGCGGTTGGGCGTACGGCGAGAACTCCGAACTCTTCCGGATTCGGTACCAGGTCCCGCCCGCGCCGGCCGGTCGCGCCGGCACTTGGCGCAACGTCAGCGGCAACGAAGCCCTGTCGCTCGGCCTCGTCGCCGCCTCGGTGCGCTCGGGACGCTCGATCTTCTTCGGCAGCTACCCGATCACGCCGGCCTCGGACATCCTGCACCACCTCGCTTCTCAGAAGCGCTTCGGTGTCAAGACCTTCCAGGCCGAGGACGAGATCGCGGCGGTCTGCGCGGCGATCGGCGCGGCTTGGGGCAACCAGCTCGCGGTGACCAGTACGTCCGGTCCGGGCCTGGCGCTCAAGGCCGAGGCGATCGGCCTCGCGGTGATGACCGAGCTGCCGCTCGTCGTCGTCAACGTGCAGCGCGGTGGCCCCTCGACGGGCCTGCCGACCAAGACCGAGCAGGCCGATCTGCTGCAGGCGCTCTGGGGCCGCAACGGTGAATGTCCGATGGCCGTCATCGCGCCGCGGTCGCCCTCGGACGCCTTCGCTGCGGCCTACGAGGCCTGCCGCATCGCGATGAAGTACATGCTGCCGGTGATGGTCCTGTCCGACGGCGCGATCGCCAACGGCGCCGAGCCCTGGCGCGTGCCCGAGCCGGACGAGCTCGCCGACTTCGAGATCCCGAAGCTCGACAGCGCCGAGGGCCTCGAGGACGGCTTTGCACCCTACGTCCGCGACCCGCAGACGCTCGCGCGCCCCTGGCCGCAGCTCGGCACGGCGGGGCTCGAGCACCGCATCGGTGGCATCGAGAAGTGGGACGGCACCGGCCACATCTCCTACGATCCCGAGAACCACCACCATATGGTCACGCTTCGCCAGCGCCGCGTCGACGGCATCGCGGCCGAGATCCCAGACGCGCAGATCGACGGCGCCGAGCAGGGCGACGTGCTCGTGGTGAGCTGGGGCTCGACCTGGGGCTCCTGCCTCACGGCGGTCCGTAAGCTGCAGCGCGAGGGCAAGTCCGTCTCGCTGCTGCACCTGCGCTGGCTGAACCCGATGCCGAAGAACGTCGGCGCGCTGCTTGCGAACTTCCGCACCGTGCTGGTCCCCGAGATGAACCTCGGCCAGCTCTACAAGGTGCTGCGCACGCGCTACGACTTCCACGGTCGCCCGTTCAACCGCGTGGCCGGCCAGCCTCTGCGCGTCGAAGACGTGGTCGCTCAGATCAACGACGCGCTCTCGAACTAGCGCTCTTGCAGCGCGCCTGCAGCACCCCGGAGTCCGACATGACGACGGCCCTCGATCGCAAGTGGAAGCCCAAGGATTTCGCATCGGACCAGGACGTCCGTTGGTGCCCGGGCTGTGGCGACTACGCCATCCTCGCCGGCGTGCAGAAGGCGCTCGCCACGCAGGGCCTCCCGCCCGAGCAGATCGCCTTCGTCAGCGGCATCGGTTGCTCGTCGCGCTTCCCGTACTACATGTCGACCTTCGGCTTTCACACCATCCACGGGCGCGCGCCGGCGTTCGCGACGGGTCTGAAGATCGCGCGCCCCGACCTGCAGGTCTGGGTGGTGACCGGTGACGGCGACGGCCTCTCGATCGGCGGCAACCACCTGATCCACGTGCTGCGTCGCAACGTCGACCTGAACGTGCTGATGTTCAACAACCGCATCTACGGCCTGACCAAGGGGCAGTACTCGCCGACCTCCGAGATCGGCAAGAAGACCAAGTCGACCCCGCTCGGTTCGGTCGACCACCCATTCTCGCCGCTGGTCGTGGCGATCGGGGCGGAGGCCACCTTCCTCGCTCGCACGATCGACGTCGACGCCAAGGTGATGGCCGAGGTCCTCGCCGCCGCCGCCGCCCACAAGGGCACGTCGTTCGTCGAGATCATGCAGAATTGCAACATCTTCAACGATGGCGCGTGGGATTCGCTCTCTGGAAAGGACGTGCGCGCCGACGCCACCATCCATCTGCAACATGGCCAGCCGATGATCTTCGGTGCCAATCGCGACAAGGGCATCCGCCTCAACGGACTGCGTCCCGAGGTCGTGCAGTTGGGCGAGGGTGGTGTCACCGAGGCCGATCTCTGGGTCCACGACGCCTACGACCCCGATCCCGCGCGGGCGTTCGTCCTCGCGCGCATGAACGCGCCGGAGTTCCCGGTGCCGGTCGGCGTCATCCGCGCGGTCGAGCGCAGCTGCTACGACGCCATGGTCAACGAGCAGGTCGACTCGGTGCGGGACGACAACGCCGATTTGGCCGCTCTGCTCACTGGCAAGCGTTCGTGGCAGGTCGGCTGAACGACCGCGCGCTCGCCTGCCGCCCAGCCCTGCGATCCCCTTCGATCTCTCTCGCCCGCTCGGGTCGTGTCGCATTCCCGCGTGACGGCTGTGTGACATTGGACTACATTGGCGCTTGCCACGATGTCGTGGCCGCAAGCGCGGAGGATGTCCATGGACCTGACCCTGGTGACCAAGCCCGGACCCGACAGTGAAGCCCTCGCCGTCGACGGTCTCGTCGAGAAGCATCTGACCAAGAAGCTCGAGAAGATCGAGGCGCGCATGGGCGGCAAGCCCCTGTCGGCGCGCGCGGTGCTCGAGGAGCTCTCGGTCGGCTTCGAGGCGACCATCACGCTCAGCGGCCGCCACGAGCTCGTCAGCAAGGCCCGCGAACCCGAGCTCCTCCGCGCGGTCGACGCCGCGCTCGACAAGCTCTCGCGCCAGGTCGAGACCCGTCTCGACAAGAGCAGCGGCAAGGAGCGCGGCCGTCGCGCCAGCGGCACGCAGCACAAGGCGGGCATCGCCAGCTAGCGCGTATTTGCGAGTACGGAACCGCGGAGGGCCGCGGCGGACTTCTGGTCACGCCGCGGCCCTTCGTGCATCTTGAGGCCACCGCCGTTCCGGTGGAGCAAGGAGTCCCCCCGATGCGCCCGATGCGCCGCGCCCTCTGCGCTTCGGTTTGCCTCGCCCTCGCGGTCGGGGGATGCACGGATTGGGACGCGGGGCCGTCCCCCTCGCCGGGCGTGCTCGGGGTCGTGCGCTCGGACGCCGGTCCGGTGCCGAGCACGGGCGTGGTCGGCGTCGACGGCTGGCAGGCGCCGAGCTACGACGCCGTTCGCGCGGGTCCGGACGCTGTCGCAGGGCTGGACGCGACGCAGACCTTCGACGTGCCGATTGTGCAGGCCGACGTCGCCTCGGGCGGCGGCGGAGGGAACGCCGACGTCGCCGTACCGGACGTGGTCGCCGACGCCGGTCCCGCCGATACCATCGAGCCCGACGGCGCGCCGGACGTGGTCGCCGACGCCGGCCCCGCCGATGTCGGCGCGCCGGATGCGGCGCCCGACGTCTTCGTCGACGCCAGCCCAGTCGACGCTGGCGCGCCGGACGTGGCTCCCGACGTCATCCTCGACGCCGGGCCGACCGACGCCGACCCCGCGGATGCGATCGCCCCCGACATGGCGCCCGACGCCACCATCGACGCCGGCTCGGGCCAGCCCGACGCCGGATGGGATCCCGATTGGTCCGGCTACCCCGACGCGAGCTGGCCCGGCGACGTCGACGTCTACGGTGGCGTCATCACCTCGTGCTTCAACGCCTACGCTTACGTCTTCACCGAGTCCTGCGTCGGCGCCGCGCTCACCGACGCATGCGTCGACCAAGCAGCCGCCGACGCCTCGGTCTACACGCAATTCCTGTTCCAGCCGCTGCGCGAGTGCGCCAAGCAGAATTGCGTCGCCGGTTGCGCGGCAGCCGGGGAGAACTCGCCCAAGTGCATGGAGCAATGCCTCGGCAAGCAGTGCGCGCATCCCTTCTTCGCGTGCCTCGCCCAGGGCGAGACGGGCAGCAACGATTGCCCGTCCACCTTCGCCTGCCTCGGTCAGTACGAAGACAAGATCTTCAGCATCGCCAACAAATGCTTTGCCAACGCGACCTCGGACGCGCAGAAGCAGTTGGCGACCTTCTTCGGCTGCGGCCAAGAGCCCAAGACCGAGTCTTGCTTCGAGCCGATTGCCGCGTGCTACGGCTCGGGCGAGCTCGATTGCGTCGAGACCGTGAAGTGCACCTCTGCGTGCAAGGAAGGCGACGACGTCTGCGGCTTCGAGTGCCTCGGCAAGGCCACGCCCAAGGCGCAGCAGAAGCTCGATACGCTCTGGGATTGCATCTACCAGAAGTGCAGCGACTGTAGCGGTCCCTTCGGTTGCGGCGAGACGTGCCACACCAAGCTCTGCCAACAAGAGCAGCTCGCCTGCATTCTCGATCCATAGCGACGGCGCCGTTGCCCGTGGCCCGTCTCAGCGCCCGTCGATCCAGAGCCGGTCGCCGAGCAGACGGCGTCCTGCCTCGATGGCGCGGGCCTTCTCGTCGGCGTCGAGGGTGCGCCGGAGCGCGTCTGTCCCCGCGCCCTGTCGCAGCGCCGGTCCGTGTGGCAGCCACTGCGTCATCAGGTTCCAACGCGCCTCGGGCCAACGGTCGGCCGCTCGTTGCAGCAAGGGCAGGGTGGCGCGCTCGATCTCGCCGGGCACGAGCAGGTGCCGCACCACCAGGCGCGGCAGCGTGCCCGTGGTCGGAGGCAGCGCGGCGATGGCGTCGAGGGTGGCCTCGACCTCACCGACGTAGTCGAGGTTGCCGCTGCCGAGCAGGCGCCGCGCCGCCTCGTTCGACGGGGTCTTGTGATCCACGACCCAGCAATCGACCCAATCCGCCAGCAGCGCGAAGGCATCGGGGGCGAGCAGGCCGTTGGTGTTCCAGACCACGGGCAACTGCAGCGCCGCGGGCAGGGCGGCGAAGGTCTCCAGGACGCCGAGCAGGTGCATCGTCGGCTCACCGCCGACCACGCTGATGCTGCGCGCGCCCGCAGTGACCCAGCGTTCGAGGCGCTTGCCGAGCCAACCCGGGCGCAGCGGGACGGCACCGTGCCCAGCGGGCTCGACGACGTGATCCCACTCGGTGCAGCCCAGGCAACGTAGCGAGCAACCGCCGAGGTCGAGCAGCACGGTCGGCGTCAGCACCGCCTCTTCCCCGTGCGAGAGCAGGGCCTTGTAGCAGGGGGCGTCAGCGCCGAGCCGGCAGAATCCGTCGGCCCCGGCAAGGCGATCGACGCCACAATCACGCGGGCACAGGCGACAGGCGCGGTAGGCGTCTCGGACGCGTGCGGCGCGCGCCGCGAGGTCGCTCGGCCAGGGCGTCATCGTCCGAAGCCGAGGGCGCGCAAGGCGGCGACGTCGTCGCGCATCGCCCAGAGCGGCGAGCTCGCGCGTTGGGCGGCGATCTCCGTGGCGATGCGCGAACCGGCACGGCGGACCTGCTCGAGCGTGTTGAAGCGCCCGAGGCCGATCCGCAGCGAGCTCAGCGCCTCCTCACGGGAGAGACCGAGCGCGGTGAGCGCGACGCTCGGCGCGTTGTTGCCCGAGGCGCAGGCCGAGCCGGCCGAGATCGCGACGTCGGGCAGGGCGAGCAGTAGCGTCGCCGCGTCGATCGCCTCGAAGCGCAGGTTGAGGTTGCCGACCACGCGGGTGTCGCGGCCGCCGTTCCAGGCGAACGCCGGTGTCTCGGCCAATTCGGCGAGGAAGGCGTCGCGCAGACCGGCGATCCGGGCTTGGTCGGCCTCGCGCTCCGCTTCTGCCAGCGAGAGCGCGCGCGAAAAGCCGACGATCTGCGCGGTCGCCAACGTGCCGGGTCGCAGCCCGCCCTCTTGACCGCCGCCGACCTGCAGCGGTGCGACCGCGACGCTGCGCCGCTGCCGCCGCACGTAGAGCGCGCCGGCACCCTTGGGGCCGTAGCATTTGTGGGCGGTCCAGGCGACGAGATCGGCGTCCCACGCATCGACGTCGATCGGCACGCGGCCGGGGGCTTGCGCTGCGTCGACGATGCAGACGGCGCCGACGGCGTGCGCGCGAGCGGCGAGCGCGGCGACCGGGGCGATGCTGCCGAGCTCGTTGTGGACCGCGGTGCAGACGATGGCCAACACGCCGGCGTCGGCCGCGGCGATCGCGGCGTCGAGGGCGTCGAGATCGGGCAAGCCGTCGACGTCGACGGGCAGCACCTGCGGACGCATCCCGGCTTCGCTCGTCGCTTCCGTGCACGCGCGCGTGGCGCTGTGGTCGGCCGCGAAGCAGAACACCGCTGCGCCCGGCTTGTCGGCCGCGCGGGCCCGGGCGTGGCCGCGGATGGCGAGGTTCAGGCTCTCGGTCGCTCCCGAGGTGAAGACGAGCTCGTCCGGCGTTGCGCAGATGGCCTCGGCGGCCTCGCGCCGCGCCGCCTCCACTGCGCGTCGCGCGGCCAGACCGAGCGCGTGCGTGCGGCTCGCAGGGTTGCCGAACGCTTCGCCGAGCAGCGGCCACATCGCGTCGCGGACGCGCGGGTCGATCGGGGTGGTCGCGTGGTTGTCGAGGTAGAGCACGTCCATGCGCCCAGGATCGCGGCGTCGCCGGGGAGCGTCAACGCGCGGCGCTCGTGGTGGAGCGAAATCAACGGCCTGCCGCGCGATGGCTTGACCCCACGCGCCCGCGCGCCTATCTCGGCCGCCTGCGCGCCGACGCGCGAACGGAGCCCGACCATGTCCGACGTCCAGACCCTGCAGCGCGGCGAAGTCCTCGACGCCCTCGCCACCGTCGCCGAACCCGATCTCGGCGGCGATCTCGTCAGCCTCGACATGGTGCGCGACGTCACCATCGAGGCCGCCGACGGCGGCGTTCACGTCGGCGTCCGTATCGCGCTGTCGACCTACGCCGACCCGGCGCAGGAGACGCTGCAGTCGCGCATCGCCGCGGCGCTGCGTGGCCTGCCCGGCGTGGTCGGCCAGGCGGTGCAGTTCACGGTCGAGGTGCCCGGTTCGGGCCTGCCCAACGCGGCCAAGCTGCCCGGTGTGCGCCACGTCATCGGCGTCGGTGCCGGCAAGGGCGGCGTCGGCAAGTCGACCGCGGCGGTGAATCTCGCCGTCAGCCTCGCTGCCGCCGGTGCCCGCGTCGGCCTGCTCGACGCGGATATCTACGGCCCGAGCGTGCCGATCATGATGGGCCTGGCCGACACGCGCCCGCGCGCCGACGAAAACCGCCGCATCCAGCCCTTGTTCAACCATGGCGTGAAGTTCATCTCGATGGGCAACATGATCGGCCGTGGCGACGCGGTGGTCTGGCGCGGACCGATGGTCGGCCGCGCCGTCACGCAGCTCTTCGACGACGTGCATTGGGGCGAGCTCGACTACCTCGTCGTCGACCTGCCGCCCGGCACCGGCGACGTCGTCCTCAGCATGGCGCAGACCTTCCCGCTCTCCGGCGCGGTCGTGGTCGCCACCCCGCAGGACGTCGCGTTCGCCGACGTCACCCGCGCGGTCAAGATGTTCGAGATGCTGCACGTGGACGTGCTCGGCTTGGTCGAGAACATGGCCTACTTCGTCGCACCCGATACCGGCAACCGGTACGAGATCTTCGGCCCGAGCCGCACCGCCGACCATTGTGCGAACGCCAACCTCGCGCTGCTCGGCAGCTTGCCGCTGAACATGGACATCAGCCCGGCTGCCGACGCCGGCCACCCGATCTGCGTCAGCGCTCCGCGCTCGGACGTCGCCGAGACCTTCCGCGCCATCGCCGGCCGCGTCGGCAAGGCGCTCGCCCAGCGCGCCCTCTCGCGTGGCAAGGCCGCCGACCACAGCGCCTTCTTCGCCTCCGCGCCGGGCGCCTGACGCCCGCGGGCTCGCCTCAGCGGGTGCCGATCGCCTCGATGGCGGTGTCGTCGACGCCGGCCTCTTCGGCCGCCGCGTCGAGGATGGCGTCAACCTCGGGCGCGGCGTCTTGCTCGGGGTCGGTGTCCAGGGGCGCGAGCGCTTCGGGGTCCAGGACGTGCGGTAGCCGCGGGAGCGGCAGGACCGGTACGCGATCCAGCGCCACGCGCATGAATTCCGCCCAGATCGGCAGCGCGAAGGTGCCGCCGGTCGCGTCGTCCATCGGCTTGCGATCGTCGTGGCCGACCCAGACCGCCGCGCACAGACGCGCCGAGAAGCCGACGAACCAGGCGTCGCGGCTGCGGTTGGTGGTGCCGGTCTTGCCGGCGACCGGGTGTCCGACCTTGGCTTTTCGGGCCGAGCCGCGGCGGACGACTTCGCCGAGCATGTCGCCGAGCGCGCGCGAGACGTCGACCGAGATCGCCTTGGTCGGCTGGTGCGGCGCGCGGTACAGCTCGCGTCCCTGGCGGTCCAACACCCGCGTGACGACGATCGGCTCGGCCCATTGGCCGTCGGCGGCGAGCGTCGCGTAGGCGTTGGCCAACTCGATGGGCCGGACGCTCGAGGCGCCGAGCGCGAGCGGGAGGTCGGCGCGGAGCTCGCTCTGGATACCGAGGCGCTTGGCGAAGGCGGCGACCTTGTCCGGGCCGACGCGCTCGGCCACGGCCACGGCGATGCTGTTGATCGAGCGCGCGAGCGCGTCGCGCAGGCTGTGCTTCTTGCCGTCGTAGCGGCCGCCGAAGTTGCGCGGTGTCCAGTTGCGCCCGCCACTGCGGAAGGTGCGGCGCTCGTCGAGCAATTCGCTGTCCGGCGAGTAGAGCCCGGCCTCGATCGCGGCGCCGTAGACGAAGGTCTTGAACGTCGAGCCCGGCTGCCGGCGCGCGTCCAGGGCGCGGTGAAAGGGATGCAGCGCCGGATCGTCGCCGCCGATCAATGCGCGGACCAGGCGCGTCTGCGGCTCGATCGCGACCAGCGCGACCTGCGGACCTTGGTCCGAGACCAGCAACCAACCCGGTCGGCGGCCCTCCGCGCTCGGCTCTGGGTCGGGGGCGTCGTCGCCGGGCCCGAACTTCTCGAGCACACCGACGCGCAGCAGATCGCCGCGACGGTAGCGCCCCGCCGCCGCCTTGCCCGGTTGCAGGTAACGAGTGAGCCCGCGATCCGGCAGCACGCCGAGCTCTCCGCCGAGCTCGACGAGGAACGCGTCCTTAGCGGCGTTGCGGCCGAGGACCACGCCGAGCAGCGTCCGGCCGGGCGCGATCGGCCGCAGCACACCCTTGCGGTCGGCGCGGCCCGCAGCCAGCCGCGCGATGCCCTCGCGGAGCGCCGCTTCGTCCGCGTAGTGCCGCTGCGGCTTGGCGCTGCCCAGGGCCTGGTCGATCCGCTGCAGGCCCGCTGCGACGGCAGCCTCGGCGGCGCGCTGCGCCGGGACGTCCATGGCAACCTCGACGCGCAGCCCCCCGCGCGCGAAATCGGCCTCCGAGACGACCCGCTGCAGCTCGCGCCGGACCGCCGCGACGTACCAGGGCGCCGTCACCTCGACCGCGTCCGAGGGGGCGTCCGGCAACGGCGCCAGCTTGGCGCGCTCGGCGTCCTCGGCGCCGATGTAGCCGCGCCGGTGCATCTGGTCGAGGACGTAGGCCCGACGCTTGCGGGCGCGCTCGGGGTGGCGGAAGGGCGAGAAGCGTGCAGGCGAGTTGACCACGCCCGCGAGTAGCGCGGCCTCGGCGAGGTTCACTTGACCCACCGATTTGCCGAAGAAGGTGCGCGCCGCCTCTTCGCAGCCGTAGGCGCCGTGGCCGTAGTAGATCTCGTTGAGGTACAGGGCGAGGATCTCGTCCTTGCCGACCTTCTGTTCGAGCTTGCGTGCGAGCACCAGCTCCTTGAGCTTGCGGACCAATCGCTTCTCGGCGCTGAGAAAGCGCGTCTTGGCGAATTGCTGCGTGATCGTGCTCGCGCCCTGGCGATACGCGCCCGAGGTGACGTCGACCCACAACGCGCGGGCGATGCCGAGCAGGTCCAGGCCCGGGTGGTGGTAGAAGGCGGCGTCTTCGGCCGCGACGATGGCGAAGCGCAGCGCGTCCGGGATCAGCTCCGGTGCCACCACGGTGCGGTTCTCGCGGCCGATGCGCGCGATACTCTCCCCGCCGGCGGCGTAGATGCGGCTGCTCTCCAGCGCGATCTCGCGGTAGGCGGCGAACGAGAAGACGTCCGGCAGCGACGCTTCGAGCGACGAGTAGCCGACCCATGCCGCCGCTGCGCCGGCCGCGACGAGGAGCGCCAAGGTCGCGAGCGCGCGCCGCAGCCAGCGCCCGGCCCCGCCGCGTGGGCCGGCCGAATTCGGCTTGTGGGGCCGCTTGGGCTGGCTCGGCTTGCTCGGCTTGTCTGTTCGCGCCACGTGGCCTCCTCGCGGCGCGCAGCATAGGAGGTGGCCTCCCCGGTTGAAAGGCGCAGCGAGCCGTGGAACGCTCAACGCTCGCCGATAGCGGCGCCTGACGGCAGGTGGAGGTCTCGATGGCACAGCCATGTCCGAATTGCGGCTCGACGGTCCCGACCGGGTTCGCGTTCTGCGGCCACTGCGGGACCCGCATGGAAGCCTCGCCGCCGCCACCGCCACCCCCGCCGCCGCCCCCCGCTGGCGCCCCACCGGCACCGGCTTCGACGAGCGCCTCGGCCGGCATCCGCATCATCGTCCTGCGCGGCCCGGTCGCCGAGGGCAGCACCTTCCCGCTCAAGGCCGGGCGCACCTCGGTCGGCCGCAACGCCGACGTCGCTTTCACCGCCGACGGCAGCCTCGACGATGTCCATATCGTTCTCGAGGCCGCTTCGGGCCGCGTCGAGATCGTGGACGTGCCCGGTGAGAGCGGCGTCTGGCGGCGGATCCGCGAGCCTGTGACGCTGAGCTCGGGCGAGACGATCTTCGCCGGTGAGCAATACCTGATCGTGCGCCGCGGCGACGACGCGCCGCGCGACGTCAGCGAGGACGGCGGCGAGGTCCCGGAGGAGACCTTCGGCACGCCGCTGCCGGCGCCGCAGGTCCACGTCACGCAGCTGCTCGCGGGCGGTCTGCCCGGTCGCGTCGCTTCGACCGACAAGGCCTCGCTGAGCATCGGTCGCGAGAATTGCGATCTCTCGTTCCCGCAGGATCGCTTCATGAGCGGGCGTCACCTGCGCCTCGAGCGCAGCGGCGAGGACATCGCCCTCATCGACGTCGGCAGCCTGAACGGCACCTTCGCGCCGGTCTCGACCACGCCGGTCGAGCTCGGCGTCGGCGACGAGGTCATGGTCGGCAGCGTTCTGTTCCGTATCGACGCCGCCGACTGAGCCGGGCTCGCCCTCGACGGCGATGGGCCAAAACGCAGACGGCCGCCCCGGTTCCCCGGGGCGGCCGTCGTCGTTTCGGACGCAAACGCTACTTGGCGGGCTTGGCCGCCTCGCGCTTGATCTTGTCCTCCGCGCGCTCCTCGGCGAACTCGCGCAGGGCCTTACCCTTCCGGTCGAACGAGAACGTCGCGTACAGCTTGCGGTACTCGACCTGCTTGGCGGTCAGCTTGCTCTCGCCCTGCAGCTTGTCGAGCTCCTTGAAGTAGGCGATCACCTCGAGCGCAATCTTCGCGAGGTCGGTCAGGCTGAGGTTCTCCGCGTGCTGCGGGACGATCAGCGGATCGATGACCTTCTCTTCCTTCAGCTTCTTGCGACCGGCGACGAATGCCTCCAGCGCGGCCTTGGCGTCGTCGCTGCCGTCCACCATCAGGCAGCGGATGGCGACGATGCGCTCGATGAAGCGCTCGGTGGCCAGCGAGGCCTTGTAGATCTCCCGCTTCTTGTCCTTGTCGAGCGCCGCGGTGTCCTTGCTGCAGAAGTCGGTGATCATCAGCTTGACGTCGTTGAGCGCGTACTCGGACTGGCCGTAGTTGGTGTCGTCCGGCAGCGCGGCGAGCGCGCGCTTCAGGCCGTCGAGGCCCTCGACGCGGACCATCTGCACCGCGGACCACCAGCGCAGGTCGCACTTCGGGCCCGCCATCAGCTTGTCGGCGACCGGCTTGAGCTTGGCCCAGTTGTCCACCACGAGCTTCTTGCCGCCGTCCTCGTCGACCCACTGCACGGCCGCGGCGATCGCCATCTTCGCGGCGTTCTCGTCGTCCTCGTGCTCGCTCTCGATCAGGCGCTCGTAGAGCTCGAAGAAGTACAGCAGACCGTCGATGTGGCCGGTGCGCTGGACGTAGCCGAGCTCGTTGCCCGTCACCATCACCTTCTTGCTGCTCTGGTGGTAGCGGCGCAGGCCGTTGACCAGCGCGACCTTCGCCTCCGGCACGTCGAGCGTCTGCAGGAAGGTCAGGATCTCGTTCTTGGCGATCGCCTTGCCGAGCATGATCTCGGCACCCTTGACGCCGAACTTGCCGAGGCGCTCGATCTCGTCCGGACGCAGGCGCTTGCCGAGCTTCTCGGTGATGACATTGGTCGGATCGTCGACGGTGATGTCGCCGAAGGCCCACTCGGCCAGCGCCGCGCGAACCTTGTCGGCATCGCCCGGCGAGACGCGCGAGATCGTCTCGAAGAGCACCTGCTTGGCGTGCAGTTGCTGCTTCTCGTTGCTGCCGCGCAGCATCTTCTCGAGACCCGGGACCAGCGCGATCAGGACCTTGTCCTTGTCGGCGGCCTTCTCGACCAGCTGCGTCACGATCGAGGGGTGCCCGCCCTGGATCAGCACCTCGAGCGAGCGCGCGCGGAGCTCGATCGGGTTGGCGGGGTCCGACGCGTACTTGCCGATCTCCTGCCAGCCGGCCTCGTTGTTGCTCCAGAGCTGGAAGTTCTCTTCGGGGTCCTTGTTGCCACAGGCGCTGGTGCTGATCGCGGCGCTGAGCAACAGGGCCACGAGCCGGGCGGTGGCGGCGTTTCGCTGCATGATGCGGTCTCCTCGTCGCGCGCGTCGGGGCGGCGTCGGCTCCGACGGGGTTTGCATGGCGCGAGCGCAGCGATGATACTGCGAGGACCGCGTGGCGTCCACGAATCGCCACCCCCGAATGCACCGCTACCGGAGGGTCCGTGAACTCGCGTAATCAAACCGGAATGACGCGCACGATCCAAGGTTCGGAGCCGACCAACCGCAAGCTCGCCGAGCTCGAGACGCGGCTTCGCAACCTCAAGCGATCGTTCGACATGTACTTCAACGGCGTGGACAAGTTGCCGCCGCTCTCGGATTTCGACGCGCTCAAACGGGATGTTCGAGGCCTGACCGACGCCAACTATTCGACCGCGGTCCTGCGCTTCAAGGTCCAGAACTTCGTCTCGCGCTTCAACCAGTTCCGCTCGCTGTGGGAGCGGCAGCTGCAGCAGCTCGAGGACGGCAGCTTCAAGAGCGGCCGCCGCGTCGCGCTGGTCCCGCGGGGTCGCAAGGACATCAACGACATCGACATGTGAGGGTCCCCGCTCGACTCAGTCGTCCAGCGGGCTCCACGTACTCGGACCGGGCTCTCGCCGGCGGCTCGGCTGGTCGCGGGCCAGCAGGGCCGTTTCCGCCAGTCGCTCGAGCAGCTCCGGAAGCCCGTCGCGGTTCGCGGCCGAGACCAGCGCCGCGTCTCGGCGCTCACAGAGCTCCCGGACCGTCGCGAGGTCGTGGACCGCGTCGGATTTGTTCAGCACCAACATGCGCGGCATCTCCCCGAGGTCCTGCTCCCGCAAGATGCGGTCCACGCTCTGCAGCTGCGACTCCAGATGCGGGTGCGAGGCGTCGCCCACCACGACGATCAGATCGGCGTCGCGTGCCTCCTCCAGCGTCGCGTGAAACGCGCCCATCAGCTCCTTGGGCAGGTCGCGGATGAAGCCCACGGTATCGGTGATGATCAGCTCGGACCCGCCGGCGCGGCGAATCCGCCGCGAGGTCGGGTCCAGCGTCGCGAAGAGCAGGTTCTCGGTGAAGATGTCGCTCTTGGAGAGCGCGTTGAGCAGCGACGACTTGCCGACGTTGGTGTAGCCGCAGAGCGCCACCGTCGGCACCTCGCTGCGCCGACGGCGATCGCGACGGAGATCGCGGCTGCGTCGCAGCCGCTGCAGCTCCTGCTCGAGCCGGTGCATGCGGTCACGTGCGCGGCGCTTGTCGATCTCGAGCTTGGTCTCGCCGGGACCGACGCCGCCGATGCCGCCGGTGAGTCGACTCATCGCGTCGTCGCGGCTGCCGAGCCGGGGCAGGGCATAGCGCAGCTGCGCCAGCTCGACCTCGATCTGGCCGTCGCGGCTGCGCGCTCGGCCGGCGAAGATGTCGAGGATCAGCTGCGTGCGGTCGAGGATCTTCATCTCGGTCGCGCGCGCCACGCTGCGCATTTGCGCCGGCGAGAGCTCCCGATCGAAGACCAACAGCGAGGCGTCCTGCTGCATCGCCTCGAGGACGACCGACTCGAGGCGCCCGCTGCCGAGGACCGTCTTCGGGTCGACCGCGCGGCGCTGCACGACCCGACCGAGCACCTCGACGCGCGCCGTCCGGCAGAGCTCGGCCAGCTCGTCCAGGCGGTCGTCGGCCTCGGCCTGAGACTCGGTGCCGACGTGGATGATCAGCGCCCGCTCCCGCGCATCGACCATCTGCACGTCGGGGACGGCGCGGGCGAGCTGGGTCTCGAGGTCGCGGATCAGGGCGTCCGCGTCGAACTCGGCCCCCGGCCACGCGATCGGATCCAAGGTGACGTGCGGGCGCACGTCACGGACCACCTCGCCCGGTCGCGTCGGCACGATATGGCCGACGTGCAATTGGTTCGGCAGGTCGCCGTCGAGCGTGACGGCGACGACCACATCCAGGCCCAGGCGCGCGAGGTCGGTCAGATCGTCGTCGGTCAAGCCCTCGCCCTTGAGGTGGGTATGGACCAATCGCACGCCGCGCAGGCGGCCCTTGGACGCGCGCAGGCGGCCGACGTCGGGGAGCTCGAGCTTGGTGTCGTCGCCCACGATGACGTGGGTGACCTCTCCGCGGCGGTCGAGCAGCACGCCGATCTGACGGCGCAGGCGGCTCGAGAGCGCCGCCATGTGACGGCCGAGCGTATCGCCGACCAACCGATCGACCGGGGTGTGATAGCGGAACAGGCGCTCGAGCCCGGCGCGGTCGCCCGCGCCCAGACCGTCGGTGCGGCCTACCAATTTGACGGCCAAACGGCCTCCTCAGCAGCCCCGTGGGACTACGATTTCTTCTTGGGTTTCGCGCGGCCCTTCGGTGCGGGGCGCGGCCGCTCGGCCGGGCCGTCGGGCGGCGGAGGCGGATCTGCCGGCGCCTGGGCCTTGCCGCCCTTCGCGCTCGCCTTGGCGCTCGCCTTGGCGTCGGCGTCGACCTTCGCTGCGCGCGCCTTCTTGGCCGCCGCCAACTCCTTGGGCGACTTCTCGTGGTCCGGGGGCGGGATGGGCTTGCCGGCCTTGGCCGCCTCGGCGACCTCCTCGCGGCGGACGGCGTCCTGCTTTTCCTTGTCCTCGAGCGCGGCGACGGCTTTCTGCTTCTCTTCCAGCCACGCCTCTTCCTCGGCCTTCTTCTTGGCGAGCGCGCTCTCGTCGACGACGCCCTCGCTGGCCTCGTTCTCCCACGCGCTGTCGTCGGCCTCGCGGTACAGACCCATCCGACGAATATCGAGCGCCGCCGTGCCCTCGGACGCTTCGGCGGCCTCGGCCGCGAGGCGCTCGTCGCTGATCGTGCGCCAATAGTCCTCGCCCTTCTCGAGATCGGAGACGTCGAGGATCGCGGTGCCGTCCCCCCGCTTCTTGGCGGCGGCTTCGGCCCAGTCGGCGGCGCGCTTGTCCTTGACGTCCAGATCGAGCACCCACGCGGCGAGCTGTGGGTAGGTGGCGACCTCGTCGAGCGTTGCGAGCGGATAGTGCGTCCGCCAGACCATCGTCACTTCGCGGTCGTCCGGGGCGATCACCAGCGTGTCGAGGTTCAACTCCCGACGTTCGACGCCGGCGCCACGATCGATCTCGGCGAGGACGGCGCGGCCCGGCAGGCGGAAGATCAGGTGCCCCGTCTTGCTGAGGTGATCGAGCTCGATCTCCTCGTCACCGACCAGCTGCGGCAGCTGCAGCCACGGCGCCGCGCTGTTCCAGAAACCCGGCTCGATGGGCTTGGGCTTCTCGCGCCGATCGTATTCGCGCGCGGCGGCGACGTCGTCGGGCTCGCTCAAGTCGAGCGCGCGCTGCTGGGCCGCGTTCACGTCTTCGAAGCTCGCCAGCTCGTCGGGGTAGGCGCCGGCCTTGTCGATGCGCGGCCGACACGCCTTGGGCCAGGTCGAGAACCCAGCCGGCAGCGGAACGGCGTCCAGGCGCAGCGGATCGCGGACCAAATCGTTGGGCGTCAGCGGCGCGTCGGGATCTTCGATCAGCGGCAGCGGTAGGCCGTCCAGGAGCTCGCGCACGTTGCTGACCACGAAGCCCTTGCCGAAGGGGTTGGTCGGGCAGGGGAGCTCGGGGAACTCGGCCAGCTTCTCGGCGCGAGCCTTGTGGAAGGCCTCGATCTCGGCCCGGAGCGCGGCGCGGCGCTCGGCGTCGGCGACCTCGAGCTCTCCGCGGAGACGAGCCTCCCAGGCGGCGTCGGCGTCGAGCTCGGCGGCGTCTTCCTCGCCCAGACCCATCGCTTCGAGGTCCAGCATCCGCGTGCCGTCGTTGCTCTGCACCTGCTCGCGGCGTCGCTTGCGGGCGGATTGTTCCCATTCGGCGCGCCAGGCGGCCAGATCGGCCCGGGCACGCTCGCGCTCCTTGGCGAGCTTGCCGGCGTCGAGCAGCTCCACGCCGTCGTCGGCCTCGAGCTTGTCGCCGTCGATGTTGGCGCGCAGGGCGGCGCGGCGGGCCTTCTCGGCGGGGGCCTCGGCGGCTGCGGCCTCGGCCTCGGCTTGGCTGGCCTGCCACTTCGCGAAGGTATCCAAGTCCATCACGGCGGTACCGCGCTTGCTGGTCGCTTCGCCCCAGACGCGGACGCCCTCGTCGTCGTAGCCGAACTCGCCCCGCGCGCGGCGCAGCCCCTTCTCGTCTTCGAGGCCACCCATGGGCGCGTTGAGGATCGCGTCCCGCGCGGCCTCTTCCTTGGCCTTCTCGGCCTGCTTGGCCTTCTCTTCCTTGGCTGCGGCGTGCGCGGCCTTCTCGGCGGCCTGCTCCTCGTCGATGACCTTCTGCACCGTCCGGATCATCTCGAGCTCGGACGGATCGGGCACCACGCGCGTGGTGCCGCCATAGGCGTTCCCGAGCGAGAGCACGACCTCCTTGACGGGCTTGGGCGGGTCGAAGACCGGCGGCGAGGGCACCATCTCGCCCTGCCGCTTCTTCGGTGGCTGCCAGCGGGCGGTGCGCGGGCCGATCAGCCGCAGCCGACGGATCAGCCGACCAATACGCAGCCGCGCTTCCCATTCGGTCGCGGCCTTGCCCTCGGGGGCGTAGGCCTTGCCGAGCACGATGACGTCGGCGCCGGCCTTCTCGGGGGCGTAGTCGCTCTCGAGCGTCGGCGGCGCAGCCGGTGGATCGCCGTCGTCGTAGACGTCCGCTTCGAGCAGAACGGGCTGCGCGTCCTCCTCGAGCGGCTCGACGACGAGCTCGGCCTCCGGAACCCGAAAGGTCCGCTTGGCGACGAAGCAGAGCGCGGCGCTGCCGTCGTGCAATACGACGGGACGAACGTCGACCCAGTAGCCCTGTTTGAGTTCCGGCATACGCCCGCGGCGGCTAGTTCAGCGTGATCGTGGAGGCCTTCTCGGCCAGCGTGCCGCCGGCCTTCAGGTCCATGTTGGCGCCGGCCTCGATCTTCACGTTGCTGCCGGCCTTGGCCTCGATGTTGTTGCTGGCCTCGATCTTCAGATCGGTGCACTTCATCGTGATCGTCTTCTCGACCAGGATGTCCATGTCGCCGGTCTTGCACTCGATCGTGATCTTCTTGTTCTTGGTGTCGATCAGGATGTAGTGCTCCTGCGTGTGGTCGTAGATCTCGATCTGATCGACGTCGCCGGACTGATCGAGCGCGATCCAGTGGCCGTCGCGGGCCTTCGGATCATCGACCGTCTGCTCGGCGGGCACGAGGTTCTGCAGGACGATGCGCTCCTTGCCCTCGTGATCGTCGACGAACTGCAGCATGTGGCCCGAGCGGCTGCGGATCGAGCGGAAGGCGTTGTTGCCGCCCTGC
This sequence comes from Pseudomonadota bacterium, assembly GCA_041163625.1. Taxonomy (GTDB): domain Bacteria; phylum Myxococcota_A; class UBA9042; order UBA9042; family UBA9042; genus JACKFC01. The sequence continues at coordinate 22,793 of JBEARB010000018.1, read as the reverse complement.
GACTCGTTGTCGTGGATGGGCTTGTCGACGCCGTTCCAGAGCGAGCCGATGATGTAGGGGCGGCGCAGGTCGCCGTGCTCGAACGCGACGAGGACCTCGTCGTCGACCTCGGGGAGGAAGAAGGCGCCGCGCTGCTCGCTGCCCTTCTTGCTGCCGGCCATGAAGGTCGTGATCCGGCACCAAGTGGTGCGGAAGTCCTCTTCGTCCTTGACCGACGAGGCGTAGTCGCCCGATTCGGTCACCCACGGGAACTTCACCTTGCAGCGGTAGTGTCCCTTCGGATCCTTGTTGTCGATCACGATGCCGACGACGACACCGTTGATCTTGAAGGGATCACGCTTGCTGGCTTCGAGCAACATGGCTGCCTCCGCGGGGTGGGCGCAAGGCCCGCCGACTGCTCCCGGAAGGTAGCGCGGAGCGCGCGCGTCGCGCAATCGCGGGCCCCGAGGCGCATCGAAGCCCGGGGTCGCGCGGCCCCGGCCTTGCCGGCGCTGCACGTCGTGCTTTGCTTGACGCGGCGCGTCGTGGGCAGCGATCCTGTGCGCCGTAGGAGGGCACGATGGTGTTCGGAGACAAGCAGCGCGACCCGCAGGCGGCCAAGGAGCCCGCGAGCGACACCGGTGCGACCGAGCGCGAGCCCACCGAGGCGCGCGAGGGTCCCGGCTTCGCCAAGCGCGCCATCGAAGCCGGCGTGATGCGCATGCTGCAGACGGAAGAGGGCCTGCGTGCGCTCGCGGGTGCTGTCGTGCCGCGTGAACTGGTCGGCAAGGCGCTCGACGGCGTCGATACCGTCAAGGGCGAGGCCGTCGCCGTCATCGGGCGCGAGCTGCGCACCTTCCTCGCCAACCTGAACGTCGGCGAGGAGATGGCGAAAATCCTCACCAGCGTCAGCTTCGAGGTGAAGATGCAGGTGCGCTTCGTGCCGAACGAAGACGGCACGTTGCGCGCGCAGGTGCGGAGCGACGGCGGCCCGAAGGTGCAGGTCGGCGAGCCCGGCGAGCGCCGTCGCCGTCGCGACGAGGCGTCCGGCGCCGTGGCCGCTGCGCCGGTCCCCGACGAGGCAGCCGCTGCCGCCGGAGCCGAGTCGGTCGCGGCCGAGCCCGCCGCGCCAGCAGCGACGGTCGGTAGCGCCCCGGCCGCGGACGATCCCGGTCGCGCGCGTCGCAAGTTGGTCAAGGATGTCGCGATGCGCTTCGCCGAGCGGACCGCCGCCACCGCCCGCGCCGCCGCCGAGGTGGCTGCCGACGCCGCCGCAGAGGTCGTCAACCGCAGCCTGGACGACGGCGACGACGACGACGAGCACGACCTCGACAGCTATTGAGGCGGCGCGTCGCTACTCGACCGTGACGGACTTGGCCAAGTTGCGCGGCTGGTCGACGTCGGTGCCCTTCAGATCGGCGATGTAGTAGGCGAGCAGTTGCAGCGGCACGACCGCGACGATCGGGGCGGACCACGATTGGGTCTTCGGCAGCGCGAGGAAGGCGTCGCAGCGCTCCTCGAGCTCGGCGTCGTCTTCGTCACCGACCGCGATGACGGGACCGCGGCGGGCCTGGATCTCTGCGAGGTTACTGGCGGTCTTCTCGTAGCTCGGGCCGCGCGGGCAGACCACCACGGTCGGCGTGTCCTCGTCGATCAGCGCGATCGGGCCGTGCTTCATCTCGCCGGCGGCGTAACCCTCGGCGTGGATGTAGCTGATCTCTTTGAGCTTGAGCGCGCCCTCGAGGGCGATCGGGTGAAGCAGGCCGCGGCCGAGGTACAGCGCGCTGTGGCAGCCGAGCCAGCGGCGGGCGATGGTCTCGACGTCCGGGCGGGTGCGGCCGTCGCCGCCGACGCCGGTGGTGGCGAGCTCGATGGCGCGGGTGACCTCGCCGGGTAGCGCGCGAAGCTCGGCGAGCAGCGCCCGGCCGGCGTCGGCGTCGAGGCGTCCGCTCAGCCGACCGAAGTGCACGGCGACCAAGTAGAGCGCGACCATCTGCGTGGTGAACGCCTTGGTCGAGGCGACGCCGATCTCGGGGCCGGCGTGGGTGTAGACGACGTTGCCGGCGGCGCGCGCGATCGTGCTGCCGATCACGTTGACGATGGCGGCGGTGCGGGCGCCACGGGCCTTGGCCTCCTGCAGCGCGGCGAGCGTGTCGGCCGTCTCGCCGGATTGCGAGATCGCCAGCACCAGCGTGTGCGCGTCGACGATCGGATCGCGGTAGCGGAACTCGCTCGCGAGATCGACCTCGACCGGTAGGCGGATCGCCGCCTCGAGGTAGTGCTTTCCGACCAGACCCGCGTGCCAGCTGGTGCCGCAGGCGACGATCACGATGCGGCGCAGCTCCTGCAGCTCGTCGGCCGAGAGGCCGATATCGTCGAGGTAGCAGACGCCCTGCTCGACGCCGATCCGGCCGCGGATGGTGTCGGTGATGGCGCGCGCCTGCTCGTGGATCTCCTTGAGCATGAAGTGCTTGAAGCCGCCCTTCTCGGCCGCGACCGGCGACCAATCGACCGTGGAGACGGCGCGCTGCACGGGGGTGCCGTCCTCGAAGCGCCAAATCTGGTAGCTGCCGGCGACCAGCTCGGCCATGTCGCCGTCCTCGAGGTAGATCACGCGCCGGGTGTGCTGGAGGATCGCGGGGATATCGCTCGCGGCGAACATCTCGCCGTCGCCGACGCCGAGGATCAGCGGCGATTGCTGCTTGGCGACGACCACGTGATCGGGCTCGTCGCGGTGGACGACGGCGATGGCGTAGGCACCGTGGACCTGCGCGGTGGCGTCTCGGACGGCCTCGACGAGGCTCAGGCCGCGACCGAGTGCGCGATCGATGAGGTGGCTGAAGATCTCGGTGTCGGTCTCGCTCGAGAAGACGGCGCCGTCCGCGACCAGCGCGGCGCGCAGGGCGAGGTGATTCTCGATGATGCCGTTGTGCACCACGGCCACGCGGCCGACGACGTGCGGGTGCGCGTTCGGCTCGCTCGGACGGCCGTGCGTCGCCCAGCGCGTGTGGCCGACGCCGACGCTGCCGGGCACCGGGTCGGCGGCCAGGCTGGCGTCGAGGTTGCGCAGCTTGCCCACCGCACGGCGCAGCAGGATGCCGCCCTCGTGCAGCACGGCGACGCCGGCCGAGTCGTAGCCGCGGTACTCGAGCCGCCGCAGGCCCTCGACCAAGATCTCCGCGGCCTGCTGCGGACCGACGTACCCGATGATTCCGCACATCTTCGCGACTCCTGTGGCGCACCCCTCCCAGGGAGCGAAGGATCTTCGTTGCCGATCGGAGCGGCCCCGATCAACCCGCCTTTTCGGCGGCCCGGCGGGCGGCGCGACGCTCGACCCACCCCTCGATATTGCGTTGCGGCGCTCGCGCCACGGCCAGCGCGCCGGCCGGCACGTCCGCCGTCACCGTGGTACCGGCGCCGACATAGGCGCCGTCGCCGAGCGTGACGGGCGCGACGAGCTGGCTGTCCGAGCCGATGAACACGCCCTCACCGAGCGTGGTCTTGTGCTTGCGCTCACCGTCGTAGTTACAGGTGATCGTGCCCGCGCCGATATTGCAGCGCGCGCCGACCTCGGCGTCGCCGATGTAGGCGAGATGGCTCGCCTTGGCGCCCTCTCCGAAGACCGCCTTCTTGGTCTCGACGAAGTTGCCGATCTTGGTCTTCTTGCCGAGATCGGTGCCGGGTCGCAGGTGCGCGAAGGGGCCGACCGAAGCGGCGGGGCCGATGCGCGACTCGTTGGCCACGACGTAGGGCAGCAGGTGGGCGCCGTCGTCGACGATGGTGTCGCGCAGCACGCAGCCGCGCTCGATGTGGACGCCGCTGCCGACCCGAGTGGCGCCGCGCAGCTCGACGCCGACGCCGAGATGGCTGTCGCGACCGACGCTCACGCCGACCTCGACCCAACAATCCGCCGGCTGCTCGATGCTGACGCCGGCGGCCATCAACGCGTCGAGCGTGCGCTCGCGCAGCAGCGCGGTCGCGACGGCGAGCTCGGCGCGGCTGTTGCAGCCCAAGATCTCTTGCCAATCGTCGGCGCGCGCGACGTAAGCGCGGCCGCCCTCGTCGCGGGCGATGCCGGGCAGGTCGGTGAGGTAGAGCTCGCCCTGCGCGTTGTCGTCCGAGAGCTGGCCGAGCGCGCGCTCGAGAAACGCGCGCTCGACGCAGACCATGCCGGCGTTGACCAGGCGAACGGCGCGGGTGGCGTCGTCGGCGTCTTTGTGCTCGACGATGCGGGCGATGGCGCCGTCCTCGCCGAGTACGACGCGGCCGTAGCCGGTGGGATCGGGGACCTCGGCGGCGAGCAACGACATCGCCGCGCCGGCACGTGCGGCGCAGAGCGCCGAGAGCGTCTGCTCGCGCAAGAGCGGGGCGTCGCCGTAGAGCACGACGATCTCCTCGGCGGCGCCGAGGTGCGGGACGGCGAACTGCATCGCGTGGCCGGTGCCCTTGGGGTCGACCTGCTCGACCGCGACGCGAGGGAGCGCTGCGGGCTGCGCCTGCAGCCACGCCTCGACCTGCTCGCGACCGTGGCCGACGATGACCACGACCTGCTCGGCACCCAGCGCGGCGCTCTCGGCGAGCCGCAACACGTGCGCGAGCATCGGCTGACCGAGCACCTCGTGCAGCACCTTGGGGCGGTCGCTCTTCATGCGCGTGCCCATTCCGGCGGCCAGGATCACGACGGCGCGGCGGGGCTGCGAGGCGGCAGGGGCGGAAGTGTGGGACTCGGTCATACGAAATTCCTCCGACGCGCGCGTGTGTAGGCCAGGGATCGGGGCTTGGCAAGCCCGACGGCCGCCGGCGCGTTGCCTCCCTCGGGGGCTGCCGCTATCCTCCGCGCCCTCGCGCCCCCGGGGCGCTGCCCAGGAGCCTCCGATGTCGTCCACGTCTGCCGCCGCCGCCCCCGCCCGCCCCGTCCGCGTCTGGCTCGACGGCGAGATGGTCGACGCCGAGCAGGCGCGCCTGCACCACCTCACCCACACGTTCCACTACGGCTTGGGCGCCTTCGAGGGCATCCGCGCCTACCAGGTCGCCCCGGGCGAGGGCGCCGTCTTTCGTCTGCGCGAGCACGTCGCGCGCCTCGTCGAGAGCTGCCACCTGATCACCTTCGAGGACCTCCCGTTCTCCCCCGAGCAGATGGCCGACGCGTGCGTGCAGGCGCTGCGCGAGAACGGCTTGGCCGCGGGCTACCTGCGCCCGGTCATCTACTTGGGCGACGGCGCGATGGGGATCGGCGCCAAGACCAACCCGGTCCGCACGATGGTCGCGGCCTGGGCGTGGGGCGCCTACCTTGGTGAAGAGGGCATGCAGCGGGGCATCTCGACCTGCATCTCGTCGTTCCGCCGGCCGTCGCACAACGGCGTCATGGCCAAGGGCAAGCTGACGGGGCAGTACATCAACTCGATCCTCGCCAAGCGCGAGGCGCTCGCCAACGGCTTCGACGAGGCGATCTTGCTGAACGAGCAGGGCTTCGTCAGCGAGGCGACCGGCGAGAACCTGTTCATGGTCAAGCGCGGTCGCCTGATCACGCCGCCGCTGACGGCCAATATCCTCGCCGGCATCACGCGCGCCACGATCCTCGAGATCGCCGCCGATCTCGGGATGCCGATCGAGGAGCGGATGTTCGCGCGCGACGAGCTCTACGTCGCCGACGAGGTCTTCCTCACCGGTACCGCCGCCGAGGTCACGCCCGTGCGCCGCATCGACGGTCGGCGCATCGGCAACGACCGCCGCGGACCCATCACCGAGCAGCTACAGGCGCGCTACTTCGACATCGTGAAGGGTCGCGAGCCCGCCTACGAGCACTGGCTGACGCGCTACAGCCTGTAGCGGCAGCAGCGAGCGAGGACGATCGTGGCCCTCTTCGATGCGAGCTTCGAACGGTTCGACGCGGCGGATTTCGACGCCTACGTGCCCTCGCGGCGTTCGTCGAATCGGTACAACCTGCAACGACAGCAGGTCCGGCTGCGGCTGACGGCGCTGCTCGAGCGGGTGCTCGGTGCGTTGCCCGACGGGCTCGAGCTCGTGGCGACCCTCGATCACCCACACTTCCACAACGGACGCTCCGTCGCGGCGCAAGAGGTCGCGGTCTGCCGCACACGCGCGCTGCGCGATCGCCTGCAGGCGGCCGACGCGAGCGTCGACGCCGAATACCCCGAGGACGCGCACCTTCGGTTCGGCATCCGGGTCGACGACCTCGGCGTCGAGACCTTCTTGGACCTGCCCACGGCGGCGCGCTTCGATCGCGAGGTGACCGCAGGGCTGCACGATGCCTTCGTCGCGTTCGCTGCGGGGGTGCAGGCCGAGGCGCCCTCCGCCGAGGCGTGGGCGACCGGAGGGCCGGCGCTCCGCATCGCTCAGCGCGTCTCCCGTACCGACGCGCTCGCGCTCGAGACCGCCGCGATCGACGCCGCGATCGCCGCCGCCTGGGCCTTGGCCGAGCCGATCCTCGCGGCCGTCGCGCGCGCCGAGCTGCCGACGGTCGCCGAGGGAGCCAGCGCGTCGCAAGACGACGACACGGATCGCGTCGCGGTCCGAGCCGACGCGCCGGCGCCCGTGGGCGTGGCGAGCGAGCCCGGCGACCGTGCGAAGGAGCTGCGGCCGCTGCCGCCTCGACTGCAGCGCCCGCGGCCCGAGCCGCTGCCGCTGCGACCGGCCGGTGAGCCGGCTCCCGCGCCGCGCTACCGGCGCAACGAGGCCGTCGCGCGACCGACCATCGCTGCGCCGGGCAGCGCGTCTCCCGATCCGATCGACGTCGCGCGCGAGCAGGCGCTGCAGATCTTGCGCGAGTCCGGCCGTCCTGCGGCACCGGAGCCGCGCCGTGATGCCCGCGGCCCGCGCAGTGATGCTCGCCCGGGGCCGAATCGGCGCGACGGCGGCGCGCGCGGCGGTGGCTTCCGCCACGACGCTGGCCGCGAGGCTCCGGGACCGCGTACGGGCGGCGCTCGCCGCCCCTTCGAAGTCGGCCCCGACGCGCCGGCCAAGCGCCCCGAAGGCGTCTCCGTCGGCGCGACGGTCGTGATCCGCAGCGGATTGCTCGCAGGTCGGGAGGCCGAGGTCCTGGCCGTCAAAGGCAAGGAGGCTCGGGTCTCCGCTGGCGGCCTCGAGTTGACGATGCCGCTGAGCGAGCTCTCGGCGACCTAGCGCGACGGCTCAGATCTTGCCGAGGCGCTTGAGTGTCGCGACGACGCTCCAGCCGAACGCGAAGATCAGCGCGAACACCCCGACCCAGAGCAGCTGCAGCGTCGTGCGCCGCCCGGGACGCAGGTCGCGGACGATCTCTGCGTTTGCGACGGCGCTCGGTCGGGCCGCGGCGGGTGGCGGCGCCTCCAGGGCGAGCGCTGGCGCGTGACGGCCGCGGCGTGGCCTGCGGTCGGTGTCGGCGTCGGCCAACTCCAAGGGCGACCTTGCGACCACCGAGAGCAACGAGGGGACGAACGCCTCGTCGCTCATCTTCTCGACCGGCGGCGTCGCGATGACGCGCTCGGGCAGGGTGCCATCGGGCGCGCGGGCGACCAGGTCTGCCAGCGTGCGACAGAGCGCGGCGTTGTCGTAGGCCGGCGCGTGCCGGCCGAGCCACGCCTCGAGCGCATCCGCGAGCTCGCCGGCCGAGCCGAGTCGCGCCTGCACGTCGCGTTCGAGTGCGCGCTGCACCAGGTCGCCGAGCTCCTGGCCGACATCGGGCGCGAGCACGTCGATGCGGGTGATCGGCTCTTCTCGCACGGCGCGCAGGATCGCGAAGGGTGAGCTCATCTCCGGCCGTCGGAAGAGCGGCTGGCCGGTCAACAGCTCCCATAGGCAGATGCCGAGGCTGAACACGTCCGAGCGCGCGTCGATCGGCTCGGCCGACGCCTGCTCCGGCGACATGTACGCGTACTTGCCCTTGATGATGCCCGCCATCGTCTGCTGGATCCGGGTCGCGACCTTGGCGACGCCGAAGTCGATCAGCTTCACCTCGCCGCGGCGGTTGACCAGCACGTTCTGCGGGCTCACGTCACGGTGCACGACACCGAGCAGCCGGCCGTCCTCGTCGGCGAGGGTGTGGGCATGGTGCAGGCCGCGTGCGACGCCGGCCACGATTCGTGCGACCGTCGCCGGCGGTAGCCGCTCGCCCAACGACTCGGCCGCTCGCGCCACCGTGCCGAGGTCCAGGCCGTCGACGTACTCCATCACGAAGAAGTAGACGCCCTCGTGGCAGCCCAGCTCGTAGGTGGCGGCGATGTTGCGGTGCTCGAAGCGCATCGCCAGGCGCGCTTCTTCGATCAGCATGTCGACGGCGCCCTGATCTTCGCCGACGCCCTGATGCATACGCTTGAGCGCGACCAGGCGCCGATCGCCGCTGACGGCCGGGGCGCTCGCGAGGAACACTTCGGCCATGCCGCCACGACCGAGCGGTCGGAGCAGTTCGTAGGGTCCGAAAGGTTGGGGGTAGCCGCCGACGCTCATCGCGGGCGCAGGCTAGCCTCTGGCGGGGTGGGCCGCAACGCGTGCGCGTCCGCGCGCCCAGGTACCCCACGCGCCGAACAGGCTGGTCTGCAGCAGCTGCGCGAGCCAGACCAAGAGAGCGAACGCGATGGCGCGCGGCGAGTCGGCGTCGATCGCGTACAGCCCCATCGGCAGCAGCAGGAAGTACCAGAACGAGCCGACGTTGCCCGGTGAGTTCGGGATCATCATGCCGACGACGACGCAGCACATCATCGCGTAGCCGGCGGTGACGGGGACCTCGAGGCCCAGGCCGCGTGCCATCACCCAAATGCCGAAGCCGTTGGTCAGCCAATAGCCGGCGGTCAGCAGCACGAAGCTCGCGATGGCGCCGGGGCTGCCGAGGACGCGCAGGCCGTCGATGAAGGTCGTGAGCAGGCCGTGAATTCGGCTCGCCAGCTGGCCCGACAGGCGCCCGACGGTGAGTTCGAGCAGCCGCTTGGTGAAATTCCGAGCGACCGCCGTCAGCACCAGGCCGATCATCGCCGAACCGAAGACGGTCAGCGCGGCGTAGGCGCCCTGCCGCACCTCGGGCGATCGCTCGAGCGCCGTCTCCGGCACCGTCAGCAGCACGCCGAAGAGCATCAGCGTCACCATCAAGCCGTCGCTGATGCGCTCTACCGCGATCATCGAGAGCCCGGTGCCGAAGGGGACGCCTCCGTCGCGGGCCAGCAGCGTCGGACGAACCAACTCGCCCAGGCGCAGCGGGAGCAAGAACACGCCCATGAACCCAACCGCGCCGATGCGATTGAGCACCGCGAGCGGCACCGGCGCGAACGGGCGAACCAGCGGCAACCAGCGCAGCACGCGCCAGCCGTGGATCAACGTGAGGATGCCAGCGTAGGCGAGTAGGTGGCCCAACGAGAGCGACCAGCTGACCAGGCCTTCGCCACCGCGCAGCTGAAGAGTGGCGGCAAACTCTGGCGCCCACTCCAAGCTGCCGCCGAAGAGCTTGTCGACCGGCCAGCTTCGCGCGGCCAACCACGTGAAGAGCACGCCGACGCCGATGCCGACGCTCCAACGCAGGGCGAGATCGCGGCTCGAACGCGCTGCCTCTGTCGTCTCGTGCGACGCCATCCCGATCGCGACCTAGAGCGTGACGATGCGGTCGCGGTGCTCCGCGAGGCCACGGGTGGCGTTTCGGGTGTCGACCACCAGGCGGCTTCGCTCGACGATGTCGGCGTAGTCGAAGGCGGTGTGATTGGTGATGATGATCGCGGCGTCGTAGGACTCGAGCCCCGAGAGGTCGGCAATGCCGATGCGCTCGTGTCCCTCTTCGATGAAACGCGGGATATGCGGATCGTAGAAGTCGACGTGGGCGCCCTTGGCCTCGAGCTGGTCGATGATGTTGATCGCCGGCGACTCACGGAAATCGTCGATATCCTTCTTGTAAGCGACGCCGAGCACGAGCACGCGGGCGCCGCGGACCGCGCGCTCCTGCTCGTTCAGCGCATCCTGCACCACGCGTACGACGTGGCCGGGCATGCCGGTGTTGATCGCGTCGGCGAGCTCGATGAAGCGGGCCTGGTAGTTCAGCGCGCGCATCTTCCACGAGAGGTAGAGCGGATCGATCGGGATGCAGTGACCACCCAGGCCCGGGCCCGGGTAGAAGGGCATGAACCCGAAGGGCTTGGTCGCCGCCGCGTCGATGATCTCCCAGACGTCCAGGCCGAGGCGGCGGCACATCACCGCGAGCTCGTTGACCAAGCCGATGTTCACCGCGCGGAAGGTGTTCTCGAGCAGCTTGACCATCTCGGCGGCGTCGGGGTTGCTGACGGCCTGCACCTTGTCGATGAAGGTCGAGTACAGCGCCACCACGGCCTCGGCGCCGACGGGGGTCATCGCACCCACGATCTTGGTCGTGTTGCGGACGCCGTAGCGCTCGTTGCCCGGATCGATGCGCTCGGGCGAGAACGCGACGTGGAAGTCCTCACCGGCGCTCAGGCCGGAGGCGGCCTCGAGCATCGGCGCGAGCACTTCGCGCGTGAAGCCGGGGTAGGTCGTGGACTCGAGCACGAAGAGCTGGCCGGCCTTCATGAAGGCACCGATCTTCTCGGCCGCGGCGACGATGTAGCCGACGTCCGGGTCGCGCGTCTTCGAGAGCGGCGTCGGCACGCAGATGATGACGGCGTCGGCCTCGGCGATGACGTCGAAGGTGGTGTGCGCCTGCAGCGTCCCGGCCTGAACGTGCGGCGCGAGCGCGCTCGACTCCACGTCGCCGATATCGCTGATGCCGGCGTTGATGTTGGCGACGCGGGCCGCGTTGATGTCGATGCCGTCGGTGCGCAGGCCGGTCTCGGCGACGCGGACGGCAAGCGGCAGACCGACGTAGCCCAATCCGACGACGGCGACGCGGGCCTGTCCGGCGTCGATCTTCTGCTTCAGGGTCATGGGGTCGACTCCACGGAGACGGTGCCGAGGGCCGGCACGCGAGGGCCGGGAGTGTAGCGGCAGCCGCGCGCGACGCCAAGCGGCCCCCCGCGCCCCAATTGCTGCCTCGTGTGGTGGCTGCGCCTCAGTCGGGATCGACGTCGAATGCGTCCAGCAGTGGGTAGACGCCGCCGCCGTTGAACGCCTGCTCGACGCCGTTGCTGCGCAGCCAGCGGGCCGCCTGATCGCTGCGCGCGCCCGAGAGGCAATAGCAGATGACGACGTCGTCCTTGCTGACGTGGTCGAAGATCTTCAGCGGCAGCAGATGCAGCGGCACGTGGACAGCGCCCGGCACTGCGCTGGCGGCGAACTCCTCGGCCGAGCGGACGTCGATCAGCTTGGCGCCATCGGCGACGCGGGCGGCCACCTCGTCGGCGTCGATGAAGATGTCGTTCATGTGCGTGCTCCTCGGTCGGCGCGTGCGACACCGCGCGGCGGAGTTGTGGGGCAGGGCGCGTGCGCGTGCAAGTCGTGTGGCGCAACTCTTCGCGATCGTGGGCATCGCGGCCCGGTCGCGGAGCCCGGTCGGGCTCGCGTTGACAGCCCGCACCCTGGCGCATACACCCGCCGCCGCGGCTGGTTCCGCGTGAGGAGACCCCCGATGGGCCTGTTGAACGGCACCGTCAGCTACCTGCGCTTCGTGGCGATGGGTGAGCTCGGCGACCTGAACGAAGAGACGCTGAAGGATGCCCTCGAAGCGCACGCCTTCCGCGATATCGACCCGAACAGCGAGGAGGAGCGCAGCGTCGGCTGGGTTCGCTTCGACGATCCGTTCTCGGCCGAGTGGGCCCCCGGTGAGCTGATCCAGCCCGGCGGCTTGGTCGTCCTGCGGCTGCGCATCGACACGCTGAAGGTGCCGGCGCTCACCCTCAAGGCCCATATCCAGGCCGCCGAGCGCGATCGCCTCACCGCCGCGGCCCGCGACAAGCTCACCCGCGCCGAGAAGGACCAGGTCAAGGTCGAGGTGCGCAAGGACCTGCGCCGCCGCAGCCTGCCGAAGATGGCGCTGGTCGACGTGCTCTGGAACCTCTCGACCGGAGACGTTCGCCTGTTCTCGACCGGCCGCGCCGTCGCCGCGCTGTTCTGCGAGGCCTTCGAGAAGACGATGGCGCTCGAGCTGCGCTCGGTCGGACCGATGACGGTGCTCTGGCTGCGTGGTCTCGCGGAAGAGGACGCCGAGGCGCTCTCCCGCACCGAGCCCGAGCGATTCCACCTGCCCGTCGGCAGCGGTGGGGAGGCCTGAGATGAGCGATGCGCACGAGCGTTTCGCGGCGCTGGGCCGCGAGTTCCTGACCTGGCTCTGGTTCGAGACCGAGCGCAACCACGGCCGCGTGAACCTCGACGGCGTCGGTCCGATCGGCGTCGAGTTGACGCGTCGGCTGGCGCTGGAGACCGGCGGCGCCGCCGGCGAGAACAGCACCGTCTCGGCGGACACCCCGACCGTGGTCGAGGAAGCCCGCGTCGCGCTGCGGACCGGCAAGAAGGTCTCGAGCACGCGGCTGATCCTGGAGGTGGGTGAGCGTCAGTTCGAGCTCGCCATCCACGGTGAGTCGTTCGTGTTCTCGGGCGTGAAGCTGCCGACGCTGCTCACCGCCGCCGAAGACGAGCGCCTCGCCGAACGGTTCGCATTGATCGAAGAATTGGAAGCCATCGTCGACGGCCTCTACGTTCAGTTCGCCCGCTTGCGCCTCGACCCGGACGCCTGGCCGGAGACGCGCGCCGCGATGGCGCGTTGGGTGCTCGCAAGCGAGGGCTAGGCGGCCGCGCTCGTGCTCTTCAATAGTCTGCTTTTTCTCATCTTCCTGGTCGTAGCCGTGTTCGGCTCGTGGGCGCTGTTGCGTCTGCGTGCGATGCGGCTCGGCTTCCTGCTGGTCGCTTCCTGGCTCTTCTACATGTCGTGGGATCCCCGTTTCATCGGGCTGATCCTACTGTCGACCGTGGTCGACTTCGTGGCCGCTCGCGCCATCGAAGACACGCCCGACGACCAACCACGTCGGCGCAAGGCATGGCTCTGGCTCTCGCTGGCGAGCAACCTCGGCCTGCTCGGCTACTTCAAGTACACGAACTTCTTCCTGCAGAGCTTCGCCGGCGCCGCGCGCGGTTTGGGGCTCGACGCCACGATCCCGATCTTCGACATCACGCTGCCGGTCGGCATCTCCTTCTACACCTTCCAGACGATGAGCTACACGATCGACGTGTGGCGGAGGCAGATCCCCGCCGAGCGCTCGCTGCTGCGCTTCGCGCTCTACGTCTGCTTCTTCCCGCAGCTCGTGGCCGGTCCGATCGTCCGCGCGTCCGATTTCCTCCCACAGCTGCACCGCCCGGTCCGCATCACTGCGGACGACGTCGGCCACGGCCTGTTCCGCATCGCGCGCGGCCTGGTCAAGAAGGTCGTCATCGCCGACCACCTCGCGGTGAACTTGGTCGACCGCTGCTTCACCAGCCCCGAGGTCTACTCCTCGGCCGAGCTGATGGTCGCGCTCTACGCCTATACGATGCAGATCTACTGCGATTTCTCGGGCTACTCCGATGTCGCCATCGGTTCTGCTCGGCTGCTCGGCTACAAGCTGCCCGAGAACTTCGACCGCCCCTACATCGCCACCACCGTCGCCGGCTTCTGGCGTCGCTGGCACATCACGCTCTCCGGTTGGCTGCGCTACTACGTCTTCTTCCCGCTCGGCGGCTCGCGCGGCAGCGTCTGGCGGGCGCATCGCAACACCTTCATCACGCTCATCCTGATCGGCCTGTGGCACGGCGCGAGTTGGACCTTCGTGGTCTACGGCGCCCTGCACGGTATCGCGATCAGCATCAACCGTACGCTGACCCGCGCCGGCAAGACGCCGACGGACGAGTTCGCGCAGCCGTGGTGGCAGATCGTCTGGAAGGTCGCGCTGACGTTCCACTTCGTCGTGCTCTGCCGGATCTTGTTCCGCGCGCACAGCTTCGAGCTCGCCGGCGACTATGCCGCGGCGTTGCTGCACAACGGCTGGGGATTGGCGCGCGTCGGAACGGCGACGTGGTGGGTGCTCGGCGGCGCGTTCGCGGTGCATTGGATGCCGCGGCGCTGGCTCGACGGGATCGGGGAGCGCTTCGTGCAACTCCCCGCCGTCGCGCAGGGCGCCGCGCTCGCCGGCTTGGCCGCCGCCGTCGCCTCGGTCGCCGAGACCGATGTCGTCCCGTTCATCTACTTCCAGTTCTGATGCGTCTCTGGAACACGGACCGAGAGGAGAACCGACGTTGACCGAGCCCCGCCCCGACCTGGATCTCCGCGCAGCGCTGCAGCGCTTCGGCGTCGTGGTGCTCGTCTTCGCGGGGCTGTGGTGCGTGCCCTACGCGCATCCGGCGCTCGAGGATTGGCGCTACCTCGGTGATATCGACGCGAGCCCGTTGGTGCGGGCCGTGCGCTTGGAGCCGCCGCCGGATCCGGCCGCGACCATGCCGGGCGGACTGGGCGCCGGCACAGCGCCCGGCGGCGAGGAGCTCTCCGACGATGAGTTGGCCGCGCTCGACCCCGGCCTCGGCAGCGGCGACGCCAGCCCCGGTTCCGATGCGCACGGTCCCGAGTCGGTCGCCGTCGCCCCCTCACCCGATGCCGGCGCGCTCGCCGAGCCCGTGGTCCAGCCCGATGCCGGGGCGGTCGCCGCCGATGCTCACGCCGTAGCGCCGAGCACCGCCGAGGTGCCCAAGACGTCGACGACGCCCACAGCCGAGACGCCGGGCGACAGCGGCTTGCCGCGCGCGCTCGTCTTCGACCCGGGATTGGCGCCGCCGGCGGCCGCGATCGAGCATCCCGAGCGGATCGCGCCCTTCTTTGCCGCATTGGTCGCGCTGGCCAAGGGGGAGCGGGCGCGCGTCCGCGTGCGCCACTACGGCGACTCGCATCTCGCCAACGACGGCATCAGCCACGTCTTGCGCGTGCTGCTGCAGCGCCGCTTCGGCGACGGTGGCCACGGCTTCGTGATCGCGCGCTCGGGTAGCCGCTGGTTCAAGCACAAGGGCGTGCGCATCGGCAGCAGCGACGGCTGGAAGTCACGCGCCTTCATCGGCGGCGGCTTCGCCGACGGTCACTACGGTTTCGGCGGGGAGGCGAGCGCCGGTGGTCCTGGCCAAAGCGCGTACGTCGCCACCGCCGCGAAGGGGCAGGGCACAACCGCCACGCGCGTCGCGTTGTGGTGGCGCGCGGGCAAGGGCGCTCGCCTGCAGGTCGAGGTCGACGGCGTCCGCGGCGAATCGATCGACGCCCAAGGCGAGGAATCCGACCGTTTCGCGACCTGGGAGGGCTTGCCGGACGCAGGGCACAAGATCCGCGTCCGGGTCGCGCGCGGCAAAGTCCGGCTCTATGGCTGGGTGGTCGAGCGGGACCGCGGCCTGGTCTGGGATTCGCTCGGCGTGGTCGGCGCGCGCGCCCGCCGCTGGCTCTCGGCGGACGCGGCCCATATCGCGGCGCAGGCGGCACGCCGCGACGCGCAGCTGCTCGTGCTGAACTACGGCGCCAACAGCCGCAACGACAAGATCTCCGGAGCGAAATACGCCAAGACCTACGCCGAGGTGCTGGCCCGACTGCGCCCCGACAAGGGCGAGCCCTGCTTGGTCGTCGGCCCCGGCGACCACGGCAAGAAGCAGAAGGGCAAAGTCGTCAGCGACCCGCGCACCGTGCAGATGGTCGGCTGGCAGCGGACCATCGCCGAGCAGCTCGGCTGCGCCTTCATCGACGCGCGTGCGATGATGGGCGGCGACGGCGCGATGGGCCGCTGGGTCAAGCAAGGCTTGGGCTGGGCCGACTACGCCCACCTCACCCCCCGCGGGCAAGCTCAGCTCGGGCGCGACCTCTACGCCGCCCTGATGCACGGCCTCGCCGGCTACCTCGCCGGGGGCGCGGCGGGCGGTCGATAGCCCCGCAACATCGCATCGAGCAGGCGCTCGGCGAGCAAGGTGTAGCCCGCCTCGCTCAGGTGGACCCAATCGCCGCGGGCGAGCCCGGCTTGCACCCAGCGCGCCATGCTGCCCTGTCCGCCCATCGCGGCCACCGCGTCCCAATGACCACAGCCGAACTCGGCGGCGACCTCGCGCTGCATCTGCACGACGGCGTTCTGGCGCGGTCGAGGGGCACGTACGCCACCCGCGTCGGGCTTGTTCGGCCGGTCGGTCGGGCCGATCACCAAGCACGAGGCCCCTGGGGCGACGGCCCGGGCGCGCAGCAGCACTTCGCGCCACGCCTCGCGTTGTGCCTCGATCGCAGGCGCGTCGTCACCGACGGCGTTGGTGCCGTAGGCGAGCACCACGAGGTGCGGCGCTCGCCGACGCACCATCTCGCGGAAGCGATCGAGTCGCCAATTCAGCCAGATCGCGCCGCGCATGCCGGGGATGCCCATCGCGTCGACGACGGTGCCCGGCCCGCTGCGTTCGAAGACCACGCCGTAGAGGTAGACCTCGCCGTCGCCGACCGGCCGGAACTCGATCTCGTGCGCGCCGTCGGGCAGGGCGATGGCCTCGAAGCCGACCGCTTCCTCGGCCGCCTGTGTCCGCACCACCCGCGCCTTCCCGTCGATGACCACCCGCAGGCTGCCCGCCTTCGGCCCGCGGCGGACCCAGAGCTCGAAGCGGTCAGCCTTGCGGCCGCAGACGTTCTCGGTGCAGGTCGAGATCGACACGAACGAGGACGGGTCATTGCTGGAGAACGCCACGCCGCCGTAGCCGAAATCGCCGACCGGCACAGGATCGAGCTGCCGGTGGCGGTGCACGGTCCAGTCCCGGCTGGCGCGGACGTTCACGTCCTGGTGCCGCAGCCCGAGGTGCCAGCGCACGGGCAGGATATAGCCGTGACCGGCGTCGGCGGTGCGGGCTTGGAGCTGTCGGCGGATGTGGCCGGTCCAGAAATCGGCGGCCGTATGCGATGCACCCCAGAACGCGACGCGAAGCTGGGCCTTGCCGGCCTCGGCTTGCGCGAGTGCGCGGTGGAAGGCGCGCATGGCGGTGGCGCTCGGATCGTGAATCGGTGCCTGCCAGGGATCGCGCTCGATATCCCCGGGCGTGACCGCCGCGGGCGGCGGCGCGGCCGCTTCGGGGGCGGGCTCGGCAGCCCAGACCGGCGCCGCCGCACACAGCGCCGCCGTGAGCGCGAGCCACCTGAGGACGCGCCGGCCGAGGCTCGAGCGGGAGGGGCTCACTTGCCCTCCACGACCTTGCCCTTCCAGACGGCCTTCTCGAGGCGCTTGCAGTCGCAGCCCCAGGAGGCCGGCGCGCGGCGGCACGCGGCCAGGGCCATCATCTTGTGCCCCTCGCTGTTGGGGTGGATGTGGTCGAAGTCGCGGTAACGCTTGTCGAGGTAGTTGCGCGGCACCGCACGCGCCTCCTCGACCAGCTTCGCCTTGTTCTTGGGCTCTTTGCGGAAGCGGCTCTTGGCGAAGCTGGCCTCGAGCGCGGCCTTTTCGCGTAGCTTGGCGTCCTTGTCGCGCAGCCCGATATCCCACAGATCGACGGCCTGGTCGGGCACTTCGCCCTTCATCCACTCGTGCGGACGGTCCTTGCCGTAGCGTCCGAGCGCCGCGTCGGGCTGCAGCTTGCCGAGCAGATAGGCGTTGATCTTGCGGGTCGCGCGATGGGTCCATACGCCCTCCCAACCGCGGAAGCGCTTGTCGGAGTCGTCGCCCCACGGCGTCAGCGAGAGCGCGAAGGTGCGGAAGCCGGCGCCCTTGGCGGCCGCGAACATCTTCGCCAGGTGGAAATTGGTCATCCACGGCGACCAGACCGAATTCAAGCCGCCCTGGAAGAGCAGCCAGAACTCCTTGGCCGCTTTGAGCTCGCCCATCAGCGCTTTGTTGCCGAGGATCTCGGTCTGCAAGCGCTTCACCAGCGCCGGGCCACCAGCGCCGACCTTGGCGCGGTTGATCACCTCGATGTTCTTGCAGCCATACTCCAAGAACTGACCGTAGTTGCCCTTGTAGTACATCGAGATCGAGCCGCCGAGCACGACCACCCGCACCGGGCGCTGGGTCTTGAACTGGCCGGCGATGGCCGGTCGGCTCGCCGCCGCGACCAGGGACAACGCCAGCACCGCGGCCAGAGCCAGCATCTTCGGCGGCCGCGTGCGCGCGGCGACGCGACGTGCGCTGTCGCGCAGCGTGCGATGGATCATCCGTCTTCCTCCCGTCCGATCGCCGCGCGCAGCGGGCGATAGTGGCGGCAATCCAAGCAATTCGCGTGCTTGCGTGGGTGCCGCTGGCAGTCTACCGCGGCATCCCGGATCGCCAACAAATTCGGGCGTCCGGACGCCTACTCGGCCGGCAGCCAGTGGTGAGACGCAGCGGCGTCCCGAACCATTCGCTCCAGGTCCGCCCCGGGGCGAACGCCGAGCATCCGGCCGAGCAGGGTGGGGTCGGCGACCAGGGCGGCGCAGTCGCCGGGTCGGCGGGGCGCGATCTCGTGCGGAACGGGCCGACCGACCACGCGCTCGACCATCGCCACGACCTCGCGCACCGAGTGACCGACGCCGCTGCCGACGTGGAAGACGTCGTAGCTCGCCACACCCTCGCGCTGCCGGGCCAAGGCGCGTCGCGCCGCGGCGAGGAACGCGGCGACGACGTCTTCGATGTGCACGTAGTCGCGCAGCGGCGTGCCGTCCGGCGTCGGGAAATCGTCGCCGAAGAGCTGCAGCGGCGGGCGCACACCGACGGCGGCGCCGAGCGCGAGCGGGATCAGGTGCGTCTCGGGCTCGTGGTGCTCGGCGCAGCCGTACGCCGAACCCGCGAGGTTGAACAGCCGCAGGCTCGCGCCCGAAAGCCGACCGGTGTCGACCGCGGCGATCAGCGTGTCTTCGGCGAGGCGCTTGGTCTCGCCGTAGGGGCTCTCGGGGCCGATCGGGCAGGTCTCGTCGAGGCGGTCGTCCGGGCCGAGCGCCGACGCGAGCACCGCGGCGCTCGACGCCTGCACGATCGCCTCGACGCCGGCTTCGAGCGCGGCGGTCACCAACGTGGCGGTGCCGCCGGCGTTGACGCTGTGGTAGCGCGCGGGCTCGCGCACCGACTCGCCGACCTGAATCAACCCGGCGAGGTGAAAGACCACCTCGGGCGCTTTGCCGAGCCGACCGAGCGCCTCGGCGAGCGCCTCGGGGTCACGCACGTCGCCGCGCACCAAGGGCACGCCGAGCGGCAGCGCGTCGGGGCTGCTGTTGCTGAGGTCGTCCAAGCCGACCACGGTGCAGCCCTCGGCGAGCAGGTGGTGCGCCAGCGTGCTGCCGAGGAAGCCCGTCGCGCCGGTGATCAGCGCGGTGCGCGGCGGCTGGGCAGGGGGCAGGACGGTGGTGGCGGCGGCGCTCATGGGGCGCGGAACCTAGACGAGGCGGCCGCTCGCTTCAAGCGGCAGCCTCGTCTGGACTCCTAGTTGCAGGCCCCGCAGACGCCGGAGCAACCCGCGCCCCCGCCTTGCTTGTACGAGGCACCGTCAATGACACAGCAGTCCCCAACGCCCTTGCACAGGTCGTCGCACCAGCAAGTGGCCGCCACCCCGTTCTTCTTGTAAGGAATAGAATTGTTGCACGTCGAAGCGCAGCCCGTCGACTGACACGTCTTGCCGTCGCCTGCGAATCCCTTGTTACACGAACAGACGATCGAGCCGTTCGATACGGAACACGTAGCGTTTTCGTCACATCCTCCATTTTTCACAGCGCAAGATGCGGTCGCCGTGCAGGTCTTGCCGTCGCCGGTGAAGCCAGCCTTGCAGGTGCAGGTGGGCGCCGCGCCGACGTTGTTCTTGCACGTGGCGTCGGCACTGCAGCCGCCATTGGCGCTGGCGCACTCGTCGACGTCGGTGCAGGTCTTGCCGTCGCCGGTGAATCCGGCCTTGCAGGTGCAGGTCGGATCGCCGCCGACGTTGTTCTTGCAGGTGGCGTTGACGCTGCAGCCACTGGTGCCTGCGTCGCACTCGTTGATGTCGGTGCAGGTCTTGCCGTCGCCCTTGAACCCGGTCTTGCAGGTACAGGTCGGGTCGGCACCGACGTTGTTCTTGCAGTTGGCGTCGGCACTGCAGCCACCATTGGCGGTCGCGCACTCGTCGATGTCGGCGCAGGTCTTGCCGTCCCCCTTGAAGCCGGCGTTGCACGCGCATTGGAACGACCCGGCGACGTTTTCACAGCTCGCATCGACACCGCAGGCCTGCACGGTCAAGGTCGAGGCGCCGATTCGAATGCCAGAAGTCGCGTTCTCGATGTTGTCTACCGTGTTGAACGAGAATCCGATTTGCACGGCTTGGCCAGCGAACTCGGTCAGGTCGATGTTCAGCGTCGTCCCCACTTTGCCGGTCGCAAGGCTGGCTTTGCTCGCTACCGGGATCTGCTGTCCGTTTGCGATGACGGCGACGTAGAAGAGATCGTACGCGGCTGACTCGCCATCGTTCGACTCGATGTCGAGCGTCACCGGCATGGACAAGGTGATAGCGCTGTCGACAGCCGGAAGTTTCCACATCGGGGAAAGTGCCGTGCCGTTGTGGCTGACGCCCACGTCGTACGTGCCAGTGGTCGGGTCGTTGTAGACCAGCTCGCCAGCGTTCTCGTACCAGCCCGCCTTGGCGTTGCTGTTGTTGACCAACCAACCCTCGAGCTTGGCTGCGACCGGGGTCGTCTGGCTGGCCAGCCCGACGACGCACTCGTCGATGTCGACGCAAACGCCGTCCACCGACTCGAACCCAGGCTTGCAACCACACGTGTAGCTGCCAACAGTATTCGCGCAAGTGCTATTTGGCCCGCACACAGGCTCAGTCGTGGTGAGCGCGAAACCTTGCAATGCCACTCCGGCGGTGTTGTTTTCGACTCCATCAACGGTGTTGAAGGTCCAGCGAAGTTGGATTGTCTCGCCGGCGTACGCGTCGAGAGAAACCGCGCGGGGAATCGCTGTTTTCGATGTTCCGCCGAGCGCCTTCTTGTCGGCGACCTGCTTGGCCGGAGACTCCCCGACGACCACAGCCAGGTTCAGGAGGTCATACTGGGCCAACGATTCCACGTCGAGCAATCCGCTGAAGGTCAGCGACGCCCCTTCGCTCGGGACCATGAACGGCGCGGAGGTGGCGGAGCCGCTGCACGGGGCAGACCCGTTGGCGAACCCGGTGCCGGAAAAAGCCTTGAAGACCAGCGCATCATTGCTGACATGCCAGCCGGACTTGGCGTTGTTGTTCTCGAAAGTCCAGCTTCCCAAAGTCACGGGGAAAGGCAACGTCACGGGCTTGCCTTGCTCGCACTCGTTGACGTCGGCGCACGACTTGCCGTCCCCTGCGTAGCCCTTGTTGCAGTCACAGTCGTAGCTACCAACCGTATTGCTGCACTCGGCGTTCAGGTCGCAGGCGTCGGTCTGGGCGGCGCACTCGTCGATGTCGGTACATTGTGGCTCGGCGCCGACGACGTTGCTGCACTTCATCGCGGTCGGCGCGCCGCAGCCACCGTTGTTCGTGGCGCACTCGTCGACGTCGGTGCAGGTCTTGCCGTCGCCCTGCCAGAACTTATTACATGCACACGTGTATCCGCCCGCTGTATTGCTGCAGCTGGCTTGCGCGTCGCACACAGCAGTTCCGGTCTTGCACTCGTCGATATCTTCGCAGGTGCTTCCATCACCGCTAAAGCCCGACTTGCATGCACAACTAAAGCTGCCCACGTTGTTGGTACAGTCAGCATCCACGGCGCAGTATGTGGCCTTGACCGCGATCGCTCCGATCCGGATACCGGTCGTCTGGTTGAGAACGCCGTCGACGGAGTCGAAGAAGAACGCCAACTGAACGGTCTTGCCAGCGAACGGCGTGACGTCGAGCTCCAGCAGTCCTGACTTTCCACCGATGGCCGAGCTGATTTGGCTCTTGTTGAGCACGAGTTCTTTCACACCTTCGACCAGGATGCGGACCTCGAAGATGTCGTAGGACGAGCCGGTCTCCACATCCAGCGTGACCGCGGCTGACAACGTCACGGCTCCGCCCGTGGGTACGGAAAAGGAGGGGGATGTGGCGATGCCCGTGTTCTTGCCGCCAGAGTCGTAGCTCCCCTTGGCCGGATCGTTGTAGACCAACTCCGAACCCGTGCCATACCAGCCAACCGGGGCCGCGGTATTGGTCACCCCCCAGCCGGCGAGTCCGACCGCGAAGCCAGGAGCGGCGCCGACCTTCCCTTCTTTGCACTCGTCGACGTCGGCGCAGGTCTTGCCGTCACCATCGAAGCCCTGGATGCAGGTGCAGTCATAGCTGCCGATGGTGTTGCTGCAACTGGCGTTCGGGTCGCACGCTGCGGCCTTTGTGCCGCACTCGTCGATGTCCGCACAGTCCTGCCCATCCCCAGAGAAGCCGCCCACGCAGGAGCAGATCGGGATCAGCGTCTTGGACTCCTCGCAAGCCGCGTTTGCGTTGCACGTGTCGTACGTGCTGCCGCAGACCGTGAAGTTTCCGACCGTGCGCTCGGGGCTGGACGCTGAAGCGCCCGAACCCTCGCCGTCGTGTGGGGTGGCGGTGCAGGAGATTGAGTCCCCTGTCTGAACGGGGCTGCCGTCGGCGCGGTGGAGCACGCCGACGAGAATAAATGACGCCGTTGCTTCTGCCGCCGTGTCGACAGCCCCATTGACCGACCAGGTGTAGCTGTACGTCACGCTATCGCCATCGGCGTCGATCGCTTCCTTCGCCAGCACGCAAGAAGCTTCAGAAGCCAAGTGCACCGCCTCGGGAGCGATGGTCACTTCGAGGCCGGATGGCACCGTGTTCCCGATGACGACCGTCGCCGCCCCCTCGACGCTATCGGCGTAGCCGTCATTGACGACTGCTGTCACGGTCCACTTCTGCCCCTTCGCGGTCGCACTCGCCGGGACGGTGTCACTCACATAGGAGGTCGCTGCGTCGTTTAGCGTCCACGAATAGCTGACCTTCAACTCGCTCGGGTCGCG
>JBEARB010000017.1:0-3703 GCA_041163625.1 Pseudomonadota bacterium | reverse complement strand
AGGACGGCTTCGCCTCGACGATGGAAGACACCGACAAGGACGGCTTTGCCGACAAGGGTGCCGGCGCGTTCGACTTCAAGTTCGGCAATCAGGTCTTCCCGATCGTGGTGACGTGGAAGCGCCTGGCCCTGCCGAAGGACACCAAATAGGTCGGAGTCCCCCGCGTTTCCGCCCGGGTTGCGAGGCCCGCGAGGCGGCCGCAAAGCGGTTGCAGACGAACTGGGCGGGGGCTCGAGCGGGATAGCTGCGCGGGAACACCTGGGGCTCACGCCCCAGGCTACGGGATGGTGCCGCTTCGCGGCTTGGACTCTCCGCCGCGCCGATGACTCGAGCGTGTCGCTACTCACCGCGCCGCGTTCACCAACGCGACGCTCCATGTCCGATCGCAGCACGGACGCGATTCTGGCCGGAATCGCGATACAACACCGCATGGCAGTCTATGACGACATCGGCAACGCTGAACCCAACGAGGGAGGATGATGTGGACACGATGCGGAACCTGCTCAGGTGCCGACTGGCTTGGCTGAGCCTCCTGATGATTTTCGCGGTGGAGACGGCTGGAATGGCAACCTCGTCTGCCGACGGGATCAAGATGGCGACTGTGATTCTTCTCGAAGTCTCGAAGTCATGCGTCTTGACCCCGTCAAGGGAACGATCTCTACCGTTCGACGGCTGGAGTGGGGCGATGCGTGCGACATGGACGCGATTCAGCCTCGACGCCTGAAGGCCGATCGAACGGCGCCCGAGTCCGCTACCAAACGCTCCGATCTCGTCGTGGGAGACCCACAGGCCGAGGAACGCGCCAGTCAACGTTCGGCCTTCGACAAGGACGACACGGCGATCTTGGAGAACCGTACCCATCCCAAACGCATCGCCTGCATCGAACGAGCGCAGCAAGTGACGATCGCCTATGACCGCGCCGGCATGGCGCTGATCCGCGGGGACTATCACGCGGCGAAGAACCACCTCGACGAAGCTCGGAGGCTGGCCCCCGACCACGAACTCCTGAGCGTGGCGGAGGACATTCTCCGCCGCAGCAATCCAGGTTCCCATTGCCGCATGTGTCCAAGTGACCCCGCCTGCAAGCCACGCGTTCCAACCGCACGACGTGCGACGCGCTAGCGTTGAATGTGATACGCGACGCTGCAACGTACGTTCGCCGGCCAACACTTTTTGGAGATGGTTCCGTGTCGACCGCGACAGTTCGCGGCGCCATACCACCGCAGCCGCCTTGTTGAGATCTCAGCCCGCGGCTACCCTTCGGCCTTCCGCACCCACGCGCACGGACGGCGCGGCGACGACGACCCGATGCCGCCGCGATGGATGCACGAGCGGGTGCCACAAAGGAGTGCTGTGACGAAGCTCGAAGACATCAAGCCGGGCCTCAGCCTCGAAGGCGTTGACCCCGAGCTCGTCGTGACCGTCTCGGCTGCCGTACCGGTCGCCGAAGGGGTCATCACCATCTACTACAAGCTGCCCAACGGCAGCCTGCGCGAACGCTTGCTGACCCGCGCCGATGAGGGGGAGCTCGCGATCGCCACCAAGGCTCGGCCCTGGTCGCTCGACGGCGACGGCGAGGCCTTCAAGCTCACCGCCGAAGCCAAGCGCATCGACCTGGCCTTCCTCTTCGACCCGATGATGGCTGTCCACACCTCGAACGTGGAGCCGCTGCCGCACCAGATCACCGCCGTCTACGAGTCGATGTTGCCGCGGCAGCCACTGCGCTACGTCCTGGCAGATGACCCGGGTGCCGGCAAGACGATCATGGCGGGGCTCTACATCCGCGAGCTGATCATGCGCGCCGACGCGCGGCGGGTCCTGATCGTGGCGCCAGGAAGCCTCGTCGAGCAGTGGCGCGACGAACTGTTCGAGAAGTTCGGCCTGGAGTTCCGGGTCTTCACGCGCCACCTCGAAGCCGGCTCGCCGAGCGGCAACCCGTTCGAAGACCACGACCAACTCATCGTCCGGCTCGACCAGATGTCACGCAGCGAAGAGCATCAGGACAAGGTCTGCCTCGCGGACTGGGACCTCGTCATCTTCGACGAAGCGCACAAGCTCTCCGCCCACTTCTACGGCCAAGAGATCAAGCGCACCAAGCGCTTCGAGCTGGCGCAGAAGCTCGGCGCCCGCACGCGCCACCTGCTGCTGATGACGGCGACGCCGCACAACGGCAAGGAGGAGGACTTCCAACTCTTCCTCTCGCTGCTCGACTCGGACCGCTTCTACGGCAAGTTCCGCGACGGCGTGCACAAGATCGACGCCTCGGACCTGATGCGGCGGATGGTCAAGGAAGAGCTGATCAAGTTCGACGGCACGCCGCTCTTCCCCGAGCGGAGGGCGTACACCGCCAACTACGAGCTCTCGGACTTGGAAGCCCGGCTCTACGAGGACGTGACCCGCTACGTCAAGGAAGAGATGGGCAAGGCCGACGAGCTCGAAGGACGCAAGCGCAGCGCGGTCGGCTTCGCGCTGACGGCGCTGCAGCGGCGGCTCGCGTCGAGCCCCGAAGCGATCTTCCAATCGCTCAAGCGGCGTCGTGAGCGGCTCGAGAAGCGCCTGCGCGAGGCGAAGCTGGGTATCCGAGGGCAGCAAGCCCTCGCCGAGGTGCTCTACGATCCCATTCCCGATGACGACGACGACCTGAACGCCGAGGAGCAAGAGCACCTCGAGGAGATGCTGGTCGACGAGGCCTCGGCGTCACAGACGATCCAAGAGCTCGAGGGCGAGGTGTTGGTCCTACAAGCCCTGCAGCAGCGCGCGCAGCAGCTGGTCGGCTCCGGCATGGACCGCAAGTGGGACGAGCTCTCGCGCATCCTGCAAGACGACCCGCATATGCGCGACGCTGAGGGCCGGCAGCGCAAGATCATCATCTTCACCGAGCACCGCGACACGCTGAACTACCTGCAGGCCAAGATCACCGGCGTGCTCGGCAAGCCCGAGGCCATCGTCACCATCCACGGTGGCACCCACCGCGACGACCGCCGCAAGGTGCAGGAGCTGTTCCGCTCCGATCCCGATACGCGTGTGTTGATCGCGACCGACGCCGCCGGCGAAGGCGTGAACCTCCAGGTCGCCAACCTGATGGTGAATTACGACCTGCCGTGGAACCCGAATCGGCTGGAGCAGCGTTTTGGCCGCATTCACCGCATCGGCCAGGTCGAGGTCTGCCACCTGTGGAACCTCGTCTCGATGGAGACGCGGGAAGGTGACGTCTACCACCGCCTGCTGAAGAAGCTGGAGGTCGAGAGCGCGGCGCTCAAAGGCCGCGTCTTCGACATTCTCGGCGAGGTCTTCGAGGGCAAGAGCCTTCGCGACATGCTGCTCGAAGCGATCCGCTACGGCGAGCAGCCCGAGATGCGCGCCAAGCTCTACCAACGCGTCGACGAGGTGCTCGACCACTCGCACTTGACCGCGATCTTGGAGCGCAACGCGCTGGCACAAGAGTCGATGAGCCCGGACCGACTCTTCGCCGTCAGAGAGGAGATGGAGAAGGCCGAGGCCCGGCGGCTGCAGCCCTTCTTCGTCCGCTCCTTCTTCGAGCGGGCGTTCGAGTACGTCGGTGGGTCGATGCATGCGCGGGAGGCGGGGCGCTTCGCCGTCAACCACGTGCCGTCGGAAGTACGCGAACGCGACCGTCTGATGACCGGCCGCAATCGCCGCGAGCAAGGGCCAGTCCTGCGCAAATACGACCGCGTCTGCTTCT
>JBEARB010000016.1:0-8882 GCA_041163625.1 Pseudomonadota bacterium | reverse complement strand
CTTCTGCCAGTTCTACGCCCGCGAGGCGCTGCGTCTCGAGGCTGGCGGCGCGCGCGAGGCACGCGGCGTGATCGCGGTCGTCGCGCCGTGGAATTTTCCGCTGGCGATCCCGTGCGGCATGGCCGCCGCCGCCCTCGCCGCCGGCAACGCCGCGCTGCTCAAGGGCGCCGAGCAGACGCCGCTGTGTGCCGAAGCCGTGGTTCGGGTGTTGCGTGAGGTCGGCGTCCCTGCGGCGGTCTGTGCGCATCTGCCAGGCGACGGCCCGACCACCGGCGCCGCCTTGGTCGAACACGAGCGGGTCGACGGCCTGGTCTTCACGGGCAGCGCCGCGGTCGGCTCGCGGCTCTACGCGCAGATGGCCGGCAGCCCCGATCGCAAGGGGCGCGGCGCCCGCATGGCAATCACCGAGATGGGCGGCAAGAACGCCGTCCTGGTGGCCGCGAGCGCCGATATCGACGAGGCCGTGCTCGGCTGCCTGCGGGCCGCGTTCGGGCACGCGGGTCAGAAGTGCTCGGCGGCGTCGAGGATCTTGGTGGACGAAGCGATCGCCGAGCGATTCGCCGAGCGATTCGCCGCCGCCGCGGCCGATCTGCGGCTCGGCGACGGCGTGGAGCGCGGCGTGGACGTCAACCCGGTGATCAGCGCCGAGGACGCCGAGCGCCTGCGGACGACGGCGGCCTCGGCGATCGCCGAGGCCGAGGCGCGTGGCGGCCGATGCCTGCTCGACGGCAGCGCTCGCCCCGACGGCGCCGGCCACCGCGTCGCCCCGACCGTGCTGCTGCTGCCGACCGAGGCCGCCGTGGCGGAGGGCTCGCAGGCTCGCATCGAGCATTTCGGACCGATCGTGCACGTGGTGCCCGTGCGCTGGGGCGACGCGCTGGCCGTCCAAGCTGCGACGCCGTACGCGCTGACGGCGGGGCTGTACACGCAACTCGAGGCCGATGTCGACGCCTTCGTCGACGGGGTCCGCGCGGGCAACGCCTACGTCAACCGGCCGATCACCGGCGCCCGAGTCGCGATCGAGCCCTTCGGCGGGTTCGACGCGAGCGGGACCGGCCCCAAAGCCGGCGGCAGCGACTATCTCGCGGCCTTCTACGCGCCGGCACCGGCCGAGGTTCCGAGCGCCGACGCGGTTGCGGCCGCCATCGCTGCCCGGCGCGAAGCTCGACTGCCCACGCTGCCGATCGCGGGCCAGCGCACGTGGAATCAGGTGCGCGCCGTCCGGCGTGGCGTCGCTGTCGTGGCGACCGGCAGCAATCTCAGCGCGCGTGCCAGGGCACACCTCGCGGCTGCCGGCGCCGTGGCGGAGGACCGCGCACGCGAGCTGCTGGTGGTCGGCCCCGAAGCGCTCGCGGCCGACCCCGCGCTCGGCGGGGCCACGCGACTGGGCGGTTGCGCCGAGCTCGGCGCCCACCTCCGGCAGCTGATGGACCTCGCCGTGGTCGTGCTCGAAGACGCCGACGCGGCCGGCTTGTTTGCGCTGGCGCTGGCGACACACGGCGACCGCGGCGGAGGCGCCGTGCCGGCGCTGATCCGCCACGATCTCGACGCCGACGCCATCGCCGCGCTGCATCTGCCGCTGACCACGATCGCCGTTTCGACGCTGCGTCACGGCGCGCCGATGGTCTTGGAGCTGCCGGAGAGCGGTTCCTGAGGCTCACCCCGACGGCAAACTCCGCTCGTACCAAGGTCTTGTGGCCTGCCGCCATTGACGGCGGCGGGTCGTGACCTATCGTGGCGGCGCTGGTGCGAGGCGTTCGGTCTCGTCCGCATTACCCGAAGAACGAAGGAGAGCCCGATGCCCGTTTCGCTTCCCGCGTTGCCCTACGCCTACGACGCCCTCGAGCCGCACTACGACGAGCAGACCGTCCGGCTGCACCACGACATCCACCACAACGGCTACGTCAACGGCTACAACGCCGCCGAGGCCAAGCTCGCGGCAGCCCGCGAGGCCGGCGATTTCGCGGCGGTCAAGCACCTCTCGCGCGAGCTCGCCTTCCACGGCGCCGGTCATCAACTGCACACGATCTTCTGGACCAACATGAAGCCGAACGGCGGCGGTCTGCCCGGTGGCGCGCTTGCCGCCCAGATCGACGCCGACTTCGGCAGCTTCGCGGCCTTCCGTGGTCAGCTCGAGGCCGCGACCAACAGCGTCGAGGGTTCGGGCTGGGGCCTGCTCGTGTGGAACCGCGATTTCGGCAAGCTCGAGGTCCTCGCCGCCGAGAAGCACCAGAACCAGGCGCAGCAGAACACCACCGTCCTGCTCGCCATCGACGTCTGGGAGCACGCCTACTACCTGAAGTACCAGAACAAGCGTGCTGCGTTCACGACCGCCTTCCTCGACCACCTGATCAACTGGGGCGACGTCGCCGAGCGCTTCGGGGCCGCCAAGGGCTAGCCCCCGCGCGACGCAACGTCTCGCGAAGGGCGCCGGCGAGTCCGGCGCCCTTCGTCGTTTTGGGCGAGCGACGTACGAATCAGGCGGTACGGCGACGACGCAGCGCGAGCATGCCGAGGGCCGCGAGCAGGGCCGCGAGCAAGCCGCTCGCGCCGCTCGAGCGCGTCGCGGGGCCTGCCGAACAGCCGCTCGGCGAGGCCGCCGGCTGGAAGTTGCCGGGCGCGTTGCCGCCGCCCACGGCGTCCGTGCCGCCGACGGCGCCGTCGGCCGCGCTGCCGGCGTCGTTGCCGCCGCCGGTCGCGCCGGCGACGCAGCGCCCTGCTCCGCCCGACGTCGGCACGCAGCCGGAGCCAGCGGGGCAGGTATTCGCGCCAGCGGGCAAGCACGGACGGCTGCAGTGCGGCACGCCGTCGGCGTCCTTGACGCAGTACAACGACGCGCACACCGAATCCGCGACGCAGAAGTTGCCGTCTTCGACCTTGCCGCGGGCCTCGCAGAAGCCCTTGGTCTCGTCGGGCCCGAGGCGCAGACAGCCGTAGCCGTCGGCGCAGATCGCGTCACCGCCGATGGTACAGCCGGGCTGACAGGCCCCCTGCTGGCAGACGCCGGAAGCGCACTCGCCCCCGTCGCTGCACGCCGAGCCGTCGGTCAGGCACGCGACGGGCTTGCCGAGGTAGCACGCCGTGCCCTTGATGCCGTCGGCGCAGACCATCCCGCACGGACACGTGGACGGGTCAGCTTTGTCGCAGGTGTTGCTGCAGATCGAGCCGGCATCCCCGGCGGGGACGCAGATGCCGCCCGCGCAGACGTCGTCCTTCTGGCACGGCTGCCCGCTCGGGATGGATTCCTTGCCCGGCACGCAGCCCGTGTAGCCCTCGCCCTGGCTCTCGCACTTGAAGCCGTCCGGGCAGCTTCCCGGCGTCGTGCACAGGCTCCGGCAGTAGGCGACCGTCGCGTTGGCGTCGTTCTTCATGCAGACGCCCGAGGCACATTCTTCGGGCGCGTAGCATTCCTCGTTGATGTCCTTGAGCGAGGGTTCGGATTTGTCGACGCACACGCCGCCACCGCTCGGCAGCGCTTCGCAGATCATGCTGCTCGGGCACGTCCCCGACGTGCCGACCGTGCACGGCTGAGCGCAGGTGCCGCCGGCGCAGAGCAGACTCTTGCACTCGCCGGAGTCCGAGCAGCTCTCGCCGAGCGATTTGGTCGCACCGCCGCCGCCGAGCGGCTTGAGGCACACACCCGTATCGTCGCCACTCTGGTAGGCGTAGCAGGTGAAGCCGGTCGGGCAGTTCTTCTTGCTGACGGCACAATACGTCGCACAGAAGCCCTGCCCGCCGCTGACGGGCTGACAGAAGAGCGACGACGCGCATTCGGCGTCCGAGACGCACGAGCTCCCGATCGGCTTGCTACCTCCGACGGTGGCGCCGGCCCAGACGCAGCTGCCGGACTTGCAGCTCAGCTTGGCGGCGTAGGCCTCCTTGCCGGTCTGGGAGCTCTTGTGGACGATGTAGGGGCAATCGCTGTCGCTGGAGCAGCTGTGCTTACCGCCCTTCGGGTTGAGGTAGCAGGCGGCCTTCTTGTCGTCCGGATTGAGCGACGCCGAGAGGCCGTAGGGCATCACGTTGGGCGCCATCGTGGGCGGGTCGGATTGGCTCCAGCCGCCGAGGACGTGCATCACGCCGAAGAAATGGCCCTGCTCGTGGATGGCGACGCTGAGCAGATGCTGCGTCCCGTTGCCCGCCAGATTCGGGTTGGTCGTCCACTGCTGCTGGTAGCCGTTGAAGGCGATGTCCGACTCGACGATGGCGCCCTTCCAGTTGTTCGCCCACGCGACGGTCACACCGAGGACGTAGGTGCCGTGCTTCCAGGCGCTGTTCTCGATGAAGACGAGCTCGTTGCGACCGTTGTCGTTGTAGCCGGCCGGCAGCACCTTGAGGTTGTAGGCAGCCGGACAGTCGGTGTCCTTGCTGCAGGTCTTGCCGGAGTCGTAGAGGCACTTCCCGAGGGCGGTGTTGCAGTGGTAGCCCTCGACGAAGTTCAGCGCCGTGCAGGACGGTGCCATCCAGCCGTCGAAGCCCTTCTTCAACTCCGCACGCACGACGTCGAGCGAGAGGTTGTCCGAGCCGCCGTAGCCGATGAGATAGGGGATCTTGTCGTCGAAGTAGCGTTTGACGGTCTTGCTCTGCGGCGTGACGGTCGTGACCGAATACGCCGAAGCGGAGGCGCACGCGAGCAGGCTCGCCGTGAGGAAGGCGAGCCCCGCGGCGACGCCGTGGAGCCGAGAGGCAGCGGACATGGGGACCTCGGGGGCGACGCGTCAGCGGACGCGCTTGCCGATCGGTGCACGCGGGAGCGCGCGGAGAGCGGTGGTCGGCGCCGCGGGCGTGGCACCGGCCTTGTCGGTAGCGGTCTGACGAACCAAATCGAGCACCCGGGCGCGGAAGGCGGCGAGCGTCTCGTCGGCGCGCGGCGGCTGCAGCACCACGGGAGCGTCGCCGTGCGGGACGGGCGCGAGGCGCCCATCGGCCCGGCGCTCGACGAGGTGCGCGTGATCGAGGTCGCGAACCACCCGGGCGACGCCCTTGGCGTCCCGGTACACGGTCCACTTGCCCTGCGGCGCACCGGTGAGCGTGTAGCCCTCGCTGTGGCGCTCGAGCAGGATCACCACCTCTTCGCCGGCCACGAAGCCCGGCATCCCGGGCACCGAGAGCGTCATGCCGTCAGCCGTCGAGCCACCGAGCAGCAGCAACTCGAAGCGCGCGCCGACCGCCTTGCGATCGCCCTTGAGCACTTCGAGCACGTCGAAATCGTACGCCGTCCAGACGGCGCGCCCTTCCTTGCGCCGATCGCGGACCTGGACCGAGCGCACCTTGGCGTGGAGGATCAGCGCCGAGGTGCCGACCAGATCGCGCAGCGGAACCTTGAGCACGGTCATGGCGTCGGCCGTCGACGGCAGCATCGGGGCGGCGATCGGCAGCGCGAGGGCCGCGGCGACCAAGCCACGCGCGATCCGACGCCCGAAGCGGCGCGACGACGAAACGGGAGCGAAGCCGTCGACCTGCGAGTCGGCGTGCGAAGGGGCGTGCGGCGCGAGCATGGGTCCTCCGTCGTGGCGCGATGCTGCGCCCTAGCGGCGTCCGGACGCTAGCAGAGCGCCGCGCCGCGCAGCAAGCATCCGATGCGATGCATACACGCAAGCAAACGGTTCGGGCGCGAGGTGGATTCGGCGTAGGCCGCCGGCCTAGCGGTGGCTGCCGGCCTGTCGACCGCGCCGGAGCTGCGCTGCGAGGCTGCGCTGCTGGGCCAGTTGGTCGATGGCGTCGCGCAGCGCGGCGACCAGACGCGTCGACTCCTCGCCACCGGCGTCGACCGCCAATGCCCGGGCCGCCATCTCGACCGCGCGGCCGAGCTGGCGACGCTGACGAGCGCAGAGGTAGAGGTTGAACCAGCCGCGAGGGTGCTCGGGGTTCACGGCGGTCGCTTGCGTGAAGGCCGCCTCGGCGCCCTCGAGATCGTCCCGGAACCAGAGCACGTCGCCGAGCGTGTTCCACGCCGGTGCCGAGCTCCACGGGTTGATCCGCAGCGCCTCGCGGATCAGCACCTCGGCCAGGTCGAGGTTGCGACCGTTGCGGAGCGCGACCTCCGCCGCCTCGCCGAGCAGCGCCCAATTGCCGGGCTCGGTGCGCAGCGCGACGCGGTAGCCCTCGATCGCTGCGCCGACCGTACCGGCGCTGCGTGCCTCGGCGATCTGGGCCTCGAGCGCGTCGACGTCTGCCGTCGCGAACGCCCGCTGGAACGCATCGAAGACCGACTCCGGCGCCCCTCGGGACACCAACCGCGTCTTGATCGCCGCGGCCCCCTCCCCCTCCGGCGCGCCGACGCGCACGCCTTCGCCGTGCCCCGAATCGAGCGCGACGTGGTGGATGCCGATCGCGGTGGTCGGGCCGTAGTGCTGGTAGATGTGGGCGGTGTCGGCGTCGGCGAGGCTGCCGGGACCGTAGTCGCGGTAGAGCAAGACGCCGTCGGGGCGCAACGCCTCCAGCGTGCGGGCGATGCTCTCCTGCGCACCGGCGCTGTGCAGGATCCAGCGGTATGGCTCCGCGGCGCGATCCTCGGGCATGGCCTCGGTCTGTTGCAGGGCCAGGATGCGCTCGAGCTCGGCCCGCTCGGGATGATCGGCCAGCGGGAACTCGGCAAGCGAGAGATCGAGGTCCAGCAAGGGGTAGAGGTCGACCAAGCCGACCAGCACGGCGGGCTCGGGATCGGCGAACGCCGCCTGCAACTGCGCCACGCTCTGGTCGGTGAAGCGCTCCACGAGGTCCGGACGGCGCAGCACGGTGCGGGCGACCAAGACCTTCCACACCGGCTCGCCGTCCGGCGGCAGATCGCAGCGGAAGACGTTGGCCGGCAGCACGCAGAGCAGGTAGGTGTGCAGGACCATCCGCAGCGCGCCGGCGAGGTCGACCACTTCGCCAGAGCCGAGGAGACGCACGCGATCGGGCCGGCGTGCGTCGGCCTGCGCGAGCCGCACGCGCCCCTCATGGCGACCGAACACACCCCGTGCGGCGGCGTCGTGGAGCATCTTCGGGGTCACGTCGGTGGCGTAGAACGTCAGCCGATCGTACCAATCCTTGCCGGCCTCCTCGCAGCGGCGCTGGAAGCGATCGAGGAACTGCACCGCGTGCAGACCGAGCCCGATGGCCATCTCCATCACCGTGATCGAGGCCTCGAGCGTGCCGTCGGCGTCGGCGGCCTCGCAGCTGGCGAACAGGACCTCGGCCGCGCGCACGGCGGAGAGCCCGCCCTGATTCACCAAGTTGGGCACCTCGTGCGTGGTGAAGGCTTGCGCGCCGCGGCGCTGGAAGGCGAGCTGGCCGAGCTGGAAATCGAGGCAACCCCCGATCGGCGTCCAGTCCTGCAGCACTACCGGCGTCACCGCCTCCTCCATGGCCCCCCTCCCTCGGTCGCGTGGATCGCGGTTGGCGTCAGCGTCGCGCAGGTCGGGGAGTCGGCGCAAGCGCCGACGCTGGCGCCCGAGGCGACGCGACGGCAGACTCGCGCACCCGGGCCGGCCCCGCGGCATCGAGCGCCGGACCGCCCCACCGCCGAGGAACCGCATGTCGACAGCACCCACGCCCACTTCCTCCCGCCGCGTCGGCGTGCTCCTGGTCAACTTGGGCACGCCGGACGCGCCCGAAACGCCCGCAGTGCGGCGCTACTTGCGCGAGTTCCTGATGGACCCGCGCGTCGTCGACATCCCGGCCGTCGCGCGCTGGATGCTGGTCCACCTGATCATCCTGCCGTTCCGCCCTGCCCGCTCCGCCGCCGCGTATCGCACGATCTGGGGACCGCGCGGCTCTCCGCTGCTCACCCACGGCCAGGACCTGCGTGCCGGTCTCGCCGCCGCGCTCGGTGCGGACGTCGAGGTCCGGCTGGCGATGCGCTACGGCAACCCGAGCATCGAATCGGTGCTCGACGGCTTCGCCCGAGACGGCGTCGACCGAATCATCGTCCTGCCGCTCTTCCCGCAATACAGCTCGGCCGCGTTCGGCTCGGCCGCGGCCCGCGTGATGGAACTGGCCGGTGAGCGCTGGAACGTGCCGCAGATCGAGATCCTGCCGCCCTTTTTCGACGACCCGGGCTTCGTCGCCGCCAGCGCGGCCATCGCCGAGCGCGCCTTCGCGCCCTACGGCGGCACCTCCGGCATCGACCACGTCCTGCTGAGCTTCCACGGCGTGCCGGAGCGCCAGTGCCGGCGCTCGGATCCGACCGGGGCGCACTGCTTGGTGCGCCCGGACTGCTGCGAAGCGCTCGTCGACGCCAACCGCCACTGCTATCGCGCCCAATGCGTCGCGACCGCCAAGGCGATCGCCGTCGCGCTCGGCCTGTCCGAGGACGCTTGGTCCATCGGATTCCAGAGCCGGCTCGGTCGCACGCCGTGGATTCGGCCCTACACCGACGAATCGCTCGCAGAGCTCGGGCGGCGCAAACTCGGCCGAATCGCGGTGCTCGAGCCCAGCTTCGTCGCCGACTGCCTCGAGACCGTCGAGGAGATCGGCGACCGCGGCCGCGAGATCTTCCGTGAGGCGGGCGGCGGCGAGTTGGTCCTGGTCCCGTGCCTGAACGCCGAGGAGATCTGGGTCGAGGCGGTGTCGGCGATGCTGCGCCCGCGCCTGGACGGGATGGGCGTCAGCCCCGCAGCCGCCGATTGATGGCGTCGGCGAGCGCGAGCACCTCGACGACGATGTCGTCCTCGACGTAGCGGCCTGCCCGATCGGCGGTGCGGATCCGCTCGCCGGCAGCGAGCAGATCGCTGGCGAACAACCCGGCGCCGAGCGGCGGCACCGGCACCGGCTCCACGGCGGCACCGCTCGCTTCGCGGACCTCCCACGACGCCCGCCGCTGCAGCGCCGGACCACGCGCATCGCGCAGCGCGAGTCGCTGCCCCGCAGAGCCGCGCAGCTCGACGTCGAGCTGCGAC
>JBEARB010000015.1:0-51314 GCA_041163625.1 Pseudomonadota bacterium | reverse complement strand
CCGGCCGTCACGGCAACAAGGGCGTCGTCTCGCGGATTCTCCCCGAGGAGGACATGCCCTACCTGCCCGACGGTCGTCCGGTGGACCTCGTGCTGAACCCCCTGGGCGTGCCGAGCCGCATGAACGTGGGCCAGATCCTCGAGACGCACCTCGGCTGGGCGGCCCACAACCTGGGGCATCAGCTCGCCGAGCTGCGCGAGAAGGTCGGCCTCGACCAGGCGACCCGCGACCGCATCAAGGACATGTTCGGCAAGGGCCCGATCGCCGGGCTCATCGATGCCCTGGACGACGACGAGCTCGACCGCTTCGTCGACGACAACCGCTACGGTCTGCGCGTCGCCACGCCGGTCTTCGACGGCGCTCGCGAGACGGACATCCGCTCGCTGCTCGAGAAGGCCGGTCTGTCGGTCCGCGGCCAGACGCGGCTGTACGACGGCCGCAGCGGTGAGGGCTTCGACCAGCCCGTGACCGTCGGCGTGATGTACATGCTCAAGCTGCACCACCTCGTCGACGACAAGATCCACGCCCGTTCGATCGGACCGTACAGCCTCGTCACCCAGCAGCCGCTCGGTGGTAAGGCGCAGTTCGGTGGTCAGCGTCTCGGTGAGATGGAGGTCTGGGCGATGGAGGCGTACGGCGCTTCGTACTCGCTGCAGGAGTTCCTGACCGTGAAGTCGGACGACGTGGTGGGCCGCACGCGCATGTACGAGTCCATCGTGCGTGGCGAGGGTCTGCTCGAGCCGGGTCTGCCCGAGTCGTTCAACGTGCTGCTCAAGGAGCTCAAGGCGCTCGCCCTCGACGTCGAGCTGCTGGACCGCGAGGGGCAGGTGATGGGCTAGCCGACAGGCTGGTTCGTCCCTGACCCCCACTACGGGGCGGCTCGGTCCGTCCCACACCGTTCCCGGAGGAATCCGACATGCGTGAGATGCTTCACTTCTTCGAGAAGCCCAAGAATCCTCTGCACATCGACGCGGTCCGCATCGCCGTCGCCTCGCCCCGCAAGATCTCGCAGGAGTGGACCTTCGGCGAGGTCAAGAAGCCCGAGACCATCAACTACCGTACCTTCAAGCCCGAGCGTGACGGCCTGTTCTGCGGCCGCATCTTCGGACCGGTGAAGGACTACGAGTGCATCTGCGGCAAGTACAAGCGCATGAAGCACCGCGGCGTTGTCTGCGAGAAGTGCGGCGTCGAGGTGATCCAGTCCAAGGTTCGCCGCGAGCGCATGGGCCACATCAACCTGGCCACCCCGGTCGCGCACATCTGGTTCCTCAAGAGCCTGCCGTCGCGTATCGGCCACCTGATGAACATGACGCTGAAGGACCTCGAGTACGTCCTGTACTGCGCCAAGTACGTCTGCCTCGGTTCGGTCAAGGTCCAGGTCGAGCGCGGCAAGGCCGGCATCTTCCCGTTCTACATCCCGCGTGAGAAGCGCGCGGATCTCTTCGGTGAGTTCGAGACCCTCGCCGAGGGTGCCGAGATCAACAAGCTCCTCAAGCGCCACTCGCGCGGTGTCGAGCGTGGCACCCTCGTCAACGAGGAAGACTACTACGACGTGCAGCACGGCGCGGTCATCACCCGCGTGGATCCCGAGGCCGCCAGCAACTGGCTGCCCGAGATCGGACCGCTTGTCCCCGGTCGCATCCTGAGCACCGAGGACTACGAGTACATCTGCGACACGCTCGGTGAGATGGCCGTCGAGACGCGCGCCGCGACCGATTTCCTCAAGCTCGAGATGGGCGGTGAGGCGATCCTCGAACTGCTCGCCTACCTCGACCCGACCCGCCTGCCGCCGGAGAAGCCGCGTTGGCCGGGCGACGGTGACGACGTCGAGACCCTCGATGACCTCGCCAAGCGCCTGCGTGCCGAGATCCACGCGTGGGAAGAGAAGGCCGACGGCGTCCTCAAGCCGACCGGCCAGGCCAAGATCAAGAAGATCAGCAAGCGCCTGAAGATCGTCGAGGACCTGCGTCAGTCGGGCAACAAGCCGCAGCACCTGGTGCTGACGACCGTGCCGGTGCTGCCGCCGGACCTGCGTCCGCTCGTGCCGCTCGACGGTGGCCGCTTCGCGACCTCGGATCTGAACGATCTCTACCGTCGCGTGATCAACCGCAACAACCGCCTCAAGCGCCTGCTCGAGCTCCACGCGCCCGAGATCATCGTGCGCAACGAGAAGCGCATGCTGCAGGAGGCCGTCGACGCCCTGTTCGACAACGGCCGCCGCGGCAAGGTCATCACCGGCCCGAACAAGCGGCCGCTGAAGTCCCTCTCGGACATGCTCAAGGGCAAGCAGGGCCGCTTCCGCCAGAACCTGCTCGGCAAGCGCGTCGACTACTCGGGCCGTTCGGTCATCGTCGTCGGCCCGGACCTGCGCCTGCACCAGTGCGGTCTGCCGAAGAAGATGGCGCTCGAGCTCTTCAAGCCATTCGTCTACGCCAAGCTCGAGGAGCTCGGCTACGTCACGACGATCAAGAGCGCGAAGAAGCTCGTGGAGAAGGAAGGTCCGCCGGTCTGGGACATCCTCGCCGACGTGATCAAGGAGCACCCGGTGCTCCTGAACCGCGCGCCGACCCTGCACCGCCTCGGCATGCAGGCGTTCGAGCCTGTCCTGATCGAGGGCAAGGCCATCCAGCTGCACCCGCTCGTCTGCACGGCCTTCAACGCCGACTTCGACGGTGACCAGATGGCCGTCCACCTGCCGCTCTCGCTCGAGGCGCAGATGGAGGCGCGCGTGCTCATGATGAGCACGAACAACATCCTGCTCCCCGCCTCGGGCAAGCCGATCATCAACCCCTCGCAGGACATCGTGCTCGGTCTGTACTACCGGACCCGCGCGCTGCCCTTCGCCAAGGGTGAGGGCAAGCTCTTCTCGAGCCCGGACGAGGTCCGCGCGGCCTACGACGCCGGCGCCATCGACCTGCACGCTGCCATCCGCTGCCGCGTTCCGGTCTGGGCTCCCGGGCAGGACGCCGACGAGGAGCCGGCGGCGCGCTGGGAGCGCGTCAACACCACTGTCGGTCGCGTGCTCCTGCACGAGATCGTGCCGCGTGGCGTTCCGTTCGAGCTCTACAACAAGGAGCTCGGCAAGAAGGAGCTGCAGAACCTCATCGACGAGACCTACCGTCGCTTCGGCAGCAAGAAGACCGTCTTGCTCGCCGACGCCATCCGCACCGCGGGTTACGGCTCGGCGACCGAGGCCGGCGTCTCGATCTGCATCGACGACATGGCGATCCCCGACGCGAAGTACGGCATCGTCAGCGAGGCAGAGGACGAGGTCGCGAAGATCACCCAGCAGTACACCGAGGGTCTGATCACCCAGGGTGAGCGCTACAACAAGGTGGTCGACATCTGGTCCGACGCGACCGAGAAGATCGCGCGCGTCATGATGGACGGCATCTCCAAGACCACCTTCGCTCCGGACGGCGGCTTCCACGGCGAGGACGTCGCGATCACCGCCGATATGGAGACCGAGACCGGTAAGAGCTTCAACAGCATCTTCATGATGGCCGACTCGGGCGCCCGTGGTTCGCAGCAGCAGATGCGTCAGCTCGCCGGTATGCGTGGCCTCATGGCCAAGCCCGACGGCTCGATCATTGAGACGCCCATCACGGCGAACTTCCGTGAGGGCCTCACGGTGCAGCAGTACTTCATCTCGACCCACGGTGCTCGTAAGGGCCTCGCGGACACCGCGCTGAAGACCGCGAACTCGGGCTACCTGACCCGTCGTCTCGTCGACGTCGCCAACGACGCCGTCATCTCCGAGTACGACTGCGGCACCCTCGACGGCATCGACATGGAGGCCCTCGAGGAGTCCGGTGAGGTCATCCAGGCCCTGTCCGAGCGCGTGCTCGGTCGCGTGGCCCTCGAAGACGTCGAGGACGCCGCTGGCGACATCGTGGTCGAGGCTGACACGCTGATCGACGAGGCCGCTGCGGCTCGCGTCGAGACGGCCGGCGTCCGCAAGGTCGCCATCCGCACCGTGCTGACCTGCCGCGCGCAGAACGGCGTCTGCGTCCTCTGCTACGGCCGTGACCTCGCGCGTGGCCGCCTGGTCAACATCGGTGAGGCGGTCGGCGTCATCGCCGCGCAGTCCATCGGTGAGCCGGGTACCCAGCTGACCATGCGTACGTTCCACGTCGGTGGTACGGCGTCGACCCAGCGCGAGCTGCCGCAGCACCGCGCCAACATCGACGGCACCGTCAAGTTCAAGAACGTGCCGACCGTCGATCCGGGCGACGACAAGGGCCTCATCGCGATCGCCCGTGGTCACGTCCTGATCACGGTGCCGGGCGTTCCTGAGGATCGCTCGCCGGCGTTCGCGGTCCAGGCTGGTGCGCGCCTCAAGGTCGTCGACGGCCAGAACGTCAAGCGCAACGACCTGCTCGCCGAGTGGGACAACACCAGCAAGCCGATTCTCTGCCACGTCGCGGGTACCGCTCGCTTCATCGACATCATCGAGAACGTCACGGTGCGCGACACCGTCGACGAGGCGACGGGTATCACCCAGCGCTACGTCATCGAGTCGAAGGATCCGGGCAAGCAGCCGGCCATCGCCATCTGCGGCCCCGACGGCGAGATCATCCGCAACGCCCGTACCGGCGCTCTTGCCCAGTACGCCCTGCCGGCCAGCGCCAACCTGGTCGTGCAGGAGGGTACGCGCGTGCGTCCTGGTGACACCCTCGCCAAGGTCGCGATGGAGCAGGCCAAGGCCAAGGACATCGTCGGTGGTCTGCCGCGCGTGGCCGAGCTCTTCGAGGCTCGCAAGCCGAAGGACGCCGCCGTGATGTCCGAGGTCGACGGCGTCATCTCGTTCGGCAAGTCGGTCAAGGGCAAGCAGCGCATCATCGTGCTGCCCGAGTACGGTCAGGCGCGCGAGTACCTGATCCCGAAGGGCAAGCACGTCCTGGTGCAGGAGGGCGACCGCGTCCGCGCCGGTGACCCGCTCGTCGACGGTTCGCTGAACCCGCACGACATCCTGCACGTTCTCGGCATCGAGGCGCTCGCGAAGTACCTCGTCGACGAGATCCAGGAGGTCTACCGACTGCAGGGCGTGAAGATCAACGACAAGCACATCGAGGTCGTTGTTCGCCAGATGCTGCGCTGGGTCCGTGTCACCAAGACCGGTGATACGAACTTCATGGTCGACCAGCAGGTCACCAAGCAGCAGTTCGACGAGGAGAACCAGCGTGTGCTCCGCAACGGTGGCAAGCCCGCTTCGGGCGAGCCGCTGCTGCTCGGCATCACCAAGGCCTCGCTGTCGACCACGTCGTTCCTCTCGGCTTCGTCGTTCCAGGAGACCACCAAGGTCCTCACCGAGGCGGCGCTCGCCGGCAAGCTCGACCGCCTCAGCGGCCTGAAGGAGAACATCCTGATGGGCCGCCTGATCCCGGCCGGTACCGGTCTGCGCGACTACGAGAGCATCGAGCTCGACGTCGGCGTGGAGCGCTCACTCACCGACGACATGGGCTTCGGCGACCTGCTGTAGTCCTCGCGTTCCGAGAATTCGACGGCCGCGGTGGGTTCCACCGCGGCCGTCGCGTTTTTGCGGCCTGTCAGGCGAGGCGTGTTGCTTGTCGGCGAGGGAGCGGGTCTGTGCTCCAGCGCAGACGCGACGTTGGCTGCCCTTGACTCGCCAGGTTGTCGGGCAGCGTCTACGCCCGACGCCGCAGCCCGTGCGGCGCTATTCCACGACGGGGCACGCGCGAGACCGAAGTCTCGCGCTGAATTGGACGCCTGGCCTTCTCCGTGCTGGAGATGCGCCCTCACGAATCCACGGACCGCGGTGTCGACGCTCGTCGTACAGCTCGGCCCGCGCAGGCGGGCCTTCATTCCACGCCCGGGACTTCAGTCCTGAGCGTGTACGACTGCGGCGTCCTACCTTCGGGCGCCGACGCTGTGAGGGGGACTCGACGCAGCGCGGGTTCGGGGCCATGGGGGCTTGGGAGGAGGCCTGCGCTGCGGCTTTGCCGTTGCGGGGTTGAGTCGCGCGTGCGGGTTCGGGGGCATGTCGGCTTCGGAGGAGGCTTGCGTTGCGGCTCCGCGGTGGCGGGGTTGGCTCGCGCGTGCGTGTTCGGGGTTATGTCGGCTTCGGAGGTGGCTTGCGTTGCGGCTCCGCCGTGGCGGGGTTGGCTCGCGCGTGCGTGTTCGGGGCCGTGCGTGCTTCGATTGGGCCGCGCGCGGCGGATTGGGTTGGAGCGCGCCAAAACGACCGCGGCCCGATGGGAACGAATCCCACCGGGCCGCGGCGTAGACCGAAGTCCGAGGACTACTTGCAGGTCGGAGCGCAGACCTTGTGGCCGAGCTCCTTGCCGTCCTGGTCCTTGGCGGCAACGCACTTGCTACCACCGTCGGTGGAGGCGCAGTCGCTGTCGCTGGTGCACGGCGGGGCGCAGCGCATGTTGGCGAGCGTGCCCGACGAACCGATGTTCGTGCACTTGTTGCCGCCACCGCACTGGTAGTCGTACAGGCAGGGGATGCAGGACTTGATCTTCTTGCAGATCGGCATGTACGCGGCCTTCGACGGATCCTTGCGCTGGATCATCATGTGGCCCTTGTCGCAGACCATGCCGGTGCCGCAGTCGGTATCCTCGTTGCAGACGCGGCTGCAGTAGCCCTTGCCGGTGACGTCGCTCTCGAGGCAGTACGCGGTCTTGCACTGCGTGTAGTCCGACTCGAGATCGCACTCCTCGCCGACGTTCTTGTTCGGCTGGGGCGGATTCGGATCGGCCTGCGTGGGCGCGTTCGCGACGCTCATGCAGGAGTACTCGACCTTCGCGACCTTGTCCGGACCGCTGGCGACCGGGAAGCCGAGGCAGGCCTCGTTGGCGCCGGTGCAGGCCTTGCTGGTGCCACAATCGGTGAGGCTGTTGGTCGTCACCGTCGGCAGGCAGAGCGGCACGTAGATGTCGTCCGTCGGATCCTTGGTGCCGTTCCAGGCCCAGAGGAGGCTGCGGCAGATCGTCTTGTACTGCTGGCCGTACGCGGTGATGGTGGCCGGGCAATCCGACTTGCCAGCGCCGCAGAAATCCGAGCAGTAGCCCGGCTGCGCCTGGCCGGCCGAGTTGGTCGTGTTCAGGCACACGCCCGACTGGCAGAGCTTGCCGAGGCCGGTCTCGGTGGTGGCCGAGCCGCACTGGTCACCGATGTTCTTCTTGTCGGCGTCCGGGGTGATGCAGGCACCGTTGAGCGTGTACTTGTAGTCGGTCGGGGTCGCGCCGGCGGGCAGGTTGATCTCCGACTCGTAGAGCTTGCAGTACTTGCCTTCCTTGCAGTCGCCCTTGGACGAGCAGGTGCCGTCCTTGCCCGGGGTCGGGGTGCAGCGGCCGATCGGCAGGAAGACGTCGTTGATGCCGTCGTCCGGATCGTCGAGGTCGAAGGGGATCTCGTTGATGCCGCAGGTCATGTTGGTCGGGCAATCGGCGTCACCCTTGCAGAGCGCGCCGCAGTAGCCGCCGTCGCAGAGGAAGATGCCGCACGCGGGCAGCGAGGTGTCCTCGTCGCCGCCGATCGGGTCGCACTTCTCGCCCTTCTTGGCGCCGTTGGGCGGGTTGCTCATGCAGATGTTCGACCAGCCC
The DNA here is from genome assembly GCA_041163625.1 of Pseudomonadota bacterium. GTDB lineage: Bacteria > Myxococcota_A > UBA9042 > UBA9042 > UBA9042 > JACKFC01. The sequence goes on along the minus strand of JBEARB010000015.1, from coordinate 43,743 downwards.
GGGAGGATGGTCTTGGTGGCGTCGTCCGGATCGGGCTCGCCCTCGGGGCTCTGCACGCCGTTGTAGCTGATGCGGCAGTACGCGTTGTCGTCGCCGCAGTCCTTGTCGAGCTCGCAGTTCTTCGGCCAGCAGATGTTGAACTTGGTCGGGTCGTCCGACGCGAGCGAGACGCCCTTGTCGCACTTCCAGGCCGAGCAGTCGGCGTCGCCCGTGCAGGCCTTGCCGTTCGGGCACTTGCTGTCCTTGCAGGCGCCCGGGGCGCTGATGCAGTCGGTGTCCTCGTTGCAGAACGAGGTGCAGCCGAGGCCGGTGCAGAAGTTGTTCTCGCAGATGGCAACCGGGCCCTCGACGACGTTGTTGTTGCAGGTCTGCGTGACCTTGGCGCCCGGCTTGCCGTCGGGGTTCTTGCCCTTCGGACCGCAACGCGAGGTCAGCTCACCGTAGATGGTGTAGAGCCGGCAGGTCTCCGTGGCGCCGCAGTCGGCGTCGACCTTGCAGTCCTTCCAGGTGGTGTAGGGCGTGCACAGGGCGAGCGAGCCAGCCTGGGCGACCTCGGCCTCGGTGCGGAGCTCGACGCAGGCGAACTTGTCACCATGCGGGCCGTCAACCGCGTCGGCGCACTCGCTATTGGCGCCCTCGTCCTCGATGCCGTCGGCACCGTCGGCACCCGACACGTTGTTCTTCTTGTCGGCAGCGATGGCGCAGAGCTTGCTACAATGGTTGTTGTTGCAGAGGTTGGTCTCGCACTGCGCGTTCAGGCAGTCGCGGTACGCAGCCGCAGCCGTCGAGTTCGACGGGGTGCCTGCCGGCGGGGGCTGGCAGTCCTTGTTCGGGCCGCACCACTCGCCGAACTTCTTCAGCTGGATGGTGGTCTTGGCCTCGCACTTGTTGGCCGTGTTGCAGGCCTTGCCGTCGGTGCAGAAGCCGCAGCTCTTCAGGCAGCCCGGGATGAAGCCGCACTCCTTGCCGTCGCACGAGCACTTGTCACCGGCGTCGGTGCCGCCCGCGGTGTCGCTGTCGGTGCTGCCACCGGTGTCGTTGTCGCCGCCGGTGGTGTCGGCCGCGTCGCTGCCGCCGCCGGTGTTGGTGTCCTGGCCCACGTTGCCGCCGCCGCCGCCGCCACCGCCGCCGCTACCGCTGGTGCCGCAGCCCACGGCGAAGACGGTACAGGCGAGGATCGCAAGGATCTTGCTCGTCCGGTTCATGTCGCTCGTCTCCCCAAGGTCGCCGGATCATGCCCGACGCAATGATTCGGTCTCGAAAAGACCGTGTCAGTTCGCCAACTTGCTCTGTCCGGTCGCGCAAGCTCGGCGAAGGACGTGGGAGTTTATGGAACCTTGCGCGAAATGGTCAAGATCGCAGCAGTGCATGGGTGCAAATGGGTGGCCGCGCGACCCTCAACACAGGGCGAGATTGTCGATGAGACGGGTGCCGCCGAAGCTGGCGGCGGCGAAGATCCGACTACCCGATGCGACGCAGTCCTGCGTCTGCAGACTCTCCTCGTCCGCGATGGTGACGTAGTCGACGACGCCACCGGCTGCTTCGATCGCGGCGATCGCTGCGTGACGCAGGGCGACGGCGTCGGTGGTGCCGTTCGTCGCAGCCGCGGCGGCGTCGGCAAGTGCGCGGGGCAGGGCGAGCGCTGCCTGCCGCGTCGGTGCGTCGAGGTAGGCGTTGCGCGAGCTCATCGCCAGCCCGTCGGGGTCGCGAATCAACGGCGCGCCCACGATCGTGGTCGGATGGTTCAGATCGCGCGCCATCCGTCGGATGACTTGCAGCTGCTGCCAGTCCTTCTCGCCGAAGACCGCGACGTCGGCCATCGCGGCATTCAGCAACTTGAGCACCACCAGCGCCACGCCACCGAAGAAATGGGGCCGGCTGTCGGCGCAGAGTCCCTGCGAGACCTCGGTCACCCGAACCTCGGTCTGGAAGCCGGGCGGGTAGACCTCACTCGCCGAAGGGGCGAACACCCAGCGCACGCCGCGCCCGGTGAGGGCGCGGAGATCAGCGTCGAGCGTCCGTGGGTACCGGTCCAGGTCTTCGTGGGGCGCGAACTGGGTCGGGTTGACGAAGATGCTGACGACGACGTGCTCGGCGTGCTCGCGGGCGCGATCGCAGAGGGTGAGGTGGCCCTCGTGCAGCGCGCCCATCGTCGGCACCAATGCCACACGCGCGTCCGGTGATTCCGAGCGCGCAGCAGCGATCGCGGCACGCAGGGCGGCGACGTCGGGCAGCAGCTCGGGAGGTGCGGCGCCCGGGCCGCTCATCGCGCCACTTTCAGCGGGGGCTCGCGCTCGCTCGGATCGCTGTAGCCGTGCTCGGGGGCGGGGAAGGTGCCGGCCCGCACCTCGTCGCCGTAGGCGCGCAGCGCGCTATGGACTTCGGCGCCGAGCTCCGCGAAGCGCTTCAGGAACTTCGGCTGGAAGTCGGGGTTCAGGCCGAGCATGTCGTAGAGCACCAGAATCTGGCCGTCGCAGCCCTCGCCAGCGCCGATGCCGATGGTCGGGATCGTCAGCTCGGCGCTGATGTCGGCGGCGAGGCGCGTCGGGATGCCCTCGAGCACGATCGCGTAGCAGCCGGCCTCTTGCAGCGCGAGCGCGTCGGCCCGAAGACGAGCTCGTGCCTCGGCGCCGCGGCCTTGCACGCGATGGCCGCCCATCGCATGCACCGACTGCGGGGTCAGGCCGATATGGCCCATCACCGGCACCCCGGCTTGCACCAGGCGCGCGACGATCGGCGCGACCTCGGCACCACCCTCGAGCTTCACGGCGTGTGCGCCGCCCTCGGCGAGCAAGCGCGCTGCGTTGGGCAGGGCGACCTCGGCGCTGTAGTAGGTCATGAACGGCAGATCCGCGACCAGGTGTGCGCGCGCCAGGCCGCGGGCGACCGCTGCGCTGTGGTAGACGATGTGGTCGAGTTGCACGGGCAGCGTCGAGGTCTGCCCCTGCACCACGTTGCCGAGCGAATCACCGACGAGCACTACGTCCACGCCGGCGCTGTCGACGAGCCGCGCGAACGTGGCGTCGTAGCAGGTCACGGCGGTGATCTTGGTGCCCTTGGCCTTCATCGTGCGCAGGTGATGGACCCGCACCTGCGAGCGCGGCTGCGCGCCGTACAAGGCGATGCCGCCGTCGCCCTCGGAGGGCACGACGGTGGGCGTCAGCGGCTGCGGCGGGGCCGCGGCGTTCTGGGTGGAGGTGTGAGCGCCTTCGGGGCTCGGGGTGCTGTCGTGCGGTGCGGTCGCCAACATGGCGATGCCGCCCGCCGGGCGGTCTTCGTGATGCATGAGGGTGGCCTCCTGGTCGGGTAGACCCCACGTTTGGGCGCTCAACGTACCGGCCTGCTGCGGCCGATGCAACGGCGACGGGCGCGAACGGCGATTGCTTCGGCCGCGTCGCCGCTGCTATCGTCCCGGCGCTCGACGCTGCCTCGCTGTCGTCCGATCCCAGGAGACCTCCATGCACACGCCCCTGCGCAAGCTCATCACTGTCGCCGCGCTCGTCGGCATCGGCCTCACCGCAGGCCCCGCCAGCGCCACCGGTGCCTGGCCGCCCGCCGCGGACGCCGACATGAGCGATCCGGCCAACTGGCCGAACGACCCGAGCTTCGCCTCCTGCAAGAAGGACAAGGACGGCAAGTGCGAGCTGATGGACGGCAAGCCCGTGATCAGCGGCGGCGATTGGAACCTCTGGTCGTTCACGCCGCCGAACTACGCGGCGTTCCCGGGCTTCCGGCAGGTCGAGGTGCCGATGGGCGTCGGCATGCACGCCGACCGCGCCTGGACCAAGACCGTCGGCGATCGCCGCGTCATCATCGCGGTGCTCGACTCGGGCATCAAATGGGACGAGTCGGACCTGGTGAACAAGCACTTCCTCAACCGCGGTGAGCTGCCCGCGCCCGAGGAGGCCTGCCGCACCGAGGGCTTCAAGGCCGAGGACCCGCACGACGCCAACGGCGACGGCATCTTCAACATGCTCGACTACGCCAAGGAGAACGGCACCGCCATCCCGAAGACGCCGTGCGACAGCCGCGTCAGCGACAAGAACGGTAACGGCCTGCTCGATCCGCAGGACCTGATCCAGGTCTTCAGCGACGGCAAGGACGACGACGGCAACGGCTTCAAGGACGACATCTCCGGCTGGGACTTCTTCGAGGACGACAACGACGCCTACGACGACACCCGCTTCGGCCACGGCAGCGGCGAGGCCCGCGATTCGGCCGCCGAGGGCAACAACGGCCGCGGCAGCATCGGCGTCTGCCCCGAGTGCACCGTCCTGAACGTCCGCGTGGCCGACTCGTTCGTTTGCGACGCCAACGATTTCGCCGCCGGCTCGCTGTTCGCCGTCGACTCGGGCGCGAGCGTGCTGCAGTCCGCGCTCGGCTCGATCAACATGACGCCCTACGCCCGCGACGCGATCGAGTACCTCTACGACAACAACGTCGTGTTCATCGCCTCGGCCGCCGACGAGCTCAGCTACCACCACAACATGCCGAGCACGAACAACCACACGGTCTACGTGCACGCCATCGTCTTCGACGGCGCCAGCAAGGAGACCTCGACGACCTTCCTGAACTTCAACAACTGCACCAACTACGGAGGCCAGCTCGTGCTCAGCACGCCCGGCACCGGCTGCTCCTCCGAGGCGGTCGGCATGACCTCGGGCCACGCCGGCATGATCTACTCGATGGCGCTCAAGACCCAGCTCGACCCGCCGCTCTCGGCCGAAGAAGTCCGCTCGATCCTGATCCAGAGCGCGGACGACATCGACGTGCCCGAGTCCAAGACCGACGAGACGAAGTTCCCCTCCGGTCCGGGTTGGGACCTGCACTTCGGCTACGGCCGCAACAACGTCTACGAGTCGATGGTGATGATCGAGAAGGGCCACATCCCGCCCGACGCCGACATCCTCGAGCCGTGGTGGTTCGAGCCGATCGAGGTGACGCACACGCCGAAGGTCGACATCACCGGCCGCATCGGCAAGCGCGTCGACGGCAAGGCCGCCCGCTACGACAACTACGATTGGACCCTCGAGATGGCCAAGGGCGTCGACCCGAAGTCGGGCTGGGAGAAGATCGCCGACGGCAAGACTGCCGGCCTCGAGGGCAAGCTCACCGAGTGGGACGTCGCTGCCGCCGCCGCGAAGTATTTCGACTTCACCGCCCCGCTGACCCACCACGATCAATACACCGTGACCATCAAGCTGACCGTCAAGGCCAAGGCCAAGGACGGCGCCGAGGTGCTGAGCGAGATGCGCAAGACCGTCGGCCTGTACAAGGATCCGGACCTGCTGCCGGGCTTCCCCAAGCGCGTCGACGTGAGCTTCGAGGCCTCGCCGAAGGTCTTCGACATCGACGGTGACGGCCAGCACGAGATCATCCAGCCGGGAACCGACGGCACGCTGCACGCCTGGAAGGCCGACGGCACCGAGGCCGCGGGCTGGCCGGTGAAGACGCCGGTGCGCCGCGAGTTCGACAAGGACCACCCGTTCAACATCACCGGCGCCTGCGCCTTCCGTGACGACAAGACCGGCTGCATCGCCAAGAACGGCAAGATGCAGAAGGAATACCACGAGGCGATGATCATCAACGCGCCGGCGATCGGTGACCTCGACGGCGACGGCAAGATCGAGGTCGTGGTCTCGACCTACGACGGCCACCTGCTGGTCTTCGGCGCCGACGGCAAGATGCGCCCTGGCTTCCCGGTGAAGTCGGCCGGTCACGACGTCGACAAGACCACGCCGGACGTCATCCTCGACGACGGCTTCTGCGGCAGCCCCGCGCTCGCCGACCTCGACAAGGACGGCAAGCTCGAGATCATCCAGAACGGCATGGACCAATACCTCTACGTCTGGCGCCACGACGGCACGATGCAGAAGGGCTTCCCGCTGCTCGTCAGCGATCCCGCGCTCGAGGGCAAGCTGCGCGCCCGCATCGTCTCGACGCCGGCCATCGGTGACGTCGACGGTGACGGCCAGCTCGACATCGTCGTCGGCACCAACGAGGTGCTCGGCGCCGAATCGGTCAAGAACGAGGGCCGCGGCTACGTCATCCACGGCGACGGCAGCGAGCACGCCGGTGGCCCGTTCCACGCCGGCTGGCCGGTCAAGGTCTACGGCTTGATGGCCGAGGTGCTGCCGCTCGTCGGCCGCGGCGTGCCCGGCAACCCGGCGCTCGCGGACCTGGACTTCGACGGCAAGCTCGAGGTGCAGCTGGACTCGATCGGCTCGGCCGGTCGCTTCTACCGCCACGACGGCAGCGTCTACGAGTGGCCGATCCCCGGTAGCAAGAAGAAGCTCAAGACCTTCAACAACCAGGATTTCGGCGCCAAGAGCGACACCGCCGACGCGCCGGCCTACATCCTCATCGCCTCGGCTAGCCTCGGTCGCATCGACCCGACCGGCGGCATCGACGTGGTCAAGGCCACGGCCGGCTTCAACTTCGCGCTGACCTTCGCCTCGGGCGGCAAGCGCGCGAACTTCGACCATCACCTCTCTGCCTGGGACACCCAGACCGCGACGATGCTCGAGGGTTGGCCGCGTCGCATCGAGGACTGGCAGTTCTTCAGCAACCCCGCGATCGTCGACATCGACGGTGACAAGCAGGCCGACGTCGTCGCCGGCTCGGCGGGCTACCTGGTGCACGCCTGGAACCACCTCGGCGCCGAGCCCAAGGGCTGGCCGAAGTACACCAACGGCTGGGTCATGGCCTCGCCGGGCGTGGGCGATATCGACGGTGACGGCAAGTACGACGTCGCGGTCGGCACCCGCAACGGCTGGATGTTCGCGTGGAAGTCGACGGGCGACGTGGCCGGCTCGATCCGCGAGTGGGGCTTCTACGGCCACGACGTGCACAACACGAACAACTACCACAACCCGATCGACCCCTATCACACCACCGGCGGCGGCGGTGGCGGCGAGGACGCCGGTCCGACCGACACCACCGGCGGCGACACCAGCGTCGGCGCCGACACCGTGGCGGGCGACGTCGAGGCCGATACGGGCGGCGGCACCACCACGCCGCCGAGCAAGAAGGACGACGGCTGCACCGCCGCCCCGGTCGGTGGCGACGCCTCGGGCACCGCCGCCGTGCTGCTCCTGCTGGCCGCGCTCCTGCTGTGGCGCCGCCGTGAGGTGATCGGATGACCGAAGAGCTTCGCCACGAGTGCTACAAATGCGGTGAGGAGCTGGTCTTCGACGTCAAGATCGCGCGTCTGGACACCTGCCCGAACTGCGGCTCGTACCTGCACTCCTGCCGCAACTGCCGGTTCTGGAGCCCGAGCGCGCACAACCAATGCCTGGAGAATCAGGGCGAGTTCGTGCGCGATCGCGAGGCGGCCAACTTCTGCGGCCACTTCCAGTTCCGCGTCGTCGGCGACGAGGTGCCGGACGTCGCCGCGGACGCCAAGTCCAAGCTCGATGCCCTCTTCGGCGGCGGCGGTGGCGGAGGCGCGGGCAGCAAGCCCGGCTGGTCGGTGCCGAGCGAGGGCGACAAAGAGCGTGAGGCCATGGCCAAGCTCGACGCGCTCTTCAAGAAGCGCTGAAAGCGCGGCGCGGGTGTTGACAGCCCCGCTGCGGTCGAGTACCTAGCCGTCCGCCGCAACGCACCGCAAGGTGCCGCGTGGTGGATCGGGGCGTAGCGCAGTCTGGTAGCGCGCTTGCTTCGGGAGCAAGAAGTCGCTGGTTCGAATCCAGTCGCCCCGACCCGACGCGGCGCCCAGTCACAAGCTGGGCGCCGCGCCTGCTTTTGGCCCCGGGAGAGCTTCCATGTCCATCACACGCCCCCCGGACCGCCAGCTGATCTTGCTCGAAGACGAGCACATCATCGCGATCGACAAGCCCGCAGGCCTGCTCGTCCACGCCGACGCCGATGCCGGCTCCGTGCTCGCGATGATGCGCGAGCGTGAGGCCGAGCGCGGCGGCGACCCCGAGCAGCTGCACCTCGTGCACCGCCTCGATCGAGACACCAGCGGCGTGCTGCTGCTCGCCCGCAGCGCCGAGGTCGCCAAGGTGGTCGGGCAGGCGTTCCGCGAGCGCCGGGTGCACAAGCTCTACCTCGCGCTGACGCACCCCGTGCCGGCGGTCCGTTGGGCCAAGGTCGAGCACCAGCTCGCGGCCAAGCGGATCCAGGGCGGCGAGAAGATGATCGTCGTCGAGAAGAACGGCGTCGCCGCCGTCAGCGAGGTCGAGGTGCTCGCGCGTGGCCGACGCTTCGGGCTGGTTCGCGTCATCCCCGAGCAGGGCCGCAAGCACCAGGTCCGCGTCGCGCTCAGCGAGCTCGGCGCGCCCATCGCCGGCGACTTCCTCTACGGCGGCACCCGGCAGGCCCGGATGGCATCGCGGATGATGCTGCACGCGCGCGGATTGGACCTCGCGCATCCCGTCGAGGCGGGACGCCACCTCAGCCTGCGTGCACCGCTGCCGGCCGATTTCCGCGAGCTCTACGCCGAAGACGGCGGTCTGGTGCCCTCGGACCTCGACCGTCGCCATCGCGGCTCGCCGGCGCCCGATCGCGCCCGCAAGCGTCGCTGAACGATCCGCTAGAGCTTGCCCTTGGCGACGTTGCCGGCCACGCGATCGAGCGGCGCGGGGCGACGACCCGGCTCGTGCTCGACCTCGACGACCAACCACTCCCAGCCGCGTCGCACCAACGTCAGCCGCCAGCGCGGCTCTCCGGGCACCCCCGCCGGCATGCGCAGGGCGACCTCGAAGAGATCGGCGCGCTCGGCGACGGCGCGGGTCTCGACGCCGCCGCCCTTCCAGCGTGCCAGCACCGCCGCGCCCTGGTCGCCGTCGACCACGGCCGCGAAGCGATCGAGGAACGCTTCGATCTCGCGCATCCGCTCGGGCTGCTTGGCCGGATCGCCCCAGAGGTCCGCCCAGCGCTCGCCCCGGCTCTGGCCGTCCTCGAAGAGCTGGGACCAATCGAAGAGCGCGTGCAGCGCCTCCCGGCGCGCCTCGCCGGCGGGTTGCTCGAGCGCCGAGAGCAGCGCCACCATCGCCTTCTCGGGGGTCTCGCAGGACTCTTCGCAGCCGCCGATCACGGCGCGCTTGCGCACGCGCCTTTGGCTGTAGCGGGCCGCCTCGTCCTTGGCGGCAGCGGTCGGCTCGACAGCAGGGGGCGCCTCGGCAGCCGGGGCCGCGGGGGCCGCCGCCGGCGCGACGTGCGTCGCGGCTGCCTCGGGCGTCGTCGCTGGCGAACGTGCGCCACAGCCGAACTGCGGGGCGGCGGCGAGGACGAAGAGGGCGAGCGGCAGGCGGACGGAGCGCTTCAAGCGGCAGCCTCGCCGGTCGTCGTGCCGACGCGCATCACTTCGGCGGGCGCGAGCGGCTCGGGCTCCTTGCCGACGTAGCTGGCGCGAATCTCGAGCAGCTCGTCCAGGCAGGCCATGAACGCGTCGACCACGCGCGGGTCGAAGTGGGTACCGGAGAGGCCGCGGACGTAGGCCACCGACTCGTCGATCGACCACGCGTCCTTGTAGACGCGGGGGCTGGTCAACGCGTCGAAGACGTCCGCGAGCGCGACGATCCGGCCCGCGAGCGGGATCTCGTTGCCGGCCAAGCCGAGCGGATAGCCCGAGCCGTCCCACTTCTCGTGGTGCGTCGCGGCGATCTGCTCCGCCATCCGGAGCAGCTGGCTGTGGCTGCCCGAGAGGATGCGCGCCCCGATCAGCGGGTGCTGCTTCATCACCTCGTATTCCTCGGGCGTGAGCTTGCCGTTCTTCAGCAAGATCGCGTCCGGGATGCCGATCTTGCCGACGTCGTGCATGGGCGCGGCGAGCTTGATCAGCGCGATCTCGTCGGGGCTCATCCCCATCCGGCGCGCGACGACCTGGCTGTAGCTCGACATCCGGTCGACGTGCTCGCCGGTGTCGCCGTCGCGGTACTCCGCCGCGCGCGCGAGGCGCATGATCGTCTCGCGGCTCGCCTCGACGAGCTGGTTGTTCTTGCCGCGCAGGCGCTCGAGCAGCGCCGTCAGGTCGGCGGTGCGCGTCTCGACCATCTCTTCGAGCCGGCGCTGCTGGTCGTGCAGGCGGATCTCGGTACCGATGCGCGACGCCGCCACCTGCAGCACGCGCCGGTGCGCTTCGCTCGGCAGGCGCCCACCACCCCAAGCGTGAAGCGCGCCTACGACGTCGCCGTCTTGAGCGACCAGCGGGATGCCGACGTAGGGCAGGGCGGTCGGGTCTTCGCCCATCATCACGCCGTCGGCCTCGCCGACCATCAGCAGCTCACGACGGCTCTGCAGCTCGTGGTGGCGACGCTCGACCAGGCTGCGGCCGCGGCCGTGGCTGCCCTCGGCGTGGGCGCTCGCGACGATGCGCGGCGTGCGCTCGCCACCGAGCGTCACCACGACGTGCGGGAAGCCGAGCCAACTCGCGACGCGCTGTGCCAGCGACTCGAGTACGGCGTCGGTGGTGGTGTAGCCGTCGGCGAAGGTCGTCAGCTCCAGCAGGTGCTCGAGCAAGTCGCGGTCGCGCACCGCTTCGGCGTTCAGGCGTCGGACGCGCACGAGCGTGCGGATCTCGACCGTCACCTCGAGTTGGTCGATCGGCCGGTCGATCAGCACGTCTGCCCGCGCGAGCTCGACCAATCGCTCACGCCGCGCGTCGTCGTCCCCGCCGACCAAGAGCACCTGCGGCCGCAGCTGCCCCTCGACGGATTCGAATGCGTCTCCGATGGCCTGGCAGTCCTCGCACCCGTGGGCGTCGGCGTCCAGGACCACCACGGCGGGCTGCAGATCGCGCAGGCGCAGCGCGAGATCTTCCGGCGATTCGACCTGGAAGAGCAGGTGGCCGAGCGGCTGCGCTGCGCGCCCGACGGCACCCAGCACGTCCGGGCTGCTGCTCATGACGAGAATCCGCGACGTTGTCGACAACGCGACCTCCTACCCCGCTCCAGCATAGCGCCTCGGCGCCCTCCGCGAAAGCCGGGAGTCGACCGCCCCTCGGTGCTGCTCTATGCTCCGCGCCTCCGGAGGTTTCATGGCCCTGCATCGCCCCGTACGTACTCCCGCCGCGCCGCTCCGCGCCATTCGCAGCACGGCGTGGGTGCTCGCCGCCTTCACCCTCTGCGCCGCGACGGCCGTCGCCCGACCGCAGGGCAACGTCTACCTCGACAACGGATTGCCGTACCGCGCGCCGCGCGACCGGACGGTGCAGTTCGAGCACATGGACCTGCAACTCCGCCTCGATCCCGCCGAGCGTGCGGTCGCCGGCACCGTCACCTATCGCGTTCGCGCCGCCGGGGCCGACCTTCGCCCGTCGTTCTCGCTCGACGGCGTCGATCTTCAGATCCAATCCGCGCACTGGCTCGACGCGTCCGGCAATCCGGGGCCCGACGCACGCGTGAGCGGGGATGCGCTGCGATTCCAGCTGCCGGCCGGGGCGGGGCCCCACCGCCTGCGCCTGGCGTGGACAGCCAAGCCGCGCCGCGGGCTGTACCGCGTCGCGCCCGATGCGGACGAGAAGGCCCGCCCGATGCACCTCTGGACCCAGGGCGAGACGCAAGAGGCGCGGCATTGGGTGCCGTGCCCCGACGACCCCGACGCTCGCTTCGCGTGGGACGTGACGCTCGACGTGCCGCGCGGGCAGACCGCCCTCTCCAACGGCGATCCCGGCGAGGTTTTGCGCAAGGACGGCCGCACCCTGCACCGGTTCACGATGCGCGCTCCGCACCCGATCTACCTGCTGAACGTCGTTGTCGGCCCGTTCCAAGAGGTCGTCCATGCGACCGGGCCGGTGCGAGTGTCGAGCTGGGCGATGCCGGCCGACGTCGCCCGGGCCAAGGTCGTCGGCGCCGAGCTGCCAGCGATGATCGCGTTCCTCGGCAAGGTCACGGGCACCCCCTACCCGCACGCCCGCTACGGTCAGGTCTGGGTCGACGAGTTCACCGCGGGCGGCATGGAGAACGTCACGCTCACGACGCTCACCCGACGCGCGCTCGGCGACGCCGACGCCGACCTGGACTGGCGTGCCGACGGCCTGTTGGCGCACGAGGCCGCCCATCAGTGGTTCGGCGACACCGTGACGTGCCGCACCTGGGCCGACCTGTGGCTGAACGAGGGCTTCGCGACCTACTACCAGAAGCTGTGGACACGCGAGCACTTCGGCGAGGACCGGTTCGCCGAAGAGATGGCCGGTGCCCGCGACGCGGCGGTCCATACCGACGCCGCCACGCCCCGCGCCGTCGTGCAGCCGCGCTACGAACGACCGGGCGACCTCTTCGACGCGCATTCGTACAGCCGCGGCGGCTGGGTGTTGCACATGCTGCGCGAGCAGCTCGGTCACGCCGTCTTCGACGCGGGCATCGCCGACTACCTGAAGGCGCATCGTTTCGGTTCGGTCGAGACCGGCGATTTGCGGCGGGCGCTCGAGCACCGCTCGCATCGGAGCCTGCGCGAGTTCTTCGACCGCTGGGTGCACACTCCCGGCCTGCCCAAGCTCACCGTCCGCGCGAATTGGCGCAACGTGGGCGGCGGACGCCTCACCATCGAGGTGCGGCAGACCCAACCGGTCGACAATCGTCGGCCCGCCTTCGCGTTGCGGGTGCCCGTGCTGGTCGCCGACGCGCCGGACGCCCCCGGCACCGTGCACCACGTCGTCGTCGAGGGCGCCCGGGGCGCGCTGACCTTGCCGCTGGCCAAGCCGCCCGCGGTGGTGATGCCCGACCCGACGATGACGTTGCTCGCCGAGTGGAAGCTGGAGATCGACGCAGACCTGTTGCTCGGCGCGCTGCGCCCCCACCGCCACCCGGATGCTCGTGCGCGCGCGGTCCACGCGATGCGCGGCGCGCTCGGCCGTGCCAAGGTCGTACAGGCGCTGCTGGGCACCCTCGCGAGCGACTCGGCTCGCCACGTCCGCGCCGCCGCCGCCCGTGCCTTGGGCAGCGCCGACCGCAGCCTGGTCCGCGCCGGCTTGCAGGCGGCGGCACAGAAGGACGCCGAGGCCTCGGTGCGCGCTGCCGCCGTCGCGGCGCTCGGCGAGCTGCACGACACGCAGAGCGCGCCGATCTTGCTCGCGGCGACCCGCGAACGCAGCACGAGCGTGGTCCGCGAGGCCCTCGGCGCGCTGCAGCACGTCGATCGCAAGGCCGCCCGTCAGGCCGCGATTGCGGCCTCGCAGCGCTCTTCCTGGCGCTCGTCGATCGCCGGCGACGCCCTCGGTCGCCTCGCCGCCATCGCCGATCCGCGCGACCTCGAGCGCGTCTGGGACGCCTCGCGCCCGGGCCACGACAAGGCACTGCGGGCCACCGCCGCGGTCGCGTTGGCGCATTTCGCCGGCACCATCGAGGCCGCGCGCGACGCCATCCGCGACCATCTCGAGGGCCTGCTGCACGAGTCCTCGACGCGGCTGCGCTCGGCGGCCGTCAGCGCGCTCGCGATCGTCTCCGATCCGCGCAGTCGCGAACCACTGCTGCAGGCTTCGCGTCGCGAAGCCTTCGAACACCTCGCCGAGCAGATGCGTCAGACCGCCAAGGGCCTCGGCAAGGGCGTGCCGCTGCACGAGCGCGTGCAGCGGCTCGAGGAGGCGCTCGGCAAGCTTCGCGACCAGATGCAGACGATGCGCAGCGAGAACAAGCGTGGTGGTGGGGATCACGCCGGCGACAAGGGACCGCGCGGCGGCAACGGCCGTGACGGTGGCGGAGACAAGCCCGCCTCCCCGCCGACCCGCGGCCGCAAGGACCCATGACTCAAAGGTTTTCGGCCGTGCTGCTGCTGCTCGCGGCGCTCGGCTGCCGGCAAGAGTGGCCCGCCGATCACCTCGTCCTGGCGACGGCGGCGCCGGTGCGCACCTTCGACCCGCGGCTGGCGGTCGATGCCGCTTCGACGCGGGTCTGGCGTCTCGCCTTCGCCGGGCTCACGCGCGTGCACCCCGACGGCTCGACCTCGCTCGATCTCGCCGCTGCGATGACGCCGAGCGCTTGGGACGACGCAGGCCGCCCGCTGGCGTGGGACGTGCGGCTGCACACCAATCGCCGCTTTCACGACGGTCGGCCGGTCGGCGCCGCCGATATCGTCTGCACCTACCGGTCGTTGCTCGATCCTCGCCTCGGTTCCCCGATCGCCGGCGCCTTCGCGCGCCGCTTCGCGGCGGTGCGGGCCGTGGACGATGCCACCGTGCGCTTCGCGCTGCGGGCGCCGCTGGCGACTTTCCGCTCCGACATCATCCTCGGCATCGTGCCGCGCTCGACCTGCGCCGGCAGCGGAGCGCCCACGCTCGTCGCGCCGGTCGGGGCCGGTCCGTTCCGCATCGCGCCGGACTCGACACCCGATCGCGTTCGGCTCGAGCGCGTCGCGCCCACCCCGCCCGGTCGAGCGGCGGTCGTGGTCGTCCGCGCCGTCGCCGACGAGGGGGCTCGGGCGCTCTCGGTGCTCGGCGGAGGCGCCGACATCGCGACCGGTCTCTCGCCCGGCGCGCTCGACGCCGCCGGTGAGCACGGCCGGGGCCGCGTCGTCGCCGTGCCCGGCATCGCGTTCTCCTACCTCGCCTTCCAGCTCGAGCACCCGCGCTTGAGCGACGCGCGCGTGCGGCGTGCGCTGGCATTGGGTCTGGATCGGGCCGCGCTGGTCGAACGCTTGCTGCGCGGCCGTGGGCGCGTCGCAGCGGCGATGATGCCGCCCGAGCACGCGTCGTCGCCGCCCGACCTCGCGCCGCTGCCCTTCGACCCGGCCGCCGCTGCACACCTGCTCGACGCCGCCGGGCTACGCGCCGACGCCGCCGGCGTCCGTCTGCGCCTTCGGTTGCTCACCACCGCCTCGCGGGAGCGGCGCAGCCAGGCCGAGGCGATCGCGCAGGCCTACGCGCCGCTCGGCGTCCAGGTCGAAGTCCGGGGGTTGGAGATCGCCTCGCTCCTGCAGGCCCTCGGCGCTGGGCAGTTCGATCTCTTCCTGCTCGGGCTGCCCGAGCCGCAGGAGCCCGACTACCAGGCGTGGATGTTCCACAGCCGCAACCGCCCGCGCTCCGAGCCCGCGCTCGCGCCGCCGTCTGGCGACACCTTCGCCGTCGAGCCGGCCTGCGTCCCGGTTGCTGCGCGGGCCGCAGCCTCGGCGTGGCTCGAACGCGCGGAGCAGGCGCTCGGCCTGCCAACGGCCCGCGGCGCCGGCAATCGGACCGGTCTGCACGATCCCCTGCTCGACTGCCTGCTCGACCTCGGTCAGCGCGAGACGGATCCGTCGCCTCGCGCCGCCATCTACCATCGCGTCGCGCGCCGACTCGCCGCGCAGCTGCCGATCGTCCCGCTCTGGCACGAGCACACCGCCGTACTGGCCGGTCCGCGCGTCGTCGACCCTCGACCTGCAGCCGACGGCTCCTACCATGGGATGGCCGAGACCGCGTTGGGCCCGGCGCCCGCATCCGAGGAGCCCTGATGTCCGCTGTCGCCCCCACCCACGAGCCGTCGCCGCGCAGCCGCCGCGCGACCGCCATCGCGACCGTCACCGTCGCCCTCGCGCTGGCCCTGGTCGCGGTCGGTCTGCGCCGCACCACGCCGCCCGCCTCGGGCCTGGAGGGCGAGCGCATCGCGCCCGTGTCGTTGGCGGTGCTCACGATGCGCCCCCATCCGGACGTGCAGCGCGTCGCCCTCGGGGCGCCGACCGGGAAGCCGACCCTGGTCCACTTCTGGGGGCCGTCGTGTGCGCCCTGCGTCGAAGAGGCGCCCGCCATCGACGCGCTCGCCGCCGAAGCCGACGGCGCCGGCTTCGAGGTGCTCACCATCAGCGCCGAAGACGCCCCCGACATCCGCGAGCTGATGCTCGGAAAAGGGCTGCAGTTTCGGGTGCTGCACGACGCCGCCGGGGCCGCCCACACCGCCTTCCGCGTCGCGGCGATCCCGCACAGCTTCGTCCTCGACGCGCAGGGCGTAGTGCGACGCGAGTTCGTCGGACCGCAGCCGACCGCGACGCTGCGCGAAGCCCTGCTCGCCGCGCGCTGAGCCGGTTGTCTGAGGTTTTGGGGGCTAGGCGCCCCCTGGTCGCGAGAAGCGCGGTTCTCGCGAACCATCCCCCTCCACGAGCCGCGACCAAAATATCGCCCCTGGCGATTTTTTGATCGCGTCTCTAGAACGCGTAGAGCAAGCCCGCTTGCAGCTGGCCGAAGCCCTCTTGTTCCGGGCAGGTGCTGCGCCCGTCGAAGGGGATCGCGGTCAGGCAGCGCCGGTCGACGGCGACGCCGTAGTCGAGGCGCACCGGGATCTGACCCGAGACGAGGTAGCGCAGGCCGAAGCCGACGCCGTGTCGGAAGCTGGCGACGTGGATGCTGTCGACGCCGCCCGCGATGGCGCCCCAATCCCAGAACAGCGCGCCCCACACCCCACGCGTCCGCAAGATCGGGAAGCGCGCCTCGAGGGAGCCGTTGAGGATGACCGCGCCGTTGTCCTCGGTCGCGTAGGTCTGGCAACTCGAGCCGTCTGCCGCCAGCTCGGCGCAGACCATCTCTTGGCTCCACTCGCCGATGCAGTTGCCGGCGGTGTCGACCTGTGAGCAGACCGCCTGCCGTACGGGAACCGGTGCGCCGTTGGCGTCGTAGACCTTGATGCCGCCGTCGGTGAAGCCGCGCAGACCGAGCTGGCCGCCGAGGCGGAACCGCTCGTTGCCGGGCAGGGCGTCGGCGTCGGCGTCGGCCGAGAGGCTGGTCGCCCAACCCACACGCACCATCATGCCCAGCGTCAGGGTGTCGCGGATCGTGGTGTACGCCTTGGCCTGCGCCTCGAACTTGGCGAAGGTCGCGAAGCCGCCGGTCGTCCCCAGCGTGGCGTCGGGCTCGATGAGCGCGTTGATCAGGGCGACGCTGGTGGTCCCGTAGACGCCGCGGGTCGGGTTGATGGGCGAATCGAGGGCGTCGAAGCTCACCCGCGGCACCACCTTGATCTGCCAGAGCCAACCGGTGAAATCGACGCCCGAGCTGTCCTTGAAGTCGACCAAGCCGCCGTCGGTCCCGAGCGAGAGGCCGAGCCGACCGAAGCGGCGGGTGATCTCCGCGGCCGCGCCGACTTTGTCGATGTCGATCGTCGTCGTCGCGAAATCACGCGAGAAATACGGCGCGACGACGCGCAGCGCCGTCTCCGAGCCGAGGAAACGGCGGTCCTGGTACTCCAATGCTGCGAGCAGCAGGTTCGGTGTTCCGGTCTGGAAGATATTCGGCGTCACACCGACGCGGGTGACGATGCGGCCCCACTTGCCCTCGCCGAAGAGGTTGCGGTCGAGCAGGCTCGCCTCGGCCGTCAGCAATAGGTTCGGTAGCGAGACGCCCAAGCGCTGACCGAATCCCGAGCCCATCCGGCCGCCAGCCGAGGTCTGGTGCTCGAGCAGGTCGATGAAGCCGGTCGGGGTGCTGTTGGAGCCGGCGTCCTGGGCGCGGTTGACGTTGACCGTCTGGAAGCCCAGCGCTGCCTCGAAATAGCGGCTCTGCTCCTCGACGACCGTGACCACGATGGCGATCCGGTCTCGGACGGGCTGCTCGTCGCGGCCGATGTAGCGGAACGAGACCGAGCGGAACAGACCGAGGTTGCGCAGCGCGCGCAGCGAGTCGAATAGGCGTCCGGACGAGAAGTCCGAACCTTCTGGCGGCATGTCGCGGAGCAGCAGCTCGCGGTCGGTGCGGAAGTTGCCGTTGACGAAGATCTCGCCGATGCGCACGCGCGGGCCCTCTCGGATCCGCAGCTCGAGCTCCACCTGTTCGGCGAGGATGCGCTCGGAGGTGCAGGGCGCAAGCCCCTTGCCTCCGCCGGCCGAGATCGCGCGGTTCTTCGTCGCGCACAGCACCTCGAAATGGGCCTGGAAATAGCCCCGGTCGCGATAGTCGTCTTCGATGCGCCGCAGCCCGTCGATCACCCGCGTGAAGCTCGCGACATCGCCACGGTTCTGCCCGAACAGCCCGCGAATCCGGGCTTCGCCGGCGGTGTCGGCGCCGAGCACGCGGACCTCCGAGAGATGCGAGCGGCGCCCCTCCTCGAAGGGCACCTCGACATAGATGAAGTGCTCGCCGATCGGCCGCCGGACGCGGAAGCCCCGGTCCGGCAAAAGGTATTCGACGATCTCCTCGGTGTCGGTCCGCCGGCGGCGGCGCACGATGCCGCTCCCGCCCGCCGGCGCGAGCAGGCTGTAGCGGAACTCGAAATAGCCCGCGTCGCGGTAGAACTGCCGGAGCCGATCGAGATCGCCGAACATCTGGGCCGTCGCCAGGTAGCCGCCTTCGTCCAGGACGTCGTAGGGCCGCGTCTCGATCGCCTTGAGCAGCTCGTCTTCTTCGAAGCTCAGCGCTTCCCCGGCGCGTCCCGCGCACGCCTCGGTCTCGCCGCGTGCCTCGGCGTCTGCCAGCACGTCGCCGTCGCAGAAGCGCAGGCCGCGGATCTGCGCTCCGTAGTTGGTCGTCAGGCGGTAGGTGATGGCCGAAGCGACGCGGCTGCCCCAGGTGCGCGGTACCTCGCGGAAGTCCAGCTCGACGTCGGCGAAGAGGAAGCCTCGATTCTCCAGCAACGCGGCGAGCTCGCGCCGACCGCGCTCGGCCTCGGAGAGGTCGAAGACACCCGACTCGCCAAAGGGCATCGCCTCGATCAGGTCCGGATCCTCGACCGTGCCGTACGTCGCCTCGCGCCCGACCTGGTCGCTCGATTCTCGGCTCAGCAGGCGCACCACACTGCAGCGCCCGAGCCGCACCTCGACGTCGACGACCTGTTGGCGCGCGTCGTGGGTGATCGTCACCTTCGGCGAGTGGTATCCCAGGCGACGCAGCACGCCGCGGACCTTCGTGCGGCTCTTCACGCCGGCCCTACGCGTGAACACGCTCACGTCCGCCAGACCGCTCGCGCGCTGAATCATCCGCTCGCTGACCCGCGCACAACGCAGACCCGCGGCGGCCTCCTGTTGGGTCGGCCGGTGGGGATCGAGGATGCGCGTGCGAATCGCCGCGACGTGTTGCTTGGCACCTTCGACGATATCGATCTCGACGCCGACCAGGCCGACACCGAAGGTCTTGGCCACCAGCACGACCTTGGCCGACTCGAAGCCCTCGCGTTGGTAGAGCGTCTCGAACGCCGCCTTTTGTCGTGCGAGCAGCGCCCGGCCGTCGTCGGTGTCGGGGTTGAGCACGTCGCCGGGCTGTAAGACCAGCTTGTTGCGCAACTCGGACTCGAGCACCTCGCGATTGCCGCGCAGCTCGATGCTGCGCACGAACTGGTTGCCGAGCACCGTGATGGCGATGCGCGCGCCGCTCGGTCGGCTCAGGCAGCGCACCTTCTGCACGCGGAAGAAGCCCGTCGCCTCGAGCCGCTGAACGGCGAGCTGCAGCGCGTTGGGGCCGAGCGTCCGGCCGGGCAGCAAATCCGTGAGCGAGAGCAATTTCTCGCGATCTTGCTTGTTTTGGCAGCGCGTGCCGACGCAACCGAGCAGCTCTGCGGTGGCGATGGGTTGACCGCCGCACGCCGTCTGCGCCTCGACCAGCCCCGGCGTCGTCGGTCCGGTCTCCTCGGCCTCGCCACCGTCGGCGCGCTTGGCGTCGCCGCCGTCTTCGGTGGGCGCCGGCGCCGCGCCCTGGTCGTCGGTCGGAGCCGTCGGGGCGGTCTCGGTCGCAACCGTCGCCTTCTCGCCGCTCGCGCCCGCGCGTGGCGAGCCGGCACCGGGGGGCCGCGGCGGTCCGGTGTCCGCCCCGGCGATCGGCGGGTGCGCCAGCGACGCCACGACGAGCAGCGAGAGCAGCAGCAAGGTCGGCAGGCGGGTCGTCATTCCGGCAAGGGCACCCGATAGCGTAGCTTCGCTTCGTAGATGTTGGTCGCGGTCTGGCCGTTCTGCTGCGACGAACGCACCAATCCTTCGAGCGACCACCGCTCGCCCAGGCGCAAGCTGAACGTCGCGCTCGATTCGAGCACCGTCTGCGTCGAGTAGACGCGCCCCTTGAGCGTCATCGCCTTGCCGAGGTTGGTCGTGATCTCGGCGTTGATGCCGCCCTCGGTGGGGATTCCGATGGTCAGCGAGTCGACGAAGGCCGAGAGCAGCATCTTCTGGAAGGCGTCCGAGAGCTCTTCGGTGAACATGCCGATGCTCGCGCGGCTACCCAAGCCACCACTGGCGCTGTTGGCCGTCTGCAGTTGGCCGGTCAAGATCAGCGACTGGATATCGGCCGCGCCGTACGACGGCGTCGACGAGAGCGAGAGCGTGAGCCGACGCGGATCGTCCAGCGGGCCGGAGATCCGCACGGTGACGACCACCTTCCGGGTCTGGTTGCTGCTCGCCGTGGTCAGGTTCGGGCCGATGCCGATGCTGCTGCTGCCGCTCGAACCGGCGTCCTCCGGCAACGGCACCTCGGTGCGCGCCGTGAGGCTGAGCCACGCCTTGTCGACCGCGCCGTTGAAGTCGATCGAGCCCTCGGTGACTTCGAAGTCGCGGCGCACCACCGAATACGTCAGCGTGCTGCCCGGCTGCACCTCGACGCGACCGTACAACTCCGGCGTGGCCATCGTGCCGCGCACGCGTGTGTCGAGCCCGAGCTCCAGATCCGTGCTGCCGAAGGGGAAGCGCGAGAGCACCTCGAAGTTCTGCCCGCGGACGCCGAGGTCGAAGCGGATATCGCCGACCCACGGCATTCGCTCGAGCAGCGGTTCGGAGTAGCCGTCGAGCTCGCGACCGCGCACGCCGCCGATGACCTTGCCGAGCTTGTCGAAGCTCTTGCTGTATTGGCCCTCGTTCACCAGCACGGTGCCCGAGAGCAGCATGTCGCGGCGCTTGTCGTCGCGCAGGCGGCGGCCCCGGAAGCGCAGCGTCGGCGTCACCACCAGGGCGTACTCCTTGGGGACCGTGTACGCGAGATCGACGCCGTCGAAGTGCAGGTCCAGGTCCTCGGGGCTGTACCCGTCGAGCTGCGCGGTGCCCCAGACTTTGAAGCGGCCGTCGTCGATGCGCCCCTCGAGCGGCTTGTCGCGCGGGATCTCGAAGATCAGCTGCCCCTTCTTGTCGCGTCGGAAGTCCAGCACCGCGCCCTCGGCCAGCATGACCTCGCGCCCGTAGCCACGCGGGACCACGCGCGAGCGCGCCAGCACCGCGCGACCGGTCGGCTCGATGGCGTCCAGCGGCCCTGAGAGCCGCATCGCGCCGCGCTTGGACGCTTCGCCGTGCAGGCAGCGGGCGCCCGGATCGCGCTCCACGTCGGCCGACGGTCCGATATCGAAGCCGAACTCGAGGTTGGCGAGGCTGTCGGCGAGCGCGCCGAAGCGAGGGACCTCGACGTGGCCGGCGAGGTAGTAGGCCACCCGCGAGGGCAGGCCCTTGGCGTCGTCGGGGTAGAAGAACGTGCCGCAGAGCTCGACCGCTTCGGTGCCGAAGACCAGTTCGGTGTCGTCGAGCTCGACGCGGTCCGGCAGCACCCGCACCGTCGCCGGCAGGCGGTTGCGGATTGGATCCAAGCCGTTCTGGAGCTCGACCTCGGCGCCACCCGGCGGCAGCTGCGCCTCGATGGCGAAGACCGTCTGCCCGGGCCGAAAGTCGAAGCGCACCTCGGCGTTGCCGGCGACCCAGGGCTGCAATCCGTTCATCGGCGGCAGGCCGAGCAGCGCCCACGGGTCAAAGCGGCTCGCGACCACCTGCAGCGCGACGACTTCGGGGACCAGGCCGCGAAAGGCCACGACGGAACCCTCCCGGAGCGCGAACTTCGGGAAGAAGAGGTCGCTCGAGAGGACGGCGGGCCCATCGCGGGCCTTGTCGATGTGCAGACGGGCGTCGCCGAGGACGATCTTGTCCCAGGCCAGGCCGCGCAGCACGACGTCGCTGCGAATCGCGACCTCGCGGCGCGCGCCCTCGGCGTGAATCGTGCCCTCGATGCTGCCGAGCAGGGGCATCTGCAGCGCGCGCACGTCGCCGAACTGCACGAAATGCAGCGTCGGCAGCGAAAGGTCGGCGCTCCAATCGCCTCGTTCGAGCCCCACGCTCGCGCTCCCCTTGACCAGCGCCGTCAGCCCCACGGGAGGCTCTCCGCGGCGCAGATGGGGCGGAATCTGCAACGAGAACGCCGGCAGCTCGAGGCGACCCCCGCCGAAGCGGAAGTCAGCCTCGAGGCGGTCGAAGCGGTCGAAGCGTGCCGCGAGGCCGACCACCGTGAGGTGCCCGGCGGCGCGCAGCGAGCGCGCCGGATGGTCGAGATCGACCCGGAAACTCAGGCCCTCGAGGCGAGCCCGCCCCGATACGCCGCGGATGCCTTGGCCCGACAGCAGCGGGCCGAGTTCGACGTCTCGCACCGACACGCCGCGGCCGGCGACGCGAATCGGCGAGGCCACACGGGTGACGTCGCCCGAGAAGAGGGTGATGTCGAGATCGCCGCCAACTTGGCCTTGGGCGAGGCGTGCGCCGAGCCCACGCAGCGACAGAACGTCGCCGTCGAGCGCGAGCCGCGTCCGCAGATCGTCGACATGCGTCCCCGAGGCGACCAATCGGTCGCCCCGCAGGCGTGCACGGACCGTCGGTCGGAGGTAGGGACCGGCGACCGAGAGTTCGTCGATTTTCAGGCCACCAGCCACGCCCTTCACGCCGAACGGACGCAACAACGCAGCGAGGTCGGGCAGGGCAGCGTCGCCCTCGACCGCCACGGTCTGGTCGTGCAGGTCCACCTCGCCGCGGAGCTGGACCGTGGTCGCGCCAGTCTCTCCCTCGAGCCGGTCCGAGACGCGGGCCTCACGCAAGCGCATCCACAGCGGTCGCGGCGGTTCCGCGTCGGGCTCCATCATCGTGTCGACACCGCCGCGGAAGTGCAGCGTCGGCAGGACGCCGCCCAACATCGCGGTGCGCGCGTCGCGCTCGACCCGCACGTCGAGGTCGGTCCGCGCCTGCATCCACAAGACGCTGGGACCGCCGGTGCGCAAGGCCACGTCGACATCCACCGCGCCGTCGACGGTGCCGGCGAGCGGAGCGGTCTGCTCGGCGCTCATCCCGATGGCGGGGCTGCCCAACGACTCGGCGATCGAGACGCGCTCGACCGTCACCCGCCCACGGCTGGTCTGCAGCCCGTCGGCACCGAGGTGGTAGCGCACGTCGTCGCTGCGGACGCGCCCGCCGAACGCTTCGATGTCGACGTCCTTGGCGACCACGTCGACGATGTCACCGTCGACGGTCGGCGAGTGCACGTCGATGGTCGCCCGCACCGAGCGCGTGTCGAAGCCGGACATCCGGCCGCTGCCGCGCACCTCGCCGCGGACGTGGCTCCGGCCCTGCGCGTCGACGTCGACATCACCTTCGAAGCGCGCCTCCGCCGCGAAGAGATCCCCGAGCATCTTCCCGAGGAAGGGCTCCTCGGGCGTGCGCGTGCGCAACACCCCGCGGCGCACCTTCACGTCGAGCTCGGGCGCCCACTTCACGGCGATGTCGCCTCGCTCCAGGACGGTGTGCTCGCCGAAGACGCGAACGTCCCCGAGGCGTGCGTCATCGGGCCCGCCGACCGCCGAACCGATCTGCACCCGTCCGCCCGGTAGCTGCGCGAGCCCCGCGGTCTCGAAGCCGGCCAACCAGAGCGAGGCCTTGTCGGCCTGCACGCCCCGCGCCGTCCAGCCCCATTGTGCGGCGTCCGCCGCCGGGTCCGTCTCGAGGTGGAAGTCGCCGACGAAGCCGAGGCCGGCGATGTCGATTCGGACCCCGCCGAAGTCCATGAAATAGCGCGCGTCACGCACACCGACTCGGTCCAGCACCAACGAGAACGGTCGCGGCTCGCCCTTGTTCTCGGGCGGTTCCGGGGGCGCCACCAGCGCTTGCACCAGGCGGAGCTGCCCCTGCGGATCGCGCTCCATGCGGATCGAGAGACCGTCGAGCACGAGGTTGTCGGCGCGCACCCGCACCTCGCGGTCGCCTTGCAGCAGGCGCGCGAGCGTCGGCAGCCAGGAGAGCTCCACCTCGAGCTTGCGTAGCTCGGCGACGGGGTGGCCGGTCGGATCGGCCAGCCGCAGGTCGTGCACCGTGAGGCGCCCGGGCGAGGGGCCCCATCGCAGCGCCCGCAACGCGATACGGCCAGGCAACGCGCTCTCGAGCGCTTGGCCCATCCACGCGACGGTCGAGGGCGAGTTCACCGCGAAATAGACGAAGAGCGCGAACGTGCAGACCGTCACCGCCGCGCGGATGGTGAGCTGGTAGACGCTCGCACCGAGCCAGCGCGCCACGGCGGCGCTCACCTGCGCGGCGAGCGAGCGGGCGCTCGGTTCGACCTCGTGCTCTTCGCTCAACGCCCAGCGCTCCTGCTACCCGCCGAAAGCGGTCCGTCAGCGCCGCGGAGCATAGCCCCGGCGCGGACTTCCGGCCAGAAACGCTCGCGCGCGCGCTACGGCGAGCTGCTGAACAGGATGTCGAGGCAGACGTTGATGCCGAAGCACTTCATGCACACCGACTTGCAGCCGGGGCAGGAGTAGCCCTGCGGCACCGTCTTGGCGACGCACTTGCCGGCAGAGGTGCAGGTGCCGAGCGCGTCGACCGAACCGCAGAGGTCGACCTTGACCTTGGTCTGGCAGGGCTCGTTCGGCTTGCTGAAGCAGCCACCGCCGCTGCAGATGCCGACCGGGCACTCGCCCGAGCTCGCCTGGCAGAACTTGTAGTCCATCGCGCCGGCGTTGTGCAGGCAGCCCTTGGTCGGGTCGCAGCTGTCCTGCGTGCAGGGCTTGCCGTCGTCGCAGCTCTTGATCGTGCCGGCTTGGCAAGCGCCGCCCTGGCAGAGGTCGTTCTCGGTGCAGGGGTTGCCGTCGTCGCAGGGGCCGCTGCCGACGTCGTGGGTGCAGATGCCGTTCTTGCAGACGTCGACGGTGCAGGGCTTGCCGTCGTCGGTGCAGGCGCCGCCCTCGTTGGGCTTGTGCACGCATTGACCGGCTTGGCATTGGTCGAGCGTGCACGGGTTGCCGTCGTCGGTGCAGACCGCGTCCGAGGCGGGGTTGTGGGTGCAGCCGGTGAACGGGTCGCAGCCGTCGGCGGTGCAGGGATCGTTGTCGTTGCAGTCGAGATTGTTGCCACCGACGCAGTTGCCGGCGAGGCATTTGTCGGTCTGGGTGCAGATGCTGCCGTCGTCACACGGCACACCGGCGACGCCCTTGTGGATGCATTGACCGTCCTCGTTGCAGATGTCGTTGGTGCACGGGTCGCCGTCGTCGCTGCATTGGATGCCGCTCTGGCCCTTGTGCTTGCAGCCGCCGGCAGTGTCGCAGGTGTCGATGGTGCAATCGTTGCCGTCGTCGCAGATGCCCTCGTCGGTCTGACCGTCGCAGTCGTCGTCGAGGCCGTTGCACTGCTCGGGCTTGGCGTCGGGGGCGTCGCAGACCGCCTCACCGTTCTCGCAGGCGAGGATCACGCCGTCGCAGGTGCCGAACTGGTTGGTCTTCTTGCACGGCGCGGTGGCGTCGAAGTTGTCGGTCTTGCCGTCGCAATTGTCATCGATGCCGTTGCAGATCTCGGCTTCGGGCACCTTCGCCTGGCAGCTGCCGAGACCCTGCGGACCGCAGAAGCGCGAGCCTTTGCACGAGCCGTAGAGGTTCTGGTTGGTGCAGGTCGTGTCGAGCGCGAGCTCGACCGCCTTGGCGCTGCACTCACACAGGCCGGCCTCGCGTACGCATTGGTGCGAGCTCGAGCCGGTGGTCGGGTCCACGACGGCCTGACACGTGTAGCCGCCCGGGCAGACCGGATTGACCTCGTCGCATTTGGTGCCGCAGAAGCTGCCGGCCGCGCCGAAGCTCACGCAGACGTTGCCGGCGGTGCCGGTGTCGTTGCAGTCGGTGTTGGCGTTGCACGGATCGCAGAGGTAGAGGAAGTGCGGCACGCAGATGTACTGCACGTCGCCGCCCGCGACCTGCTTCTGTACGCAATCCCACGTGCCCGGGCAGCTCTCCACGCAGGTCTGCGAGCAGACCTTGCCGTCGGGGGTCTGCACGCAGAGGCTCGAGTCGCAGTCGGCGTTGTTGTTGCAGGGCGCGCCGAACGTGCCCGGATCCGGCGGGACGTCGGCCACCGCCGCGTCGGTGCCGCCGATCGTCGAGTCGACGCCGCTGTCGCCGATGCCGCCGCTGTCGCCGAAGAGGTTGTTGGTGTCGGTGTTGCCGAAGTTGTTGTTGGCCGGAGGATCGTCCGAGCAGCCCTCGAGCGCGGCGGTCAGGGTCACGACGGCGAGCAGCGCCGGCCACGACGTCCAACGCGCCATCGGGGACGGGCGCAGCACGGTGCGGGCTGGGAGCGAGCGAGGGCGCGACATGGAACCTCCGGAGGGACGTCGTGGGCACGACGGCCCGCAGCGTAGCGATGGCGGACCGCGCGATCAACGCGGCGCGTCGTGGAATAGCCCACGGGTGGGGTGTGTTGTCGCCTTCTTGCGACACGCAAAAGGCGTTGGTAGGCTAGGAGGGACTTCGTCCTGCCCGACCCTTGGGCACCGGAAGGCCTGCCATGCGACGTCTTATTCTTCCATTGAACCGCACTGCGGCGGGCGCGAGCCGCTTCGCGCCGGTCCTGCTCGCGATCACGTTGGCGCTCGGGGCCTGCTCCGAAGACGTGACCAACGGTGGCGACGTCTCCAAGGCAGACACCGCCGACACCACGGTCGAAGACGCCGACACGACGACGGGGACCGACGTCAGCATCGGCCTCGACGAGCAGACCGGCGACGCGGGCGAGTGCACCCAGCCCGACGATTGCACCGGCAAGATCACGCTCGGCGCGTGTCAGGTCGCGGCCTGCAACGCCGGCAAGTGCGAAGTCGTGGCGGGCCCGGCCGGCACCGCGTGCGACGACGGCAAGGCCTGTACCGCCGACGACAAGTGTGATGCGGCAGGTACCTGTCAAGGTACGCTCAAGTGCGACGACGGCGGCGACTGCAAGGAGGCCTTCTGCACCGTCGACGGCGCCTGCGACTATAAGAACGTCTCGGCCGCGCTGCAGAAGCCCTGCGACGACGGCAACGCCTGCACCACCGAGGACCGCTGCGGCGCCGGCGGTGTCTGCGGCGGCACCCCGCTCAAGCCCGACGTCGACTGCGACGACGACAACCCCTGCACCAAGGACGTCTGCCTGCCCGCCAGCGGCTGCGCGCACGAGAACGAAGACAAGGACAAGCCCTGCTCGACCGGCGACCTCTGCTTCAGCGGCCAGGTCTGCGATGGCGAGGGCAAGTGCGGCGGCGGCACCCCGATCACCTGCACCCCGACCGATCCCTGCCAGAAGGGTACCTGCGACCCGGCCAAGGGCTGCGAGTTCAGCTCCAAGCAGAACGGCGTCACCTGCACCACCGGCGACAAATGCGTCGAGAACGAGCAATGCCTCTCCGGCAAGTGCAAGGGCACGCCGATCGCGGCCGCGCAGCCGACCAGCGCCTGCGAGATCAAGAAGTGCGACTCGGCGACCGGCGCCGTCACCACCTCGCAGGCGTCCAACGGCACCAGCTGCAGCGACGACGATCCCTGCACCCAGCAGGACGCATGCGACGCCGGCAAGTGCGTCGGCAAGCCGCTGACCTGCAACGACGGCAATCCCTGCACCTCGGATGCCTGCGACCCGGCCACCGGCGTCTGCAAGAGCACCGCGATCAAGGACGGCGAGACCTGCGACGACAACAACAAGTGCACCACCAAGGACGCCTGCGTCGAGGGCAAGTGCACCGGTGAGGACTACACCGTCAGCAAGCAATGCGACGACGGCAATGCCTGCACCAACGACGGCTGCGCGCCGCAGAGCGGCTGCTTCAACCCGCCGAAGAACGGCGGCGGCTGTGACGACGGCGACAACTGCACCGCCGGCGATACCTGCGTCTCGGGCAAGTGTGTCGGCAAGGCCAAGGTCTGTGACGACAGCAACCCCTGCACCAACGACGCGTGCGATCCGGCCTCGGGCGAGTGCAAGTCGACGCAGTTCGAAGGCCCCTGCGACGACGGCAACAAGTGCACCGCCGAAGATCTCTGCTCGGCCGGCAAGTGCGAGGGCACGCTCACCAACTGCAACGACGACAACCCCTGCACCGACGACGCCTGCGACACCATCATCGGCTGCAAGAACACGCCGAAGTTCGGCGGCACGCCGTGTGACGACGGGCTCGCCTGCACCACCAACGACAAGTGCGACGGTGGCCAGTGCATCGGCAAGAACGAGTGCGTCGCTTGCTCCTCGGACATCGAGTGCGCCAAGTACAACAGCGGCAACATCTGCGCCGGCACGATGAAGTGCATCGAGACCCCGAAGGGCAAGGTCTGCGACGTCGACCCGAAGACGGTCATCACCTGCCCGCCCGCCGCCGATCCGGCCTGTGGCGCCGCGCTCTGCGACGGCCTGACCGGCAAGTGCTCGATCAAGAACAAGGCCGAGGGCACGCCCTGCACGAGCGCCAACAAGTGCATCGAGCAGACGACGTGCGGCGCAGACGGCAAGTGCTCCGGTGCCCCGGTCGACTGCGACGACGACAACCCCTGCACCGAGGACACCTGTGATCCGGCGGCCGGTTGCAAGCACAAGGCGCTCGCCGACGACACCGCCTGCGACGACGGCAGCCCCTGCACCCCCAGCGAGGCCTGCAAGGGCGGCGCCTGCGTCGCCTCGCAGAACGTCTGTGGCTGCAAGACCGATGGCGAGTGCACCAAATGGGACGACGGCAACCTCTGCAACGGCCTGATGGCGTGCATCGCCGGCTTCTGCAACAAGAAGCCGAACTCGGCCGTGACCTGCAGCGCCAGCGACGACGCCTGCAAGGACAACCTCTGCGACGCCAAGACCGGCAAGTGCGGCCTGGTCGGCAAGAAGGACGGCACCTCCTGCGACGACGGCAACGCCTGCTCGATCCAAGAGGCCTGCAAGGCCGGCAAGTGCAGCTCGACCGCGGCGATCGATTGCGGCGACGACAACCCCTGCACCTTCGACGTCTGCGATCCCTTCTTCGGCTGCTTCAACGCGCCCGCGGGCGAGAACGGCCCGTGCGACGACGGCAACAACTGCACCAAGAACGACAAGTGTACCAGCGGCAAGTGCGCTGGCGCGGCGCTCGACTGCGACGACGACAACCCCTGCACCATCGACGTCTGCGACGCCAAGAGCGGCAAGTGCACCGCGCTGCTCGACAACAACCTGAAGTGCGACGACGGCGACCCCTGCACCGAGGGTGACAAGTGCCAGGACGGCGTCTGCAAGGCCGCGCAGCTGAAGTGCGACGACGGCAACCCCTGCACCATCGACGGTTGCGACGGCAACGGCGGCTGCAAGAACGTGCTGCAGCCGAACAAGGACTGCGACGACGGGGACGCCTGCACGACGATCGACCGCTGCGACGACAACGGCAAGTGCGCGGGCAAGGTCAAGGACTGCGACGACGGCAACAAGTGCACCAGCGCGGCTTGTGACAAGGGCGTCTGCGTGATCCAGCCGCTCGTCGATGCGCCGTGCAACGACGGCAACGCCTGCACCGAGAAGGACCGCTGCGACAACAAGGGTGATTGCATCGCCGACGTGGTCGACTGCGACGACGGCAACCCCTGCACCAAGATCGCCGGCCCCTGCTCGACGGTGAACGGCTGCACGGTGGTGCCGAACGACGGCATCGCCTGCAACGACGGCAGCCTCTGCACCATCGCCGATAAGTGCGGCGGCGGCGCTTGCAAGGGAGTGAACCTGCCCTGCGACGACGGCAACGTCTGCACCAACGACTCGTGCAACCCGGCCAAGGGCTGCGTCAACGAGCAGGACACCTGCGACGACGGCAACGACTGCACCTTCGACAAGTGCGACGTCGCCAAGGGCTGCATCAGCGCCCCGCTCGACGGCTTCCAGCCCTGCGAGGATGGCGACAAGTGCACCGAGAAGGGCGTCTGCAACGGCGCCAAGTGCGAGTCGAAGATCGTGCTCTGCGACGACGACAACCCCTGCACCATCGATCTCTGCGATCAGGAGAAGGGCTGCGTCGCGCTGCCGACCGAAGACACGGCGACCACCTGCACCGACGACAACGTCTGCACCGACGACCACTGCGACAAGGACGGCAAGTGCGTCGGCGTCGAGAAGGAGTGCGACGACGGCAACCCGTGCACGCAGGACAGCTGCGACAAGCTCAAGGGCTGCGTCACGACCGACCTGAAGGAAGGCACGCCCTGCGACGACGACGACTACTGCTCGGAGAAGACGGTCTGCCAGGGCGGCATCTGCTCGGGCGGCAACTTCGACAAATGCGGCGCGTGCCCGACCGGCCTCGACAGCGAGTGCGCGATCTTCGACGACAACGACCTGTGCAACGGCAAGTTCGTCTGCAAGAAGAAGGATCCGAAGGCGCAGGGTGGCCTCTGCTACCCCGAGCCGGACAAGGTCGTCTGCGACGGCACCAACGACACCGCCTGCCAGAAGAACATCTGCGATCCGACCAGCGGCTCGTGCAAGACGACCGAGCTGGTCAACGGCACCCAATGCGAGGACGGCCTCCCCTGCACGGTCGGCGATACCTGCCAGAACGGCGCCTGCAAGTCCGGTGTCACGGCGGACTGCAGCTCGGTCTCCGACGCCTGCAACGACGCGACCTGTATTGTCGACCCGACGCAGCAGGCCGGATACACCTGCGTGCCGCTGCCCAAGGCGGGCACCATCGCGTGTGATGCGGACGGCTCGGGCTGCACCGCCAACGACACCTGCAAGGAAGGCAAGTGCCAGGCCGGCAAGCCGGTGAACTGCGAGGCGGTCGCCGGTGAGTGCGAGGTCGCGGCGTGCGTCAAGGACGGCCCGAACGGCTTCACCTGCAAGATCTCCGCGGCACCGGACAACACGGCATGCGAAGACGGGCAACTCTGCACCGCCGAGGACTTCTGCAAGGGCGGCAAATGCCAGCCGGGTCTGAAGCCCTACGAATGCAAGGACGAAGTCGACACGCAATGCGCCGTCGGCGTCTGCGACAAGGCGGCCAACGCGGGTCTGGGTGGCTGCACCGCCAAGCCGCAGAACGAGGGCCAAGTCTGCGACGCGGACGACAACGGCTGCACCGTCAACGACATCTGCGTGCAGGGCTTCTGCGTGCCGGGTGCACCGGTCAACTGCAACCAGCAGACCGCCGCCTGTGCGGTCGGCGCCTGCAAGAGCCTCGGCGGCAAGAACTACGAGTGCGTCGCCGCGCCCGTCAACGAGTCCAAGCCCTGCGAGGCCGACAACAACGGCTGCACGCTCGACGACCACTGCGAGGTCGGCAAGTGCGTGCCCGGCAAGATGCTCGACTGCAGCAAGTTCGACGCCAACGGCGGCTGCCTCGTCGGCACCTGCGAGTCGCTCTCGAACAGCCAGGGCAAATGCGTTGCCAAGCCGGCGCAGGCGGGCATCCCCTGCAACGCCGACGACAACGGCTGCACCAAGGGCGATGCTTGCAACAAGGACGGCGCCTGCCAGCAGGGCGCGGCGGTGAACTGCCTCGCCCAGGCCGGCTCCTGCGCGACCGGCGCGTGCCAGTCGACGGGCAAGGAGAGCTACAAGTGCGTCGGCGACCCGAAGGACGACGGCACCGCCTGCGACGCAGACGGCGACGGCTGCACCGTGGGCGACAAGTGCCAGAGCGGTACCTGCGTGGCCGGCCCGGCACCGGACTGCAGCGCCGAGAACAAGAGCGTCTGCATCGTCGGCGGATGCACCAACAAGGGCAGCGACAAGTACGTCTGCGCTCCGTACCCGAAGAAGGACGGCGAGTCCTGCGACGCGGACAAGAACGGCTGCACCAAGGACGACAGCTGCCAGAAGGGCTTCTGCGAGGCCGGCACGCTCGAGACCTGCAAGGAGCAGCAAGGTGCTTGCGCCAAGGCCGAGTGCCAGGACAAGGGCGGCACCGACTACATCTGCGCCGTCACCGTCGTCGAGAGCTACCCGCCGCTCGACAAGGAGACGACCTGCGATCCGAAGGCCGCCGCCGGGGCCACCGGCGCTTGCCCGACCAACTACCAGTGCATCGTCGGCAAGGACGGTGACACCGAAGGTACCTGCAAGCCGAAGGTCTCGGTCTCCTGCACCGACGGCGACGCCTGCACGGTCGAAGACGTCTGTGTGGACGGCAAGTGCAAGGGCGGCGCGCCGCCGGATTGCGACGATGACGACGCCTGCACCCTCGACCTCTGCGACAAGGGTGCCTGCAAGCACCAGGCGATCGCGGGTTGCGGTGCGTGCCTCGCCGAGACCTTCACCGACGTCGAGCTGAAGAACTGGGCCTTCGACTACTCCGACAAGTCGTACAAGACCTCGTTCTCCAGCACGAGCGACGGCAACGGTGGTCAGGACGGTCTGTTCACCGTGGCGTGGGACGGCTCGGCTCTCACCGCGGATCCCGGCGAGACCGATCCGTGGTCGCGCTTCCGCATGATGTCGCGGACGCTCTACCTCGAGGCCGGGAAGTCGCAGGCGCTGACCTTCAAGATCGCCGCCGCGATGGCCGACGGCGATTGCCTCGAGGTCTACATCGACGAGGCCACCAAGGTCTGGAGCAACTGCGGCCCGATCACGCCGGAGATTCCGAAGGTCTCGACGCTCTACGCGGTCGACCTGACCAAGTACGGCGGTCGTGCGGTGAACATCGAGTTCCGCTTCGAGAAGTCGATCAAGAAGGCTGACAAGGGCTCGTTCACCATCGACGACGTGCGCCTCTCGGGCTTCTGCGGCCCGGCGTGCATGTCCGAGGGCTTCGAGGGGCCGACCGCGGGTCTGGGCTTCTCGGAGGTCGCGTTGCAGATGCGTCGTCCGCAGCCGTGGTCGATGGCGAGCAGCGCGGCGGCCTACGCCAGCTGGCAGATCACCGACAAGGCGGCGCGAAGCGGCAAGGACGCGATGGTCGTCAGCTACACCGGCAAGCCGGCGTCGGGCAAGGCCGAGACTGCGGTCCTCAAGATGCCGGGGCTCACGCCGGTGGCAGGTACCAAGCTCTCGTTCGGCCTGCTCGTGCCGGAGGTCGGTGAGGCCGGCTGTAGCAACGGCGACAAGCTCGTCGTGGCCATCAACGGCACCGAGGTCCTGCAGCGCTGCGACGCCATCGCGGAGTGGAAGACCGAGGTCATCGACCTGGGCGAGTACGCCGGCAAGACCATCGACGTGACCTTCACCGTCGTCTCTGCCGCGACCGACAAGGCCAAGGGCTCGTTCGTTCTGGACGACATCGTCATGACGGGTCAGTGCTCGTGGCTGTGCTTCACCGAGAGCTTCGATGCCAGCACCAAGGTCAACCACTGGTTCAAGATGTCGTCGTTCGACCCCTCGCAGCAGCAGCCCTCGAAGTACGTGGTCGAGGGCGGTCAGTCGCTGGCCGTCAGCAAGCCCTACGCGGTCGTCTTCAAGACCGACACGGCGCCGCTGCAGTCGCGCTTGGTCTTCGTGCCGAGCTCCGAGGTGATGCCGCCGCTGCGCACCTCGGTCGCTGGCACGGCGCTGACGGCGCAGGTCAACGTGGTTGCCGATCCGGGCGGCTGTCCGCTCGAGGGCGCCGATGCGCTGCCGCCGCTCTCGGTCGGTCTCTCGCAGCTTTCGAGCGCGGCGACGCTGGATACCTTCCAGCTCTTCTCGCCGGTCTGCGAGTCGACCTCGGGTTGGAAGCAGATCACCGCTTCGGTGCCGCCCGTCAAGGGTGGGCGCTGGGTCTCGCCGTCGATCACCAGCGAGAAGCTGACGGGCACCAAGAGCCTGACGATCTACATCGACGACATCCGCGCCATCTGCAAGTAGTCATGCCACGCCGCGCCAGGGTCTGGAGCGATCCGGACCCTGGCGGCGCGCAGGCATGGCCTCGTCCCAGACGCACCGAACGTACCGAACGCCGCCACGCACGTGCGTCGGCGTGCGGTTCTGGCCTCGATGCGAGCAGAGAAGGGCGAGGAATGGCCGCGTGGCCGCTCGCTCAGGCTTGGCCGACGTCGAGCGCCGAGGCCCGCACCAGCTGGCTCAGCACCGCACAGGCCTCGATCTGCGAGAGGCCGGACTCGTCGATGATCTGTTGCACGTTGCGCCGACCGTCGATCAGGCTGGCGACCAGCCGGATCTTGTCCATCGCGTAGTACGCCGCCGGCATGCGGTGCTCGCCGGGGGCAAGCGCCGGGACGCGCGTGAACGGTCCGAAGACCCCCATGTAGTACTCGAGCAGACGCGCCTCGTTGTGCGCGAGGAAGCCGAGAATCTGGGGCGAGAGAGGCGCGACGACGACCAGTCGCTCGAGCGAGATCAGCGCGCCCTCGCGGTCGCCGATCTCGAAGAGCGCGCGCACGTCGTCGTACAGCCCCGACGCCATGTGGCTCGGCAGGATCGACTGCTTCAGTCGGATCTTGCGCTTCACCTCGGGGCCCGAGAGCACAATGGTCTCGGAGGACGCGAGCTGTTCGAGGTTGCTCGACTCGGCGCGGACGAACGCTTCGGCCACCGAGTCGGCGTCCTCATCGATGAGCTCGAGCTCCTCCTCGGCGATCAGCTCCGAGCCGCCGTCGACGGTGTGGCGCAGCAGCACGTCTTCGAGCGTAGCGAGCGCCTCGATCAGGCCCGCCACCCGCTCGTCGAGGGGCAGCGCGTCGACGGCGGTGGCGCGCGCGACGGCCCATTCCGGCCCGGCGCTGGGCGCGAGCGGGTCGGGGGGCAGTCCAGGCTCGATCGCAGCGGTCGACATCGACGGGCTCCAGCGCCACGAGGGCGGATCGCCGGAAGCATAGCCCAGGGTCGCTCGGCCGACCAGCCGATGACGCGCAAAAGCCGGGACTCGTCTGGACCCGAAACGTCCCCGAACGCATGCTCGCGCCCGAGGAGCCCATGACCGAGCCGACCATCTTCCGAGTCTCCCCCGACGACGCAGGCCAACGCCTCGACCGTTTCCTCGCGCATGCGAGTGGACACAGCCGCGGCGCCGTGCGGCGCGCAATCGAGGCGGGCGCCGTCTGGGTCGATGGCGACCGCGAGCGGGTGCAGGCGCGGGCGCTCGCCGCAGGCGCAGAGGTGGCCCTGCACGAGCAGGCGCTCACGACATCGGCGCCGCCGCCCGAACCGCGCATCGTCCACGAGGACGACGACCTCCTGGTGCTCGACAAGCCGGCGGGGTTGCCCACCTCTCCGCCACCCGAAGGTGGTGCCAGCGCGCTCGGTTGGGTTCACGACACCCTCGGTCTGCGCGGCCGTGATCGCGTCGGGGAGGTCCACCGACTGGATCGCGACGCCAGCGGGCTGTTGGTCTTCGGCAAGCACCGCGAGGCTGTCGGGGCCCTCGGCCGCGCGCTGCAGAGGCGACAGATCAACCGTGGCTACCTCGCCTGGATCCATGCCCGTCAGCGACCCGCCGCCGAGCGCATCGATGCGCCCCTACGCCCCCGCAAGGGCGGCGGCGTCGAGCTGCACCCCGCCGGTTCGCCGGCGGCAACGCGGGCATTGCCGGTCGCGTTCTCCACCGACGCGCGCATCGCGCTGCTGGCGCTCAGCCTCGAGAGCGGGCGCCTGCACCAGATTCGCGCGCACCTCGCGTGGGCGGCGGGCCCGATCGTCGGCGACGCGCGCTACGGCGCGCCCGAGCCCGAAGCCCTCGGTCGCGTCGCGTTGCACGCCGCACGTCTGGCCCTGCGTCACCCGAAAACCGGGCAGGGCTTGGCCTTCGTGGCGCCACCCAGCGATCCGCGCCTCGCGCCCTTGGTCGAGGCCACCGGGCTGCCCGATTTCGTGACGGCGCTGCGCGAGCTCGGTCGCGGCGCGTTCGACCCCGATCGCGCGCTCGCTGCGATGCAGCAGCCCGCCGACCAGACGTAGCTGTCGCGGCCTGGCCGCGTTGTCGCGCCGCGTCGCTCAGCGCGCGTCGACGATCGTCTTCTCGCGCAGAAAGTCCTCGATCCACAGCGAGAGCAACTCGGATTGCTCCACGGGCAGCAGATGTCCACCGCCGCGCACGACGCGGACCGTGGCGTCGTTGCCGGCGGCTGCCGCCAAACGCGCGACCATCGGACCGGCGAGCGGGTCGCGTCCGCCGGCGATCCACAGCGACGGCACGGTGACTTCGGCGCGCGGGCCCTCGACCAGGTACTCCGCGAGCGCCGCCCAGGCACCCGCGATCGCGCCCGCGTCGCGCGCGAAGGTGCGCACCAGCACCTCTTCCAGCGGGCGCGGGTCGGCGTGCTCGCCGACCAGCCCCAGCAGCCGCAGCGAGGCGAGGGTCCAGCGCGATCGCAGCGTGTCGGCCAGCCAGGTCGGCAGTCGATGACCGCGCCCGGCGAAGGCGCTCGCGCCCAAGGCGAGGGGCACGGTATCGGCGGCAGGGCCGACGAAGCGACGCAAGATGCGCTCGATCGGTCCACCGAAGACGCCCGCGATGGAGACGAAGCCGCGCACCCGCTCCGGAGCGACGCGGGCCATCTCGAGGGCGATCGCGGCGCCGGCGCAATAGCCCACGAGCACCACATCGTCGACGCCGGCGTCGTCCAGCACGGCCCAGCCGTCTTGCGCGTGCGTCTCGATCTCCGCCGGGGCGCCCGGGTCGTCCAGCCCGCGCAAATCCCACGCGTGCAGCCCGCCGAGCTTCGCCAAGGTCGGCTCGATCCCGGCGAAGACGTCGACGTCGCCGAAGAAGCCGGGCACGAGTAGGAAGTCGACCGCGCCGCCGCCACCTCGCCAGGCCCTCAGGCGTTGGCCGTCCTCTCGCATCACGTCGCGCTGAACCAGGGTCATACGGGCTCCTCGAT
This sequence comes from Pseudomonadota bacterium, assembly GCA_041163625.1. Lineage (GTDB taxonomy): Bacteria > Myxococcota_A > UBA9042 > UBA9042 > UBA9042 > JACKFC01. The sequence continues at coordinate 7,132 of JBEARB010000015.1, read as the reverse complement.
GGTCTAGAGCCGCGATCAAAAAATCGCCAGGGGCGATATTTTGGTCGCGGCTCGTGGAGGGGGATGGTTCGCGAGAACCGCGCTTCTCGCGACCAGGGGGCGCCTAGCCTCCCAAACAACAGACGAGAGACTCGGCCAGAAAATGCGAAGCTGCATTTTCTGGTCGCGTCTCTAGAACGACCGCTTGGTGTCGATGAGGATGGTCACCGGGCCATCGTTGCAGAGCGTGACCTGCATGTCGGCACCGAAGCGCCCCTGCTCGACCGGTAGGCCACGCACTGCGAGGCCCTCGGCCACCTGTTGCACCATTTCGGCGGCACGCACGGGCTCCATCGCAGCGACGAAGCTGGGGCGGCGGCCCTTGCGGACGTCGCCGTGCAGGGTGAACTGGCTGACGAGCAGGACCGCGCCGCCGATCTGGCCGACGTCGAGGTTCATCTTGCCGGCTTCGTCCGAGAAGATGCGCAGGCCGGCGATCTTGTCGACCGCGGTCGCGACGTCGGCGTCGGTGTCGTCGCCGCCGGCCGAGAGCAGGACGAGCAAACCTGCGTCGATCGCGCCGACGCGCTCGCCCTCGACCTCGACCCGCGCGCTGCTGACCCGCTGCACCACCGCCCGCATTTCCGCCTCCGTCGCGCGCCTTGCCCGGCCTCCGCACCGGCTCCATAATCCAACCTGTTCGGGATCGCCAGCGTCCGCGACCCCGCGAGCCCACGCGACCAGGGAGTCCGATGTCCTTCGACCTCGAACGCGCCGCAACCAAGCTGCGAGAACGCCATCAGGACCTCGCCACGCTGCGGCCGACGTTGCTCGATCTGCTGTTCGCCGCCGGCTGCATGGTCGGCGAGGCCGCCGTCGCGCTCGAGGGCGGCGACGCTGTCGTGGTCCGCGCCGCCGGCCCCGCCGCACCCTCGCTGCAGCCGCCCCTGGTCGTCGTCGCGATCGACACCGACCCGCCGCATCTCGCGCCGGTGCGGGCCGCGCTCGGCCCCGCGCGCTGGCCCGAGCCGCTGGCAGCGTTGGGTGGGCCGGCCATCGCGATCGCCTGGGCTGCCGCCGTCCGCGCGCTGGCCGCGAGCCAGAGCCGTCGACCCTGGCGCGCTCTGTATTTCCGTGGACCTGCCGACGGTCTCGGCGACTACGTCGCGAGCGAGCTGCACCACCTCGAAGACGACGCGGAGGTCGTGCAGCTGGTGCCGTCGGGCGTGCCGGGGGCGGAGCCTGCGATCGAGCCCGCCGCACTGGTCTGGCTGGACATGACCCGCCCGCGCAACGTCTGGCGCTTTCCTGCCTGCGATCACAGCTATGCGCTGACGGCGCGGCTGGGCTGGCAGCGCTCCCTCAACGGCTTGCGCGAAGCGCTGGCCGCCCTGGACGGTCGCGCCGACTGGACCTTGCACGACGCGCACCTCTACTTCGGCGCGGAGGTCGAACTCAGCTGCGTGCTGCGGACATCGGTCTCGATCGGCTCGCTCGGCGAAGGCTTCACCCTGCGTGAGGTGGATGCGGGGCAGCGGCTGATGTTCCCCGTCAACGATACGCTCGCCGCCATGCCGAGCCTGCGCGGGCGCCTGCCGGCGGCCTGGAACACCGGGCTGAGTCAACCCCTGCACCTTCATGCGCTGCCGGATGGTTTGCGGATCGCCTTCCTCGGCGGCGGCGAGGCGCCCGAAGAGTTGCCCGATCGCCTCGGCTCCCTCGGCTTGGCGTGGCGCGACGACGCGCTGGTCGTCGCTCGCCCGTCCCGCGTCGTGCCGATGGCGACCGGAGCGAGCGAAGCGCTCGGAGCGGTCGCCGCCGGCGCTCAGGACCGCGGTGCGGCAGCGTGGCAGATGCCGGCGCTGCAGAACGACGCCGAGCTCGAAGGCTTGCAGCGGGCGCTCGACGCCGTCCTGCGACGCGACGCGGACGCGATCTGATGCAGGCACTCGAGGTTCGGCTCCCGGTCTCGCCGGAGAGCGCGCCACGTCACGACGACGCCGCCCTCCGAGAGGCGATCGCCCTGGCCGCCGGCTGGCTGCCGGACGATGTGGGTGCGGTCGTCATCGACCGCCGCAGCCTCGATGCACGCCGCGGTCGGCGTGCGTCGTGGGTGCTTCGCTGCCGCGCATCGCGTCGCGACGAATTGTCCCCCGACGACGGGCTGCCACTCCTGTTGCGGCCGCGAAAATTGGCCCGGTCGGTCCCGGGCCTCCGCCCGATCATCGTCGGTACCGGCCCGGCAGGCCTGTTCGCTGCGCTGCAGTTTGCTGATTTCGGGATCAAGGCGTTGCTGCTCGAGCGCGGCGGCGAGGTGATGCCGCGCAGCCAGCGTGTGCGTGATCTGCGCGTCTATGGCCAGCTCGACGAGGAGTCCAACCTCTGCTTCGGCGAGGGCGGCGCCGGCACCTACTCGGACGGAAAGCTCTACACCCGCGGCAAGAGCCTACGGGTCCGCGAGGTCTACGAGCGCTTGGTCGCGCTCGGCATCTCGCGGAAGATCTTGGTCGAAGCGCACCCGCATGTCGGCACCAATCGGCTGATCCCGATGATGCCCAAGCTCCGCGACGCCCTGCGCGAGGCCGGCCACGAGCTGCGTTACGACGCGCGCATGGACGACCTGCTCGTCGACGGCGAAGGCCGTGTGGTGGGCGTCCGCCTCGCCGACGGCGAAGAGATCGTCGGCGGCCCGGTCTTGCTCGCGACCGGTCACTCCGCGCGCGACGTGTACACGATGTTGGCGCGGCAGGGTGTGGCGATGGAGCGCAAGGCGTTCGCCGTGGGCGCGCGCGTGGAGCATCCGCAGGGCCTGGTCGACGAGGTGCAACTCGGTGAGATGGCAGGTTGGGCCTCGGTCGGTGCGGCCGAGTATTTCGTCTCGGCGCAAGTTCCGGCCCGCGGCGGGCCCCGTGGCGTGTACTCGTTCTGCATGTGCCCCGGCGGCATCGTGCTGCCCACGCCGACCCGCGCGGGGCACCTCAACGTCAACGGCATGAGCAACGAGGGCCGCAACTCCGGGATCGCCAACGCGGCGCTGGTGACCGAGATCCGACAGGACGAGATGTACCTCGAGCGGCCCGGCGATCTCGACGCCGACCCCGAGTTCGGCGCGCACGTCGCCGGCGGCGCTTTGCTCGGCGTCGCCCTGCAGGGAGCCTTGGAGCGACGCGCCTTCGAGGTCGGCGGCGGCGGCTACCGCGCGCCGGCGCAACGCTTGCTGGAGATGCAAGCCGGCCGCGACACCGCCGAAGCCGCGCTGGGCAAGACCACGTACCGCCCCGGCCTGACGCCCGCCGCGGCGACGTCGGTGCTGCCTGCTCGCGTCCTCGCGACGCTCCGGCAGGGCGCGCGCGCGATCGATCAGCGTCAGCTGCGCGGCTACCTCAGTGACGAGGCGACCTTCATCCCGGTCGAGACGACGACGTCTGCGCCGGTGCGGGTGCTGCGCGGCAGCGATCGGCAGAGCGTCAGCCATCCCGGGCTGTATCCGTGCGCCGAGGGGGCGGGCTACGCCGGCGGGATCGTCAGCAGCGCGATCGACGGCATGCGTTCCGCTCTCGCGATGTTGGCGGAGCAGGCGTTGGTCGAGTGGAACGAGGTGGAACGGTGACGCCGGAGCGCGCCCTCGCAGCGCTGCATACCGAGACCGACGCCCGCTTCGCAGCCTCCACCGCCGCCATCGGCACACCCATCGGCTGTCGGCCCGGCTGCTCGGCATGCTGCGTCGACGAGCTGCTGGTCTGGTCGATCGAGGCCGACGCGATCGTGGCACACTGGCGCACACGCGCCGCCGAGGGCGCGACCCTGCGCGTCCATCCCGTCGGCGCATGCGCGTTCCTGGACGCCGATGGGCGCTGCCAAGTCTTTGCCGCCCGGCCCTACGTCTGCCGCTCCCAGGGCGCCGTGCTGCGTTGGCTGGAGTCACCCACGGCCCCAGACGCCATCGGCGACGACCGGGACGACGACGGTTGGGACGACGACGATTGGGACGACGACTGGGGCGACGAAGCGCAGCATGGCCCCGCGTTGGAGACCGTCGAGCGGCGGGCAACCTGCGAAGTCCATCTCGGCGGCGTCGATCTCGACGCGTTGTCGCACGACGCGACCTTCGAACTCGGTGCGGCCGAACAGACGCTCGTGGCGATCGCGACCGACGCGCTGTGCCTCTCGGGGGGGAAGGGCTTGCCGCAGCGGGTCGCGTTGCGCGAGTTGGCGGTTCGTTTGGCCGATGGCCAGGGCGGGGCGCCGCGCTAGGCGACCAGCAGCTCGGCCGCGTGCGTCTCGATCCAGTGCAGGTAGGCCTCGGCGTCCAGGCCCGCCTCGAGCGTGCCGGATTCGACCTCCGCCTCGAGCCGCTTCTGGATGTCGCCGAGCCAGCGCCCGCCGGTCCGCCCGGTTCGCTCCATGACGAGATTGCCGAAGCCCTTGGGCAGCGGCGGGATCCGCGCGTCGGCCTCGCAGATCGCGTCCATGCGCCGGATCAGCTCCTCGCCGAGCTCGCGCACCTCCCGAATGCGCCACGCCCGCTTGGTGGTGAAGTCGCTGCGCGAGAACGCGAGCACCGCGTCGAGATGCTCGCCCATGTCCCGCATCAGCCGGCGCACCGCAGAGTCCGTCCATTCGGTCGAGTAGACGTTGGCGCGGGCGTGGTTGGCGATGACGTAGCAGATCGCATCACGCCGCTCGGCTGGCATGTGGAAGCGCGCGGCGACGCCCTCCATCAAGATGGCGCCGAGCTCTTCGTGACGGAAGAAGTGCACCTTGCCGCGACCGCTGATCGAGCGCGTCCACACCTTGCCGACGTCGTGCATCAGCGCCGACCAGCGCACCGTGGGCAGGGGCGGGCATTTGTCGACGACTTGCAGCGTGTGATCCCAGATATCCTTGTGGTGGACCGGGCAGCTGCGGTGGAAGTCGATCATCGCGACGACTTCGGGCACCAGCAACGGTAGGACGCGCACATCCTGCAGCAGCTGCAGGCCGACGCTGGCGCGCGGACCGCAGAGCACCGCGTCCATCCATCGCAGCCACGTCTCTCGGGGCAGGGTCAAGACGTGCCCGGACTCGCGGGTCATCGCCTTCTGGGTGTCTGCGCTCGGACGCTCTCCCGTGGCCGCCGCGAGCGCCGCGATCTCGAGGATCCGCTCCGCGCGGCCGCGCAGCTTGCGCGCCCAGTCGCCACGCATCGGCAACAGCCCGGCGGTGGCGGTCTCAGCCTCGTCGTCGTCGGTCGGCACCGGCGCCTCCGGCAGTTCGACCGCCTCGCCGGGACGCCAGCTCACGGCGAAGGCCCGACAGGGTGCGACATAGTGCGTGCCGCGATCGAGCAGACGCAGCTCGTGGGGAAGCGGCCAAGCCGCCGCACACGCAGACTGCACCGGTGCCGGGAGCGCGTCGACCTCGACCTCGAGCACCAAGGGCCAGATCGGAGCGGGCTCGAGATCGTTGGCCACCGCGAGCGCGAACGCGCCCCGGACGCGTGCGTCCAGGCCCGCCGCGCGGACCTCGTCGAACACCGCAGCTACCGCAGATCGCAGTGTTTCCAGGCGCCGTGTCGCGTCGATCTCGATCGTCATGGACCCGCTCCGATCGCCCCGGAGGGCGCCGGCGCGAGATAGCTTCGCGCGCGCAGTCGGTCAAGCACGTTGCCCTGAGTCTCGCGTTTGTGTTGACAGGCGCAGGCCCGATTGATACCACTACAGACGGGCATCGCGTTTCCGCCGGAGCCATCCCCCAGCCGAAACGGAGCGGACGCCGGGACCAAACCTGGGGTTAGACCGAAGGCCGGAGCGCCGACGGTGAAGCACCGGTGGGCAACCATCGGGACAGGAAGACAACGCTCGGGTCGATCGAAAGGTCGACACGGGCAACCTGCCGAGGAGGCAGCGGGCCGAACGGTCGCTGCAGAATCGGTGGGCCAACAGGGCCGACGAAGCGAGGCCGAACGAGCACGCTGCGCGGGGATCTCATGACGAAGAAGAAGACCCTTCCCACCGTGAAGAAGAACGTCGCGGACTTCCTCTCGAACGAGGAGGTGGCGATCAGCGAGAAGCAGGAGCAGCGTGTGTCCACGTTCCTCATGCTCTCGGAAGGTTCGGCTCTCGCGGCCGGTGACGCCGTGCTGGGCGCCGAGCACTGCAGCCACGGCTCGCACGGTTCGCACGGCAGCCACGGCTCGCACGGCAGCCACGGCTCGCACGGTAGCCACGGCTCGCACGGTAGTCACGGCTCGCACGGTTCCTGGTAGTTCGTCCCAGAGCCTGAAGGATCGAATCGAGGCGAGTGGGCGTAGCAGCCCGCTCGTCTCGCTATTTTTGTGGCGCCGCAGGTTTGGCGCCGCACGGCTCGTCGGGGGCGCCGCCACGGACTGCGTCGGTGACGACGACCCCGACCGAACTCGCGTTCAGCCGATCGATTCCTGACGGCCCGCGCGCTCGGCGTCGCGGCCCACGACGTCCGCGCGCAGGCGTGCGAGGAGCGCTCGGTTGCGTCGCGCGGACTGCTGCGGGCTCCAGCCGCGCTCGCGCCCGACCTCGTGCAGCCCCCGACCGCGCAGGTGGACCTCCTGCAACACGATGCGCTCGTCGGTCCGGAGTTCGGGTTCGACCCGCCGCACCAGCGCTTCTGCGTCGATGGCGTCGCGCAGTCGATCCGAGCGCATCCCGCCGGCCTCGAGCGGTCGCTCGAGCAGCTCCGTGGCAAGCGCGGTCTCTCGCCGCGTGCGACGCTGAGCCTCGACGATCCGCCCGCGCATCCGCAGCCACGCGTAGGTGGCGAGGCCCGCGCCGCGACTGGCGTCGTAGCGACTCGATGCTTCGACGGCGCCGAGGATCGCTTCGGCCTCGAGGTCGTCGAAGTCCGCCCCGCTGCCGTGGTGATCGCGCACCAACTTGCGCGCGAATCTCCGGGTGTTCTCGAGCTCCGCGAGGAGCGCGGCGTGACGAACGGGGACGCTGGGGAGGGCGCGAGGCGAGGACATGTGGACTCCTATGGGCTGCGGGCCGCAAACGCGGCGCGTGGATGCGCTCCCTAGAGCAGCAAGCGTGCCGGCGCCGCGCGGGGGCCCGGAAGTGTCAGACGGTGTGCGGGGTTGGCGTCGGAGGGGGGGGGCCCCGGCCCGCGCCGAGGCGGGGTCGGGATGCCCCGAACGCAG